>CANQTQ010000004.1 GCA_947626765.1 uncultured Clostridia bacterium
ACAGGACCAGCAGTAACAATAGGAGAAAAGTCAGATTACACATCAACAACAGGAAATATAACAGGAATAATAAACTTAGGAAAAACAGGATATTGTTTCACGGCAAGTAGTATAGCAGTAGGATTAGAAGAAGAATCAAGTAATAATCAATATAGAACAAGCTTAATAAAAAATAAAGATACAAGATATGTAGAAACATTACCAGACCCTGGAGAAGAAGATGCAACAAATACAAAAGGAATGGCAATGGTGGAGACACAAAGATGGTTTGGTTTTTATTATGGGTATAAAACTACTGCGGAGTATCCATTAGCAGCAAGAACAGGCGTTCTCGGAATCTGTGCGAACTACGGAATGGAATACAACGCGTATTGTGATCGGAAAGTCCTCAGCTACAACAACTTTCCGTCCAGCAATTTGGAATGTAGCACGCTAATGCATCAAGTATTACTAATTTTTTGAAATTGTAGCACTGAAATTACGAGATATATAAATAAATCTAAAAAAACCTTGAATTTTAAAAAAAGTTATAGTAAAATTCTTTCGAGGGGTGCAAAAAATGACAAAATTTTTAAAACAAAAAACAACATATGCTAAAATAAAAGTAGCAAGCTTTGCTACTGTCCCTGTAATTTTGTTTTTTATTTTATTATTAAATATATTTATTTTTTAAAACACTAATATTTACTATTAGTGTTTTCTTTTTACATATAAAAAATAAATATAAGTTTTGCTATTTTTTGCAAAAAGGGAAATACATATCCCAATAGTTTTTATTTTAATTAGGAAACTAAAAAGTTTCCAAGAAGGAGGAAAAAACATGAAAGAAACTAAAATGCTTTTAGATGTTAACGAAAAACCATCAATTCCAAAATGGATTGTACTAGCAATTCAACACGTATTTGCTATGTTTGGTGCAACAATTTTAGTACCAATACTAGTAAATTCAGCAGCAGGAGAAACAGTACTTACTATTCCAGTTGCGTTAGTTACATCAGGAATAGGAACATTACTTTACATTTTATGTACAAAAGGTAAATCACCAGTTTATTTAGGAAGTTCATTTGCATTCATAGCACCACTTGCAGCAGCATATTTAAAAGGTGGAATTTCAGGAGCAATGGTTGGTGTTATGGCAGTAGGTTTAATCTATATTGTAGTAGCAACAATTATTCACTTCGTAGGAAAAAATTGGCTAGACAAATTATTACCACCAATTGTAATTGGACCAATGATTATGATAATAGGTTTAGGTTTAGCACCAAGTGCTATTAGCCAAATAGGTTTAGCAGAAGGAACAGTATTTGAATGGAAAACAGTTTTAGTAGCTGCCGTTTCCTTCTTAGTAACAGCAATTGTAATGACAAAAGCAAAAGGATTTTTAAAAGTAATTCCATTCTTAGTAGGAATTATATCAGGTTATGTATTATCAGTAATTTTAGGAATGGTAGATTTTACAGCAGTAGTAGAAGCACCATTCTTTAGTATTCCACAATTTGTAATACCATTTGTAAATTATACACCAAACTTTGCAGCATTAATTACAATTGCACCAGTTGCATTAGTAACAATATGTGAACACATAGGAGACCACACATCATTAAGTAATATTATAGGAAAAGATTTATTAAAAGATCCAGGATTAGATAGAACCTTATTAGGAGACGGTGTTGCAACATTTATAGCAGGCTTACTTGGAGGACCTGCAAATACTACTTATGGAGAAAATACATCAGTAGTTGGAATGACAAAAGTTGCATCAGTATGGGTTATTGGCTTAGCTGCAATTATTGCAATTTTAATTGGTTTCTTAGGAAAATTCACAGCTTTAGTTTCTACAATACCAAATGCAGTTTTAGGAGGAGTATCACTTCTACTTTATGGATTCATTGCAGTAAATGGACTTAAAGTACTTATTAAAAATCAAATAGACTTTGAAGATCCTAAAAATGTAGTAGTAGGAGCATCTATGTTAGTACTTGGATTAGGAGGAGCAACAGTTTCTATTATTAGTGGAGACTTATCAATAGCATTTTCTGGAATGAGCTTAGCAGCTATAGTAGGAATTATACTTAACCTTTGTATTCCAAAAGAAAAATCTGAAGAAGAAATACAAGCAAAGAAAAAACAAAAAGCAGAAAAAAAGGAAAAGAAAGCTAAAGAAGAAATGAAAGTTTAATAAATATATATAAACTAATAAAAATATATTATGAATTTATTAAATAAAATTGGATATAGGTACCAATAAAACCTAAATTTTAATATAAGGAGATTATTAGCTTTAAACTAACATTTAATAGTTTAAAGCTAATATAGTAATATAATATGAAAGCAATAGAATTAAAACATCCTTTAATTGAGCATAAATTAGCAATATTAAGAGATAAACATACAGGAACAAAGGAATTTAGAGAATTAGTTAGTGAAATAGCAATGTTTTTATGCTATGAAGCAATGAAAGATGCTGTATTAGAACAAACAGAAATAGAAACACCAATTTGCAAAATGCAAACAGGAAAGCTAGATGAAGATAAATACGCATTTGTTCCAATTCTAAGAGCAGGAACAGGAATGTTAGATGGTGTAATTAGAGTAATTCCAAATGCTAAAATTGGTCATATTGGAATGTATAGAGATGAAAAAACCTTTATACCAGTAAACTATTATTTTAAAGTTCCAAAAGACTTAGAAAAAAGAGAAGTTATTATTTTAGACCCAATGCTTGCAACAGGTGGATCTGGTATAGATGCAATAGAAGCTTTAAAAGCTAAAGGAGCAAAGAAAATTAAATTCTTATCTATTATTGCAGCACCAGAGGGAATTGAAAAAATAGAAAAAGCTCATCCAGATGTACAAATTTATTGTGCACATATAGATGACCATTTAAATGAAAATAAGTACATTGTTCCAGGCTTAGGAGATGCAGGAGACAGAATTTTTGGAACAAAATAATGCTCTCTTGACTTTTAAAAGAGCTTTTAATAAAATATGAATAGAAAAACCAATTTATTCCTTTGCAACTACTTAGTGCAAAGCAAAGGTAAGAAGGGAATGATATTAATAATGAAAATTACAAAAGTAGAAGCGCTAGAAAACATTGCAAATGAAATTAGAATTAGTATTATAGAGGAAGTTTATAATGCTCAGTCAGGCCATCCAGGAGGTTCACTTTCGTGTAGCGATATTTTAGCAGTTTTATATTTTAATCAGATGAACATTGATCCTAAAAGACCAGATGCAAAAGAAAGAGATAGATTTGTACTATCAAAAGGACATTGCTCTCCAGCATTATACGCTACATTAGCAGAAAGAGGCTATTTTTCAAAAGAACTTTTAAAAGACTTTAGAAAATTAGAAAGCAATTTGCAAGGACACCCAGATATTAACAAAGTACCTGGAGTAGATATGACAACAGGCTCATTAGGACAAGGCTTATCAGCAGCAGTTGGAATGGCAATTGGTTCTAAAATGGAAAGTGCAGGATGCAGAGTGTATTGCTTAGTTGGAGATGGAGAAATAGAAGAAGGGCAAATTTGGGAAGCTGCTATGGCAGCAAGCAAAAATAAACTAGATAATTTGTGCGTTATATTAGATCATAATGGACTTCAAATAGATGGAAAAGTAGAAGATGTAGGAGGCTTAACAGATATTAAGGAAAAATTTGCAAGTTTTGGATTTAATGTAATAGAAGTAGATGGACACAACATAGAAAATTTAATATATGCTTTTGACAGCGCAAAACAGAAAAAAGAAGTTCCAAGTGTTATTATAGCAAATACAATAAAAGGAAAAGGAGTATCATTTATGGAAAATGAGGCATCATGGCACGGAAAAGCTCCAAATGAAGAACAATATAAACAAGCAATTACTGAATTAAAATTAAAGCATTTTGCTAACTAAAGTAAAATATTTTTATAAAGTCTAGAAAGGAAAATAAAAAATGAATATTGAAAATAAAATAGCTACAAGACAAAGCTATGGTGAAGCTTTAGCAGAATTAGGAGAAAAAAAAGAAAACGTTATAGTACTAGATGCAGATTTATCTAGTGCAACTAAAACAAATATTTTTGCAAAAAAATTTCCAAATAGATTTATAAATGTTGGCATAGCAGAACAAAACATGATGGGAATAGCAGCAGGACTTTCAACTTATGGCAAAATTCCTTATGTAAGTACATTTGCAGTTTTTGCAGCAGGTAGGGCCTATGATCAAATTAGAACTAGCATTTGCTATCCAAATTTAAATGTAAAAATTTGTGCAACTCATGCTGGAATTACAGTTGGAGAAGATGGAGCAACACATCAAATGCTAGAAGATATAAGCTTAATGAGAACACTTCCAAATATGACAGTAATTAGTCCATCTGATGATACTCAAACAAAGTGGGTTATTGAGGAGATATCAAAAATAAAATCACCAGTATATGTTAGGTTAGCAAGACCTGCTACACCAGTTATATATGAAGAAAATCAAAAATTTGAAATTGGAAAAGGAATTCAACATGGAAATGGAACAGATGCTACTATTTTTGCTACTGGAGTAACAGTATCAGAAGCATTAAAAGCACAAGAAGAACTTAAAAACAAAAATATTAATGTTCGTGTAGTTGATATTTTTTCTATTAAGCCAATAGATAAAGAGCTTATTATAAAATGTGCAAAAGAAACAAAAAGAATAATTACTGTAGAAGACCATAGCATAATTGGCGGATTAGGAAGTGCTATATGCGAAGTTTTATCAGAAGAATATCCTACAAAAGTAGAAAGAATGGGAATAAAAGACACATTTGGTAAATCTGGCAAAGCAGATGAACTTTTAAAATATTTTAAAATAGATAAAAATGCTATTGTAGAAAGAGTATTACAATAAAATTAAGCAAATATTACAAAATTCATCATATAAATACTAATTAATTGTAAATTTTTTGTGAATTTTAAAAAAGTAAGAAACAAAGAGAAAAAGCAGAATAATTAGCTTTTAAGGGCTAATTTATTCTGTTTTTTATTTTAAAAACTATTGCAAAGAATGTTATTTATTGTTATGATTAAAGAGTAAGAATAAAAAAATGTAGAAATGTGTTAAAAACAATAATTTTTACTATATAGGAGTTATTAAAAATGATAGAATTTAGAAATGTCAGTAAAACATATAGCACTGGCACAGAAGCAGTACACAATGCTAATTTTGTAATAGATAAAGGTGAATTTGCTTTCTTAGTTGGAAGCTCAGGTTCAGGAAAATCAACTTTAATTAAACTTATTTTAAAAGAAGAAGAACCAACAGAAGGAAATATTATTATAAATGGAAAAGATACTACTTTTCTAAAACCAAAAAGAGTACCTTTTTTAAGAAGAAGTATGGGAGTGGTATTTCAAGACTTTAGGCTTTTACCAGATAGAACAGTATACGATAATGTAGCTTATGCAATGTATATTGTAAGAGCTACTCCAAGACATATTAGAAGACAAGTACCAATGGTTTTATCTTTAGTAGGGTTAAGCAATAAAGCAAAAATGTATCCAAATGAACTTTCTGGTGGAGAGCAACAAAGAGTTGCACTTGCTAGAGCATTAGTAAACAATCCATCTATGCTAATTGCAGACGAGCCTACACGGAAACCTAGACCCAGACACCGCGTGGGAAATTATGACACTTTTAAATGATATAAATAATAGAGGAACAACAGTAGTAGTAGCAACACACGCAAAAGATATTGTAGATAGAATGAAAAAAAGAGTAATTCAAATTGAAGAAGGCAATATCATAAGAGATGATAAAAAAGGTGGGTATAAGAGTGAGATATAGTATTTTTGGTTATTTAATAGGAGAAGGCTTTAGAAATGTATTTAAAAACAAAAAATCTACAATAGCATCTTTAATTATTATGTGTGCAACAATGTTCATATTTGGTATATTTTATATAGTTGGTCAAAATGTTAACCACATTACTCAAACAGTTGAGCAACAACAAGGAATGAGAGTTTTTATTTATGATGAAGCAACAGAAGAACAAGTAACAGAGCTAGGCAATAAAATACGTGGTTTAAGTTATGTTAATAATGTTACATATGTTTCTAAAGAAGAAGGACTAGAAGAAATGAAAAGGATGTTTAAAGAAAGGAAAGGTTTATTATCTACCTATGAAGGTGAAGGAAATCCTTTTAAAGCATCTTATGTAGTAACATTAACAGATTTAACTCAAGTAGACCAAGTTCAAAGTCAAATTGCAGATTCAGATATTGTTGCAAATATTGTTGTTAGATCAGAAATGATAGATGCATTATTAAAAATAGCAGATGGAGTAAAAATTATTACAATTGTTATTTTAGTTATTTTAGTTTTAATTTCAATATTTATTATTACAAACACTATAAAATTAACAGTACATGCAAGAAGAAAAGAAATATCTATTATGAAATATGTTGGTGCAACAAATGGCTTTATTAGATGGCCATTTATGGTAGAAGGTATGTTAATAGGAATAATTGCTGTATTAATATGTACATTAATTTTTGGTATAGGCTATGAATATGTAGCAAGTGGAATAGAAAATTCATTAGCAAGAGGAAAAATATTTACTTCATTATTAACTATAAATGAAATTTTAGGACCTTTAGTAATAATATACTTAGCGTTAGGAATTGGAATTGGTGCAATAGGAAGTGCTATTTCAATGAGAAAATACCTAGATGTATAAAATACAAAATCATTATTAAATGAGAAAGAAAAAGGAGAAATTTGCTTATGAAAAGAAAAATAATATGTACTATACTCGCAATATTACTATTATTAACTTCACTTACACAGGTTATAGGTGCAGCTAGTTATCAAGACCAAAAAGATGATGTAGAGGGTAAACTAGATGATGCACAAGAAGAAAAAGATAAGGTAACTAGCCAAAAAAAAGATACATTAGCTGAAATCGAAGACCTAGATGAATCAATTATGAAATATCAAAAAGAAATAAGAGATTTGCAAGATGAAATAACTAAAACAGAAAATAATATAAAAACTAAAACTAAAGAAATAGAAAAACTACAAAAAGAACTTGAAGAAAAACAACAGTTATTAAAAGATAGATTAGTTGCAATTTATGAAGAAGGACAAATTACATTTTTAGATGTAATATTATCTTCTGATAATATTTGGGATTACTTTGCTATGGAAACAAGAATGCAAGAAATGGCAGAGGCAGATAACAAAGAAATGGACGCAATAGAAGAGCAAAGTAAACAGGTAGAAAAAGCAAAAAATGAATTAGAACAAAATAAAGCTAAACTAAATTCAACTAAAAAAGACATGGAATCAAAGCAAAATAATTTAAAAATAGCAAAGGTTTCAAAACAAGCAAAGGTAGATACATTAAGTTCACAAGAAAAGAAATTACAAAAACAAATTGATGAATACAATGCTGAAATTAATAGACTAGAAGATTTAATTAGAGCACAAGCAAACAAGGCATCTGGAGTTTATAGTGGAAGCTTTTCTGGAACTCTTGGATGGCCAGTTTCAGATAAATCTTCAGGATATAATGTAATAACATCAAAATTTGGACCTAGAAGTGCACCAGTTGCAGGAGCAAGTAGTAATCATAGAGGTATAGATATTGGAGTTGGAATAGGCACACCAGTTTTCGCTTCAGCAGATGGTTATGTTCTTCAAGCTACAAGTTCAAGTGCTAGAGGAAACTTTATATTAATTAAACACGCAAATGATTTATATACAAGATATCAACATTTAAATAATTATATAGTATATACTGGTCAATATGTAAAAAGAGGTCAACAAATAGGTAATAGTGGAAATACAGGAATTGGTTCAGGAGCTCACTTACATTTTGAAATTTTAACAACACCATATTATATGACAGAAATAAATCCACTTACTTGTAGTTTATTAAGTAAACCAAGTTTAATTATTCGTTAAAAAGGAGGGGAGAATGCGAAGTATGTTAAAAAGAAAAATCTTATGTGTTCTCCTTGCTATTATTTTGTTATTAAATATTTCTATAGCATCATTTGCAACTAACAGTAATGTAGAAAATAACGTACAAGAAAACAATATACAAAATAATAATATAATAAATACAAATGATATAAATGAATTAACAAATCAAAGAAATGAAGCACAAGAAAAAATAGAAGATATAAACTCAAAAATAGAATATGTACAAACAGAAATATCAAATTCAGTTTTAGAAATACAAGAGCTCGATGATAAAATAAGAAAATATGAGCAAGAAAACACAGAATTAAAGCAAAGACTTGAAAGCTTAGAAACATCTATTACAGAGACAACAGAACAATTAGAAATAACTACAGCTGAATATAATAAAAAATATGAACTTTTAAAAGAAAGATTAGTTACTATGTATGAAGAAGGAAACATTGCTTATTTAGAAGTTTTATTATCAGCTAAAAGTTTATCAGAATTTTTAGGAATATATTATGCAATGGTTGAAATAGCAGAATATGATAATGCTTTAATAGATGAGGTAGATGAAAAAAGGCAATTAATAGAAAACTCAAAGCAAAAACTAGAAAATGAAACATCAGAAGTTAAAATATTAAAAGTACAAGCAGAGCGTTCAGAAGTTATATTAAAAAATACAAAAACTTTGCAAGAGGGAAATATAGCAAGATTGTCTCAAAAAGAAAAAGAACTTAATGACGAAATACAAAAATATAAAAATGATATAGCTCTAATAGAAGCAAAAATTCAAGAACTTAATGGCTATACTGGTGAAATTAATATTCAATACACAGGTGGAATAATGATTTGGCCAGTAGCGGTTACTGGTTCAAGAATTACATCATATTATGGAACAAGAGAACACCCAATTGAAGGAATTATTAAACTTCACCAAGGAATAGATATAGGAAGTGTAGGCTTTGGTGCACCAGTTGTAGCAGCAGCAGATGGAGTTGTAACTTATGCCGGAGAATTAGGCTCTTATGGAAATTGTGTAATGATATATCATGGAAATGGAATTACAACATTGTATGCACATGGACAAGAAATATTAGCTAAAAACGGTGCAGATGTTAAACAAGGAGATGTTATTATGAAGGCTGGAAGTACGGGAAACTCTACAGGACCTCACTTACACTTTGAAGTTAGAATAAATGGAATCACAACAAACCCTTTAAATTATGTAAAAGCACCATAAAATAAATCTGAAATAAAAATTTCAGTTAAGCAGGAGAAAAACTCCTGCTTTCATAATGAAAATAATTTTAATGCTAATTTAAAATTTTAAATAATATCATATTAAAAAATGAATTATAATAATATAATGTTGAATATTTATTATAAAAAGAAAGAGGAGTTAAAATGGAAAGAAATACCGCACAAAAAATATATAAATGGATTATGTTAGTATTAATAATAATTATTATTACTTCATTACTTACTGCATTTGCTACTTATCAATATTTAACTAATGGTGGTAGAATATTAGGCTATCAAAAGGCAGCTTCGCTTAGCGGACTAGAATATACTCTTTCTAGATTTAGAAGCGAATTAGAAGAAAAGTATATAGGCGAAATTGATGATGAAGAACTAATAAATGGTGCAATAAAGGGATATATTTCAGCTTTAGGTGATCCATACACTACTTATTATACGAAAGAAGAAATGGATGAAATAATGACAGAAACAGAAGGAAATTTTGTTGGAATTGGAATATATATGACATTAGATAAAGAAAAAAATGCTATACTAGTAATTAAACCAATGGAAAATTCTCCAGCAGAAGAAGCAGGAATAATAGCAGGTGATCTTATAACAAAGGTAGATGGAGTAGAATGCTCTGGTGATGAACTAGAAGAAATATCTAATAAAATTAAAGGAGAAGCAGGAACAAAAGTAACCTTAGAAATATTACGAGATGGAGAAACAAAAACTATAGAATTAACTAGAAGAAAAGTATTAATTAGTCGTATTACTACAAAAGTAATTAATGATAATATTGGATATATTGCAATTTCAGACTTTGATGGGGAATGTGCAAATGAATTTAAAACAAAGTATGAAGAACTTAGCAAAAAAGGAATTGAAAAATTAATTATAGATATTCGTAATAATGGTGGTGGCATCGTAGATGAAGCAACCAAAATAGCAGATTTTATGACTGAAAAAAATAGTGTATTATTAATTACAAAAGACAAAAACGAAAATGAAGATATTACTAAATCAAAAAATAATCCAATTATAAAAATGCCAATAGCACTATTAATAAATGAATATTCTGCTAGTGCTTCAGAAATCTTAGCAGGAGCTTTAAAAGATAATGAAAAAGCTGTTTTAATAGGAACAAAAACTTATGGAAAAGGGGTTATACAAAGTCTTCATAGACTATCAGATGGAAGTGGTTTAAAAATTACAACTAATGAATATTATACACCTAATAGAAATGTTATAAATAAAGTAGGAATAGAGCCAGACATAGAAGTAGAACTTCCAGATGAACTTAAATCCCAATCAGAAATACCAGAAGAAAAAGATACACAATTACAAAAGGCTATTGAAAAATTAAAAGAAATGAATTAAATTATAAATTTATAATAACAAAGAAATAATTTTATGACTTATATAAAGAGCAATTTAACAAAATGTAATTCTAGTAAAAATAACATCTTAAAAATGAGATGTTATTTTTTTATAAAAATTTTATATAGGGTGTAGCTAAAATTTATTTCAAACTATTGCTTTTTTCTCCAATATATGGTAGAATAATAATGTTTAAAAAACTTACCTTTTACTTAGTTTAAGAAATATAACTCCACTTAAACTCAGTTCTAGGCAAATAAAAATAAAGGAGGAATTATTATGACAAAAGAAAGAAAACAAGAAATTATTAATACTTATAAAAGAGATGCAAACGATACTGGTTCACCAGAAGTTCAAATAGCTCTTTTAACAGAAAGAATTAATGAATTAACAGAACATTTAAAAGTTCACGTAAAAGACAATCATTCTAGAAGAGGTCTTTTAAAAATGGTAGGTTCAAGAAGAAACTTACTTGCATACCTAGCAAAAAAAGATGTTCAAAGATATAGAGACATCGTTGAAAAATTAGGACTAAGAAAATAATTTTAAATTTGGGCGTTTGCAGTAAAAACAAACGTCCAATTTTGGTAAAATAAGAAAGTCTTAAAAAGATTAAAAGCATGAAACTAAAAATTAAATCATTATTTATTTTATGCAAATAATCAAATACAAAATTTGATATATAAAAACAATACTTAAAATTAGTTAGTAGCTTGTATTATGTTCTAAAAACATTTAGTACATAATAGAGGTTACACTAATTTAGTATTGTTTTAATATAAATTTATTATCGGGTTAACCTGTCCCTAAGTACTTAAAAGTAAGCAAAGGGACCTGTCCCCAAGACCAAGAAAGGAAGAAAAATTTATGTTTAAAACTTATGAAACTGAATTAGCAGGAAGAAAACTAGTAATTGAAACAGGAAAAATTGCAGAACTTGCAAATGGTAGCGTAATGGTACGCTACGGAGAAACTGTTGTTATGGTAAATGTAACAGCAGCAAAAGAACCAAAAGAAGGGGTGGACTTTTTCCCACTATCTGTTGATTATGAAGAAAAATTATATGCAGTAGGAAAAATTCCAGGAGGCTTTACAAAAAGAGAAGGAAAACCAGCAGATAAGGCAATTTTAACATCAAGAGCAATAGATAGACCTTTAAGACCATTATTTCCAAAAGATTTTAGAAATGACACTTGTGTTGTAGCAACTGTATTATCAGTAGAACCAGATAACAGCCCAGAAGTATGTGCTATGATAGGTGCATCTGCTGCACTTTCTATTTCAGATATTCCATTTGGAGGACCAACAGCAGCAGTTAATGTAGGCTATGTAGATGGACAAATTGTTATAAACCCAACACTAGAACAAAGAGCAAAATCAAGGCTAACTCTTACAGTAGCAGGAACTCTAGAAAAAATAACAATGATTGAAGCTGGAGCAGATGAAATACCAAATGATACTATGCTAGAAGCAATTAAAACAGCACATGAAGAAATTAAAAAGATTTGTAACTTTATTACAGATATTAAAAATGAAATAGGAAAGCCAAAATTTGAGTATAAATCTTTTGCAGTAGATCCAGAAGTTTATAGTGAAATTGAAGCAAACTTTAAAGATAGAATGTATCAAGATGTACAAGCTACAGATAAAACTGTAAGAGATAGCAATATTGAAAAAATTACAGAAGATATAAATGCATACTTCACAGAAAAATATGGTGAAGAAGCTTTAGAAGAAAAACAAAGAGATATAGCAGATAGTATTCATGACTTAGAAAAAGCTTGTGTTAGACAAATGATTTTAGAAGAGCACAAGCGTCCAGATGGCAGAAAAATAGATGAAATAAGACCACTTTCTTGTGAAGTTGGAATACTTCCAAGAGTACATGGTAGTGCCATTTTTACTAGAGGACAAACTCAAGTTATGTCTGTAGTAACACTTGGAATGAAAAGTGAAGAGCAAATGCTAGATGGTTTAGACGAAGAAGAAACAAAAAGATATATGCATCAATACAATTTCCCATCATATAGTGTAGGTGAAGCAAGACCATCTCGTGGACCAGGTAGAAGGGAAATAGGACATGGAGCTTTAGCAGAAAAAGCATTAGTTCCAGTTATTCCATCAGAAGAAGAATTTCCATATTCAATTCGTGTTGTATCAGAAGTACTTTCTTCTAATGGTTCTACATCTCAAGCAAGTATATGTGGAAGTACACTTGCATTAATGGATGCAGGGGTACCAATTAAAAAGCCAGTTGCAGGTATTTCTACAGGATTAGTTACAGATAAAAATGATCCAAATAGATACATTATGCTTACAGATATCCAAGGAATAGAAGACTTCTTTGGAGATATGGACTTTAAAGTAGGTGGAACAAAAGATGGTATTACTGCAATTCAAGTAGATATTAAAATAGATGGCTTAACTTATGATATTATAAAAGAAGCATTTGAAAGAACAAAAGTAGCAAGAGATTACATATTAGATAATGTAATGCTTCCAGTAATTAATAGTCCAAGAGAAGAAATTTCAAAATATGCACCAAAAATCTTAACTGCAACAATTAGTACAGAAAAAATAAAAGATGTTATAGGACCTAGCGGAAAAATGATTAATAAAATTATTGAAGAAACTGGTGTTAAAATAGACATTTCAGATGATGGAAAAGTATGTGTATATTCAGAAAGCAATGAAAGTGGCAAAAAAGCAATGGATATGATTTTAGACATAGCCAAAGTTATTGAAGTAGGTGGAATATACAATGGAACTGTAACTAGAATAATGTCATTTGGAGCTTTTGTTGATTTAGGCGGAGGAAATGAAGGATTACTTCACATTTCTAAAATATCAAGCAAAAGAGTTGAAAAAGTAGAAGATGTACTAAATGTGGGAGATGAAGTTACTGTTAAAGTATCTGAAATAGACAGCCAAGGAAGAATTAATTTAAATATGAAAGACCTAGAAGCTAAAGAAAACTAAGATTTTTCCTATTATAAAAAAAGATTTACAATATATAAGTAATTATATTATAAAAAAAATAAAATTTATATAAAAATGTATTTCTTAAGAATTTTTTAATTATAATAAGAAAAGTTGAAAAAATATAAATGTAGTAATATAATAAATATTGCAAGAAAATAAAGCATACAATATATAAGTAATTATAGCAAAAATAAAGAGGAGATAAAAAAATGGAATATTTATATATCATACAACAAGCATTAGTATGGACTATAACAATATTCTGGCTATATCAGTTAGCAATTAGTGTTTGTTCATTGGTAAAATTAAAAGATAAGCCATTGTTAGTAAACAAAAATCATAAATTTATGGCAATTATACCAGCACATAATGAGGAAAATGTTGTAGCAGAATTAATAGAGAGCTTAAAAAATCAAAACTATCCAAAAGAATTATTAGACATTTATGTTATTGCAGATAACTGCACAGACCTTACAGCACAAGTAGCAAGAGATGCTGGAGCAATAGTTTATGAAAGATTTGACCCAAGTAAAAAAACAAAAGGTTATGCTCTAAATTGGTTTTTAAAGCAAAAAATAGAAGAAAATGCTGACTATGATGCATTTTGTATATTTGATGCAGATAATATTGTAGATAAAGAATTTATTAAAAATATGAACAAAAAACTTTGTCAAGGTGAAGATGTTGTTCAAGGATATAGAGATATTAAAAATCCTACAGATAACTGGATAACAGCAGGTTATGCTATTTTCTATTGGACAATGAATCGTTTTTACCATTTAGCAAGATACAATGTTGGATTATCTCCATTAATAAATGGAACAGGTTTTATGGTAAAATTTGATGTTGTAAAACCAAATGGTTGGGAAACTAAAACACTAACAGAAGACATCGAGTTTTCTTTAAAAAGAATTATAAAAGGTAAAAAATTAGGTTGGGCAACAGATGCTATTGTTTATGATGAACAACCACTTGGATTTAAACAAAGTTGGAATCAAAGAACTAGATGGACAGTTGGACATATGCAATGTATAAAAGAATATACTAAACCACTAGCATTAGCAATTAAAGAACACAAAACAATAATGAACTTTGACGGATTTTTATATATTATTGGTAGTATTCCTATGTTTGTAGCAACACTTGTACTTTTACTATTAAATTTTATTATGTACGCCGGACAAGGAATGACAAGTACAGATTTAATTATAAATGTATTAAGATATTTAATACCAACATTTATATTACCAATTATAACAGCAGTAATAATTATGCTATTAGATAAAAGACCTATTAAGCCAATGATAAAAGGCTTACTATGTTATCCATTATTTTTAGGCTCATGGCTTATGATAAACTTTAAATGCTTATTTAAGCGTGATACAAATTGGGTAAAAATTGAACATATTAGAAAAATTGCAATTAATGAAGTTACTGCTAACGCTAATGTAGAAAAAATTGATTAAATTAAAAGAATATAAAGTATAAATTATAATAAATACTTTATATTCTTTTTTATTACTTTAAAATATAAGCTAATTTACATTTAAGATTATTTTAAATTTTATATATGCTAATAATTTTATATATGCTAATAATTTTATATATGCTAATAATTTTATATATGTTAATAATTTATATATGCTAATAAATTTATATATGGCAATAAAAAAATTGTCTTTATAATTAAAAATATAGTTTTATAATTAATAACATAGAATTAGCTTAATAAATAATATAAACATCTCCAATACAATAATATTCGTAATTATTAATATCAATATTCATATCTTTTAAAAATGAATTTATAATTATAAAAGCTTCATTTTCTCCTTTATTTTGCAATTTATTAATAAATTCATTTTTATTATGTATATGCACAGAAGATGAGCCATCTAAACCATCTTGACATATAGTATAAACATCTATATTTCTAGAATTACAATAACATATATTATTTTTTTGCAAAACTTTAGTAGAATAATGCATAGCATCTATATATTTTGCAGAAAAACACCATGAATTACCAATAACAGTAGTATAAGAACTATAAAGATATGATACAAAACAAATAAATAATGCAAGATAAATTGCAATAATATTATATTTTAAAAATCTAATTTTACAAACAGCATAAATTCCATAAAAGCTAAAAAACAATGTAGGGAACCAAATAATATTTATTCTATTAATATTTACACCATTAATAACAATTCCAAGTATAAAACTTAAAATTAGCCATACACCAAAAAAGAAGGTTCCTATATTTCTTTTTTCTTTATATTTAATAAAATAAAAAATTCCAATAAAGAAAAATATAATAGATATATGATATACTGTACCAAATATTTTAGTTCCATTCCATTCTAAACCATCATATTGAGTAAAAAATGTTTTTAATAAGCATGACATATTATTTAAAAAAGTTTTGCCAATATCTTTAGAAAAAAATAGCATATCTGTTGTTCGAGCATTTTTAGAAAAATACTGAATTGTTATAGGTCCAATAGAAATATTAGTTTCAATTTTTAATGCATTTATAACATACATAGCTAAAATAGGAGAGCTAAATAGCAAATAAATAATTATGCAAATAACAATTTGTTTTATATTAACAACTTTTTTTGCAAGCAAATAAATTGCACAAATAAGAAGAAATAGTGGAACTATATAAACAGAAACTCCATAAGTATACATAGTAAGTGCAAAGAAAAACATAGATAAATATAGCATCCACTTTTTATTAGTTACACCTCTATACAAAAAATATACTGATATAAGCATAAAATGTGGAAACATATTACAATCAATAGACCAAATTGATTGTAATAAATGCCATGGACATATACTAACAAATGCCATTGCACATAATGCTAATTTTTTATTATTAAATATATGTTTTACTAAATCATAAAAAACTATAATTGAAATAATACTAATTATAAGCATAGGAAGCCTTATACTTATAATAGAAAAACCAAATATTTTTATAAAAAGAACCATTAAATAAACTAGCATTACACTTTGTCCAGCAAAGCCCCAAGCTTCTAAATAAACAGGAAAGCTTGTGCCATATATATCTACGCCGTTTTCAGCAATTGTTTTAGCATTAATTGCTGTCATAGCTTCATCTACATTTATTTGTGAAATTGCATTAGGCCATGCAATAATTCTAACACCAATAGCAATTAATAAAACTAATACAAACAAAATTCTATTAACTTTATTTTCATTTAAATTAAGCTTCATTTGTTTTCTCCTTATTTATTTTCTCTTTTTTAAAAATACTTTTAATATTAGAAGTATTAATAGCTATAGAAGCGGCAGGAATTAATACAACAATATAAGGAATTATATATCTAGATTTTGCTTCCCATAATATATGAAATGCAAATCCTCCTATAAATATAGTAACTAAAAATATTAATTCAAGAGATAAATTTTTCCTATTTTGTATTAAAACTATTAAACTACATACACAAGTTACTATTAAAAGCACTTTTTGATAAAATGTTAATGGTTTTGCTATATTTTCTAAAGGGTCATTTTCCATAGTAAGATTACTTCTTATAGCAGAGTATGTATTTTCTGCCCACATTGAAGCAATTTTTGAAGTATAAAACTCAAAGGTATAGCCAATGTTTTGTGAAAAATATGTTAATCTATCTTTAATTCTTTGAACATATTCAGTTTTAATTTCAGGATTTTTTAAAGCAGGTTCCCCAATACCCTCGTCATACCAACCATTACCTCTATAGCTACTATCACTCATTGCCATAAGAATATAGCTTACCATAGGGTAAGATTTATTTTTATCCATGTCATATTTATTTAAATAATAGTTTTGAACCAATGTAGTTGGAACAATTGATATAACTATATATAAAGCAATCATTATTACATTTAACAATTTTTCTTTCCATGCTTTTTTAGTAAATTCATTAAATAAGTTTAGTAACAAATATATTGTTGTTGCAATTATAAAAATTAAGCTATTCATTCTCATCATATATGCAAACATTGTAAAAATAGAAGCAATTATAATATATTTTATATTTTTAGTTTCTGTATATCTCATTGTTAAATAAACTGCAAGTAAACATAGAGCTAAGCTTGGAATATCTCCATATATAAAGGTCGAAAGCATTGGTAAAGATATAAAAGTTAAACTTAAAATTAACATTAAAACTCTGTTTACTTTATATTTTTTAGATAAATGATTAGTTATTTTATATAAAGAGAAAATAATAACTGCAATTCCAATAACATTTAATACTCTTAATACTCCAATACCGTCAAAATGTATTATTCTAAAGAAAAGACTATATACAAAAGCTAAAGAAATTTGTTGATGATATGCTTGCATATAATCACTTAAAGGAATACCAGCATAAGTTAGGTTTGGTAAAAATTCGTATGCATTATTTCTGTAAAAAGTTTGTGCTAAATTACAAGCATGAATTTGGTCTCCTACTATTGCAGGTCTTACAAAAATAGTCCATAGTATAGTAAATAACATATAAGCAGCTATAGAAACTATAAATAAAATTTTTCTAACCTTTTTTTTGGAATCTAAATTTTCATTATTATATAACTTCTTATCTATAAATTTTGAACATACAAACATTAGAATTCCTAAAATTATAAGTGAAATAATATAAAAAAGTGAATTATAATTTATAGTAATGTGTTCACCTGAATCAAGGCTTGCTGTAAATAATAAATTTACAATAATTGTTATACTTAAAAAAATTAATGCGCAAATATATATAATCTTCTTCAAAACTATTTACCTCCAACAATACATAATCATAAAAAAATTATATCATACATGTTTTTTATTGTATAGAAAAAATTAAACATTTTATGACAAAATATGAACTATAAAAAAAGATAAATTTGTTTCACATCATTGACTAACATATAAACTATAAAAAAAGATAAAGTTTAAGTATTGAGAAACAAAATTTTATATGATAAAATTAAAAATGTGAATTTAATATAAAAAGTTTAATAAAGAAAGAGAGGAAATATGGTTATTTGTTATATTTAAGTAATCATAATCATAAAATGAAAAGTACAAAAATTAACTTAAAATACATACATATTGGCATTATAATACTCGGAATAATATTTATATCATTATCAATATTTCATACAAGCCTATGGTTTGACGAAAGCTATTCTGTAGGAATAGCAAGCAAAAGCTTTATTGATATATATTTAATTGGAAGCAATGATGTACATCCAATATTATATTATTATATACTACATATTTTTTATTTAATATTTGGTACAAACTTATATGTATATAGGCTATTATCTATGATACCACTTGCAATATTAAGTATTATTGGCTATACACATATTAGAAAAGACTTTGGAGAAAAAGTAGGATTATTATTTTCTTTATTTACGCTTTTTTTACCACTTAATTGTGTATATTCTGGAGAAATTAGAATGTACACTTGGGCAATGTTATTAGTAAGCCTAATGGCAATTTATGCGTATAGAATTTATATAAAATCATCTTACAAAAATTGGGCTTTATTTGCTATTTTTAGTGTTTCATCAGCATATATACACTATTATTCGTTAGCAACAGCCTTTATTATTAATTTAATATTGTTTATTTATTTTATAAAAAAGGCAATAAATGATAGAAAAAAAGATAGTAAATCTAAAATTTATACTACTGAACTAAAATGTTTTACTGTTTCAGCAATTTCACAAATTTTAATATATTCACCATGGCTAATATGCGTTTGGCAGCAAGTTTTAGGACTATCAAATGGATTTTGGATTAGTGGTCCAACTTTAAAATTATTTTTGGAAATATTTATTTTTCAATTTACAGGAAATTTGGATGTAAAATATATAAACCAAAATATTGCAATCTTATATGGAATAATCACATTAGCATATACTATTTATTGCATTATTAAAATGCATTTCAAAGATAAAGAAATAGAAAAAAGAAAAACTAATAATGCAGGAGTATGGGCAATAGGTGTTTATTTTTTAGTAATGCTATTTATTCTTATTATTTGCATAAAAAAACCTCTTTTATATCCAAGATATTTTCTAACCTTAACGGGCTTATTTATATTTTTCTTATCATTTTATATGGCAAATGGAGGAAAAAAGTTACTTACAGTAATAATAAGTGTAATTACAATAATAGTTTCAACTACAGTTAATTATAAAATGATAAAAATAAATTATGCAAAATCAAACAATGAGCCAATAGAGTATGTTAAAGAAGATTTAAAACAAGACGATATGATCATTTTTGAAAACGAAAGTGGTAGTGGATTTGTTCTTAGCATGCATTTTGAAGATATACAAAATTGCTTCTATGATGCAGAAAACTGGAATGTAGAACCAGCCTATAAAGCTTTTGGAAAAGACTTATTATATATTAATAATTTAGATGAACTAAATGACTATAAAGGAAGAATTTGGGTTGTAGATTCAGATAATTATGCTCTTTATAATAAATTATTAGATAAATATGGAGAAAATGATATTACTTTATTAAAGCAAAATCAATTCAATACAGAATATCATACCTATAGATATCAAATTAGCTTAATAAATAAAAAATAAAAATATTTATTGAAGGAGAGAAAAAATTGCAAATTTTTAATAATACAAATCAAACAGAAGATATAAAAGTATATGCTTTTGTTGGACCATCTGGTACAGGAAAAAGCTATAGAGCACAGATGGTAGCAAATGAAAATGGAATTAGCTATATTATAGACGATGGTTTATTAATTAATGAAAATAATGTTGTTTGTGGTACATCTGCTAAAAAAGCACCTACAAAATTAGAAACAGTAAAAGGTGCAATATTTATAAATGAAAAAGATAGAAATGAAATGAAAAAGGCTATAAAAAAATATAAACCAGAATCAATTTTAATTTTAGGTACATCTGATGGAATGATTCAAAAAATTACAGAAAATTTAGGACTTCCAGAACCTTGTAAAACAATATATATTCAAGATGTAGCAACAGAAACAGAAATGGAAACAGCTAAAAGAATACGCACAACTCAAGGAAAACATGTTATACCAGTACCTACATTTGAAATAAAAAAAGATTTTTCAGGCTATATTTTAGACCCACTTCAAATATTTAAATTAAAGGAAAAAGGAGATCAGCCATATATGGCTGAAAAATCAATTATAAGACCAACATTTAGTTATTTAGGAAATTTTACTATTTCAGATACTGTATTTAGACAAATTGCAGAATATTTAGCTAAGCGCTCAGATGCAATATATAAAGTAATAAGAACAAGAGTAGAAAGCAAACCAGAAGGACCAAATATATATATGGAAGTTTCTATTAACTATGGTTATAACATATTAGATGCATTAAGAGAATTTAAACAAAAAATAAAAAAAGAAATTGAAATTTTAACAACTATGACTGTACAAAACATAACTATTGTAGCAAAAGGAATTCATATGGAAGAAAATAAAGACTTAAATAGCAATGATGAAAATAACAATGATGAAAACAGCAATGAAGATACATATTAAATAGGAGGAATAAATATGGCTTTTATTGTAGCAATAGATGGACCATCTGGCACAGGAAAAGGTACTATAACAAAACTAATTGCAAAAGAAATGGGATTATTAAATATAGATACGGGTTCAATGTATCGCAGTTTAGCCCTTAAATGCTTAAATATGGGAATTAATACATTAGATAATAAAGAAAAAATTATAGAAATTGCAAAAAATATTAATATAGAAATAAAACATAATGAAGAAAATCAGGAAATATTTTTAGATGGAGAAAATGTAACAAGTAAAATACGAACAAAAGAAGTAACAGCATTTTCTTCACCAGTATCTTCTGTGCCAGAAGTTAGAAAAATTATGGTAGATATGCAAAGAAAAATGGCAGAAAATAAAAGTGTAATAATGGAAGGAAGAGATATTACTACAGTTGTATTTCCAAATGCAAATGTCAAAATTTATTTAGATGCTAGTGTAGAAGAAAGAGCTAGAAGAAGATTTGCAGAAAATATGGAAAAAGGTATACAAATGTCTTTTGAAGAAACTTTAAAAGCAATGGAAAAAAGAGATTATGACGATAGCCATAGAGAAGCAGGACCTTTAAAAATAGCAGAAGATGCTATAATAATAGATACTACAAATATGACAATTGAAGAAGTAAAAGACGAAGTTGAAAAAATTATTAACGATTCAAAAGCAAAGTAGAAAGGAATAATTATAAAAATGATTAGAAAAATAGTTATAACTTTATTACGCATATTTTTACTAATAGCATTCAGAATAAAAAAAGTAGGTCAGGAAAATATAAAAAAAGAAGGAGCATATATTGTATGTGCAAATCATAGGTCAAACTGGGATCCACCAATTTTAGTATCTTCTATAAAAAGAGTTTCATACATAATGGCAAAAGAAGAACTATTTAAAAATAATTTTATTAAATGGATTGCAAAAAAATGTTGTGTTTTTCCAGTAAAAAGAGGAAAAATGGACTTAGAGTCTGTAAAATTTGCTTTAAAAGTTTTAAAAGATGAACAAATTCTAGTTATTTACCCAGAAGGAACTAGAAATGGAATGGAAAAGAACGGAAAAGCACAAAACGGTACTGCATTTATGGCACTAAGGACTGGCGTTCCTGTAATACCTGTAGGAATACAAGGAACTCTAAAACCATTTCATAAAGTAACATTAAATTTTGGAAAACCATTAGATTTTAGTGAATATAAAACAAATAAACCAGATAAAGAGCTATTAGATAAAGTAAGCAAAGAAATAATGGACAATATAATTATGTTGACAAATGAGAAGATTTAATTTATAATAGTAATGTTGAGGCTAAATTTTTAATTAAACGATAATAAACAAAATTTATACATTATATATTACAAGATAATTACATTAGAGCTAGAATAGTACTAGTTTTCTTGTTTTTTAAATTGCCCGTTGCTAGGTAAGCAAGCTCAAAGAAGTAACTTAAGAACGGGACCTCCAAAAAATGCGAAAACTAGTACTATTCTAGCGGGTTAACCATAAAACTATTAATTAGTAAACATTATATTCTTTATTGTAATATATTAATACATTTAGAAAAAGGGGAAATAAAAAATGAATAACGAAAATATTAGAAATATTGCAATTATTGCACACGTTGACCATGGAAAAACAACATTAGTAGATGCACTTTTAAAACAAAGCCATGTATTTAGAGAAAATGAACAAGTATCAGAAAGAGTTATGGACTCAGGAGATATTGAAAAAGAAAGAGGAATTACAATTTTAGCAAAAAACACCTCTGTTATGTACAATGGCATTAAAATAAACATTGTAGATACACCAGGCCACGCAGATTTTGGTGGAGAAGTAGAGCGTGTTTTAAAAATGGTAGATGGCGTTCTTTTATTAGTAGATGCTTTTGAAGGACCAATGCCACAAACAAGAGAAGTATTAAAAAAATCTTTAGCACTTAATTTAAAACCAATAGTTGTAATAAATAAAATAGATAGACCAGGTGCAAACCCATTAAAAGTAGTAGATCAAGTATTAGAATTATTCATTGAGCTTAATGCAAATGATGAGCAATTAGATTTTCCAGTTATTTATGCTTCAGCTAAAAATGGAATTGCTAAAATGAACTTAGAAGATGAAAGTGATAATGTTACTTGTATTTTTGATACAATTATAAATACAATTAATGCTCCAGAGTGCAATACAGAAGGAACTATGCAAATGTTAGTATCTAATATTGACTATGATGATTATTTAGGAAGAATTGCAGTAGGTAGAGTTGAACGTGGAACAATTAATACTGGTATGAGTGTAGCAATTTGCAAAAAAGATGATAAAATAACTCAAGGTAAAATTGCTAAACTATTTACTTATGAAGGACTAAAAAGAGTAGAAACAGAAAGCGTTGGCGCAGGAGATATTGTTTGCATTTCTGGTATTGCAGATATTAATATTGGAGAAACAATTTGTGATATTAATAACCCAGAAAAAATAGACTTTGTAGATATAGATGAACCAACCGTATCTATGACATTTAGTGTAAATAATGGTCCATTTGCAGGAAAAGAAGGACAATTTGTTACATCTAGACATATTAGAGATAGATTATTTAAAGAACTTGAAAGAAATGTAAGTTTGCGTGTAAAAGAAACAGAAACACCAGATAGCTTTGAAGTATGTGGTCGTGGAGAATTGCACTTATCTGTATTAATAGAAACAATGCGTAGAGAAGGATTTGAACTTTTAGTATCTCGTCCAAAAGTTATATTTAAAGAAATAGATGGAGTAAAATGTGAACCTATTGAAAGACTTGTTGTAAATGTTCCAGATGATTGCATTGGAAATGTAATTGAAAAATTAGGAAGAAGAAAAGCTGAAATGATTAATATGGAACCAGCAGAACTTGGACATACTAAAGTAGAATTTAAAATTCCAGCAAGAGGATTAATTGGTTATCGTACAGAATTTTTAACAGATACAAAAGGCGAAGGAACTATGAACAGTATTTTTGATTCTTACGAACCATATAAAGGAGAAATTCAAGCTAGAACAAGAGGTGTGCTAGTTGCATTTGAACAAGGAACATCTATTACTTATGGCTTATACAATGCACAAGAAAGAGGAGAACTTTTAATAGGACCAGGTGTAGAAGTATATGAAGGTATGATAGTAGGAATTAACTCTAGAAATGAAGATATCTCTATAAATGTATGTAAAGAAAAACATTTAACAAATACTAGAGCTTCTGGTTCAGATGATGCACTTCGTTTAGTACCACCTGTTCAAATGTCTTTAGAAAAAGCTATTGAATTTATAGAAGAGGACGAGCTTGTTGAAGTAACACCTAAAAATATTCGTTTAAGAAAGAAAGTATTAGATAACAAAACAAGAGAAAAAATGGCAAGAAGAGTAACCGCTGAATAAAAAATATGATAGATATCTTAAGTACTTTGTGGGTTTAGTTATAAAAAATGGGAAGATAAGAAAGCGAACGCTAAATAAATGAATAAGTTAGAACTAGAAAAAATTAAGGAAAAGGCATTAGAAGAAAAAATACCAATTATTATGGATGATACTTTAGAGGTGATTAGTAAAATTTTAAAAGAAAAATCACCTCTTAAAATATTGGAAATAGGTACAGCAGTTGGATATTCTGCAATTTGCTTTTCAGAATATTTAAGCTCAAATGGTTATATAGACACAATAGAAAGAGATTTACAAAGAGTAAAAGAAGCAAAGGAAAATATAAAAAAAGCAGAAGTAGAAGATAAAATTAACATTTATGAAGGAGATGCAGTAGAAATTCTTCCCACATTAAATGATAATTACGATGTAGTATTTATAGATGCAGCTAAAGGAAAATATCCATTCTTTTTAAAAGAAGCATTAAGAACATTAAATAAAGATGGAATAATTATTGCTGATAATGTTCTATATAAAGGTTATGTTATGAGCGATTATAATAAACATAAACAGCGTACTGCAGTTAGAAATTTAAGAGAATATATTGCAGAAGTTACCAAAGATCCTAACTTGGAAACAGAAATTTTAGAAGTAGGAGATGGACTAGCTATTTCTAAAAGAAAAAATTAGGAACTATAATTTAAAACAACAAAAAAGTATTATATTAAATTTTCAAACAACTTTTAAATTGAAAATTAATATAGTACTTTTTAATTTATTAATATAATATTTAATTTATACAAAATACTTAAATTATAAATATCTTATAAATGAAGCAACTGTATCTACTAACCAAATTAAACATAATAAATAAAGAGTAGAACATTGAATAATATATGGAATTTTAGCTAAAATTAAGTTAATTTTCTTTTTTAAAAATGGATAAACATGATTAATAAAAATAATAGCAATAATTCCCCATGCAAAAGAATAAAAAATACTAATTCTTCCATTTAAATTAAAAAATTCATTTGTATAATCCCACCAATGCATAGCAAATAATGCATCTAACCCATAGCTTACAACATATTCAAAAGCGGAAAAAATAATAGCAGCATATATAAAAAGTTTTAAATTATTTTTACGATATTTTGCTAAAAATAAAATTAGCATTAAAGCTCCAAAACCGTAAATAGGGCAAATAGGACCATATAAAAAACCTCTTTTAGTAAAATAGCCTAAAGTATATATGGAGTATAAAGTTTCCATTACCCATCCTAAAAAAGCAAATATAAAAAAGTACATTATTAAAGTTTGAACTCTATTTAATTTTATTCTTTTACTTGTTTTTTCCATAGTATAAAACCCCTTTTATATTTATATATAATAACAAACTTTTAGAACAAAGTAAATACAAAAATTAAACAAACACTATAAATTGGAAAATTTTTACTTATGAAAAATCAGTAACATTACAATTCATAGCATAAAATTATCTGAGTAACTTACACACTCGACAAATAATCATAAATATAGTATAATTAAAAAAGGTAAAATAAGTAAGTATTTAATGAATATAAAAATAGAAATAGAAGTATAAAAATAGAAAAATAAAAATGTAAATATAAATAAAATTATAAAAATAGGAGAAATAAAATGAAAATTGAAAAGCCAGAATTGTTAGCACCAGCAGGATCTTTTGAAAAAGCAAAAACAGCTTTTTTATATGGAGCAGATGCAGTATATTGTGGAACAGGAGCACTTTCATTAAGAAGTAGAGCAGAAGTAGATAATAATGATTTAGCAAAAACTATTGAATATGCACATAGCATAGGCAAAAAAGTTTATGCAACAATAAATATATATGCTTGGGACAGTTACTATGAAGAAATAAAAAAGCAAGCGCAAATGCTAAGTAGCTTAAATGTAGATGCTGTTATTGCATCAGATGGTGGAGTTATGGAAATTTTAAAACAGTATGCTCCAAACATACCAATTCATGTAAGTACACAAGCAAATACAGTAAGCTATCATAGTGCAAACTTTTGGTATAAAAATGGTGCTAGCAGAGTAATTTTAGGAAGAGAATTAAACAAAGCTCAAATTGCTGAAATAATGCAAAATAAAGAAAAAGGTTTAGAAGTAGAAATATTTGTACATGGTGCAATTTGTTTTGGATATTCTGGTAGATGTTTTTTAAGTGACTTTTTAGCAAATAGAAGTGCAAATTTAGGAGATTGTGCTCAAAGCTGTAGATGGGCATATAATGTTTATGTAGAAGAAAACAATAATCCAGGAAATTTAATGCCAGTAGAACATGATGAACATGGAACATATATATTTTCTTCTAAAGACTTATGTTTAATTAAAGAAATACCAGAAATTATAAATATGGGAATTCATAGCTTAAAAATAGAAGGAAGACTTAAAACAGAATATTATTTAGCATCTGTTGTAAATGCTTACAGAAATGCAATAGATGATTATATGAAAAACCCAGAAAATTATGACTATACAAAATATCTAAGCGAATTAGAGAAAACAAAAACAAGAGGGCTAACCACATTTTATTTTAATGATAGAAACAATAAAGACTTTCAAGAATATGAAGGAAAACAATATAATCCTAATTATGAATTTGGAGGAAAAGTATTACAAAATAGTAATGAAAAATACTTAATAGAAATTAGAAACAAACTAAATGTAGGGGATTTAATGGAAGTTTTAATTCCAGGAAAAATAGAAACAGTAAACTTTAAAATAGAAAAATTATGGGATTCAGAAACTGGCGAAGAAATACAAACTGTAAATCCAGGAAAACAAGGACAAACTGTTTTAATGGAAATTCCAACAGAAGTAGAAAGTGGTTGGATTTTAAGAAGAAAAAAATAAATATAAAGACGGAGTTTTAATTTAAACAAAATTCCGTCTTTAATTTTAAAATAAAAAATTTATGAACTTTCTAATTTTTCAAATTTTAGCCCAATTAAAAAGCTAATTATAAATAAGCAAATAGAAAATACTCCTTCTAAATTAAAACTAAAACCGTGGATAAAGGACTAGTACAGAACCTAAAACAAAACCAATAATTGCATAAAATGTTTGAGAGTGGTAGTTACATAACAAAAACTGAATAAGCTTTAAAAATATAAAACCTCCAATTAATATTCCGATTCCAAGTGGAAATAAAATATGCAAATTAATATTTGAAACAGCATTTAAATAAGTAGTATATACACCTAGGCTCATTAAAATAACACTACTACTAACTCCAGGAACTACTATACCAACTGACATCAAAAAACCTGCAAATATTAAATAAAAAAAGTATGAATTTGAAAGTTGTATATTAAATAGCTGAGGCAAAATTTTTTCTAACCTAATAGATAAAACACCTAATAAAAATGCAAATATTAAAAAAGTTAAGTAGTGTAAACGAAAACCTTTACTACCATTTGCTTTTTTAAATAAAATAGGAATACTTCCTAAAATTAAACCAATAAAACAAAACTTAGTTGGCATAGGGTATACTCTAAATAAAAAATTAAGTAGCTTTCCTACTAAAAGTACACCAACTATTCCACCAAGAGCTAATGGAAAAAGAAATATTATATTCTTCTTAAAATCATGAAACAAATTTAAAATACTATTTACTAATTTTTCATAAATACCAAATATAACGCAAAAAACACCACTACTAATTCCTGGTAGAATTGCACCAGCACCAATTAAAATTCCTTTAAAAAAATCTAAAATAAAATTCATATTTCTATACCTTTTACAATTTATTTGTAAAGGTATATGCAAAAAATTATAAAAAATTCATAAAAACAATTGACAAATACATAATAAACCTTTATAATAATATCTGTTCCAATTAAAAGATGCAGGTGTAGTTCAATGGTAGAATTCCAGCCTTCCAAGCTGGCTATGTGGGTTCGATTCCCATCACCTGCTCCAAGAAAAGTGGTAAGTTAGCCACTTTTTTCTTTTTGCAAATTTATGCACTATTACGCAAATGCTTGATGCAACTAAATTCTAGCTCTTATTCCTTTTTGTGTATTTTTATAAATTTATGCACATTTTTGTGTATTTGTCACACAAACTGTCACAGAAAATTTTTCCGTGACAGTTTGTGAAACTATTGATATTAAAGGAAAAGAGCTATCTTTCATCTAAAGCTTTAGTTTTTTTGTCACTCATATTAGTTAAATAATAATCATTTAACTTTTGTAACTCATCATTTTTAAATTTATTAAGTACAGATGTATAGGTATTTAATGTTACACTAATATCATTATGTCCCATAAGTCTTTGCACAACTACTGGTGCTATTCCGCTTTCAATACATCTTGTTCCAAATGTGTGCCTTAAACTATGAGTTGTAATTCCTGTAATTGGCCCACATTGTATTAAAATTCTTTTTAAAATATTATTAACTCCTCTAGGGTCTGCATAATTTCCATTACTTGCAATAAATAATTGATTATTAAAGTTATTTTTTGAAACTTCCATCTGTTCCTTAACTTCGTTTAAAATTATAGGTGGTATAGGTACATCTCTATTTCCAGCAAGAGTTTTTGTTTTATTACCCATAATAATTTTTTCATCAGCATCTCTTGTTAGTGTTTTATTAATATGTATTAAATTATTTTTTAAATCAATGTCATTATATTGTAAAGCTAATGCTTCTCCAATTCTTAAGCCTGCATATAATTGTATTAAAAATACATTTTTATATGGTTCTTCTTCAATAGTTTTACTTTTTAAGTAGTTAGTAAGCTTTTGTTGCTCTTCAAGCTCCATAGCTCTTACTATTTTGTCTTGTTTAACACTTTTGGGCTTATATGTATCTAGCATAGGGTTTAATTGTATATAGCCTTTGTTACGTGCAAATGCAAAAGCTTGTGAAAATTGAATTACAAATTTTTGCATATATGCGTTACTATAATGTGTTAGCGAATTTAAATATTCTTGTAATTCTTCAGAAGTAATATCAGATATGTCTTTTTTAGCAAAACCAGCTTGTTCTATAGCGCTTATTATTTTTAAGCTTTTTCCATATTGCTGTTCAGAAATACGATTTGTTTTTAACTTCTTTTCCAAAATGCTCCTCATAAGTTCGCATAATGGAATACCATTGTGCTTTATAAATATGCTGTCTGCCTGTTTATACTTTATTTCTGCTAAAAAGTTTTCTGCTTCTTCTTTTGTATCAAAACTCTTTCTGGTTCTTTTAACTTCTTTAGTTTCTTCATTTTTTAAATTATATGATGCAACATATTTTTTTCTGTTATTATCGTAATATATACCACTAGTATTTTTAGATTTCATACTATATCACGCTCCTTTACACTCTTTTTTGTGTTTTCCACATAATATAAGATATTAAGCATATTTTCCAACATCTGCCTATATTTATTGATGGAAAGTCGTCTCTTTTAAATATTGCATAAGCCATATTTTCGCCTATTTTTAAATCTCTTGCTACATCTTGCACAGATATATTTATAAATGGGTTCTTTAGTCTTTTTATACTTTCTAATAACATTTTTTCTTGTGAATTTTCTAAGTTAATTTCTATGTCATTTAGTTTTTCTTTTGTATCAATTAGTTTTGTATTAATCGTTGCTGCAGTTTGTATTTCATTTTCATTATTCATCTTCTATTCATCTCCATTATTTCTAATTTTTCTTAATTTCTAGTAAACTTGCTAAAGTAAGTTCTATATTTGTTAATACGTTTATTAAGCTTTGTTCAAAACTTACGTTATTTGCTGCTTTTTCTTCTGTATCAAATAGGATTAATTCTTTAGAGTAATAATCTTTTATTTGCTTTTTAGTTAATTGCTGTGTATTTTGATCTTGTGCTTTTAATGCTTTCCAGTCATTTATATTTATTACATTATTTTTTATAGGACTTTTATTTATTAAATCTTCAGTAAACCATATAATATTTTCTTGACTTAAACTCTCAAATTCTCTTTTCTTTTTGTCTATTTGCACAATAATTAATTCTCCTTTGATATTACACATATCTAGTATTATATTTATTGGCTCTTTCTGCATTTCTTTTTGTTTATTAAATACAATAAATACATTTTGGTATGGAATAATGTCAAGCTGTCTATTTATAACTGCCTTTTTTAATATAAATACATTTGGTATTATTCTTACTTCTGGATCTTTTCCTGGTGCTTTATATATTACTCTAAGTTTGTTTTTGCTTCTTGCTTTTTCTAGTAGTTTTGTATCTTTTTGTTTATTTTTTTGTTTTCTATTTTTTAAGTTTTTGATTCTTCTTTTAAATATACTAATTTTAGTTAGCTTATTTTGCTTTTCATTTTTATTTGTTGTTAATTTTCTCATTAAAACTTACCGCCCTTCTTTAATTTTTCTAGTTTGTACAATGCTTCTAAGTTGTTTTTAAAATGGGTGATAGCTTTATTTCTTAAAAAAATAACCTCCCTGTTTTTTAATTTTAATCTTCTGCAAATGTCGTTTAATCTAATATTTTCAACATATGATAGATACAACACTTTTCTTTCAAGCAATGGAACCATTTTCATTGCTAAATAGTAAGTTTCATTTGTGAAGATCTTTTCTAAATGGTTAATGTCTACATCAGAATTTTCTACTTGTTTAATTGAAGTTAGACAATAACTATTTGTTAAAACTTGTTTAATTTTTTCATTAGTAACTAGAATTTCTTTTGTATGGTTTTGATTAAAATGTTTTGTCTTCTGATTTTGTTTTTGTGTTTTGTTTTCTTTTTTCATTTTTGAAAGTCTCCTATTTTTTAAATATTTGATTTCCGGAAACCATGTTTGTTCGAACTCTATAACATATTATACAGAGAAAGTTAACATAAAACAAATTTCAAAAATTACCTTCACAAGGTAAGAAAAAGTACAAAATTATATTGTGAAGGTAAAAATTGATAGTTTTTTATGGTAAAAAAGATGATTTTTCTATCAAAAGTTAACATAATCACAAATTTTACCTTTTTAAGGCAAAAAAAAATAGCCATAGGTGCAAATGTCAAGACCTATGGCTTATATTAAATAAACTATTGCGAGTAGTTTAAGTAATATCAATATATTATTCTATCAAGATTAAAAAATGTGGTGGGGGAAAATTTTTCCCCCAGATGCTGATTACAACAGCAACCTACAGCTATCCGCCGTGGAAATAATTTTCTGTTTGACATTTGCTTTTTACTCCTTCCGTGAGTATTTCTATAAGAGTTAAACAATTATTTCAATACTACAAAAGGTAAACAAATGCCACCTATGTGTATATATATAACAGGCACTCGCAATGCCTGAAATAAACTTAATTGTTTCAAGCAATTTGCTTGTGCTGATAAATATATACCACAATAGGTATAATCAGCCTTATCTTAATAGATAACTTAATTATACCACAATTTTATGTAAAATTCAAGATAATTGGTATTTTTTTACATCAAAATTATAATTATAATTTTTACCTTAACAAGACTAATTACCTTGTAAAGATAGAAAAATGTTTAAAAAAGTAGTATAATATATTTAAGTATTGGGGGGATTTATATGTATAGTCTTATGTCGTACAATTTTGGAAACTTATTTAGAACAGCAAGGAAGGCAAAGGGATTAAGTATTGAAGAAATAGCTAGTAAAATAGATAAAGCACCAAGTACAGTATATAAATATGAAACAAATACAATTATTCCGGATTTTGAAACAGTTATTAGTATATGTAATGCACTAGAAATAAAGCTAGATGATTTAGCTTATAGAGAAGAAGTAGAGGGAAATGTTGAAACAACAAATAATCCATTTTCAACTGATAACTTATATATGTATTACATAGATACAAACAGAAAACTATATGAAATGAAATTAGAAATAAAAGCAGAAGATGGAGTAATGAAAGTATATTTTAAGGTACCATCATTAAATGATAAAATATTTTTTGTAGGATCAATTGAGTCAAATTCAGACGTAGCATTTATAATGCTAAAGAATTATGGCTCTAGTAATAATCATTTTGAAAAAGTAATGATATTTATAAATATGAACCACTCTAGCGATGATATAAAAATGGGAGTAATATGTGGAGAAAAAGATAATACTTATGTGCCAGTACTTAAAAAAGTTTGTATTGTTAAGCAAACTTTAAATGAAAATGAAAAAGACAATATTATAAAGCGATTAGAAATAACAGAAAATGAGATAGAGCAAATAAAGAAAGATGGATATTGGTATCCTGATATTTCTAATAATGCTGGTTATTAGGTAAAAACGCATTGACTTTACATAATAAAGATGATATAATTTACGCACAAAGGCTAATATGCCTTAATAAAAAACACTTTAAAGGAGTGAAAAAAAGTGAAAATTTCAATTGAGTTATCCGAAATTTCCCTTGAGGAACGGATAAAACTGGCAAAGAGAACATCAGACCAAAATGCACTTAAGGTACTTGCACAAGACGAACAAAGCAAAGTTAGATGCGAAGTGGCAAGAAGTACCAAAGCAACCTTTGGAATTCTTTTGAAACTTTCAGAAGATGAAGACAGCGACGTAAGAAAAGCAGTAGCAGAAAACGACAATGCAACTTCTAAAATTCTTTTGAAACTTTCAGAAGATAAAAACGACGATGTAAGAGAAGCAGTAGCAGAAAGTGATAATGCAACTTCTACAGTCCTTTTGAAACTTTCAGAAGATGAATGCGACAATGTAAGAGAAGCAGTAGCAGAAAGTGATAATGCAACTCCTAAAATTCTTTTGAAACTTTCAAAAGATAAAAGTGACATTGTGAGAGAAACAGTAGCAGAAAATCCCAATGCAACTCCTACCATTCTTTTAAAACTTTCAAAGGACGAAGAATGGTATATAAGGAGAACAGTAGCAGAAAGCGACAATGCAACTCCTAAAATTCTTTTGAAACTTTCAAAAGATGAAGACAGCGATGTAAGAAAAGCAGTAGCAGAAAATGCTAATGTAACTACTGACATACTTTTAAAACTTTCAGAAGATGAAAGCGACGAGGTAAGAGAAACAGTAGCAAGAAATACCAATTCCACCATTGAAGTTCTTCGTAAGCTTTTCTCTGACGATAATTATTGTGTAGCTGAGGCTGCTTTAAAAAACTACAGAGAAAAAAATTAAAATTTTCACACCCACACTTGTTACATAACAGGTGTGGGATTTTTAAAATTTTAAAAAATTTATTTAATTTTATTTTTTATAAAATTATCAACTACCCTTTTTAATCTGTCAATTGGAAAATCAAAAAGAGTTTTTACTACTTCAAATGTATGTTGTATGTAGCTTTTTAGTTTGCTATTTTCTTGTTTTAAGCTAGCATTTTCAGTTTGTAGTGTAGCTACTCTTTGAATTGCTATATATGCTTTAGCTAGATTAACTTTTAATTTTTTGTTATATTCTACTAATTGCATATTTTGTGCTACTACTAAACTTAAATTTTGTGTTTCTAACTCATTTTTAGTTATATCTAGCTTATCTGTTTTTTCGTTATTTTCTATCTCGTATTTTATATTTTCATAGTTTGTTACTTTTTTAAGTGTTTCTATTGGAATATGAGTATTTTCTTTTGTATTTCCACGTTCTAAGTCAAAGCCATTTTCTATTACACATTTATAGAAGTTATCTTGTAAAATTCTATAACTTTCTCTACCTTTCCAAAATTCACTACAAGCAATTTTATTTATTTCATTTCCGTTTTTATCTTTAGTATGTACTACTGGAACGAAAACCAGATGCATGTGTGGGGTGCTTTCATCCATATGTACTTTAGCAGATACTATAAATTTTTCTCCTAAATTTTGATAATTTGCTATAAAATTATATGCAGTTTGAAAATATCTTTTGGTTTCTTCTGGTCCAATTTTTTCAAAGAAATCTTTATCAGAAGTAATTATTAATTCGCACATAATATTGCTAACCTTTTTAATTTGTCCTTTTAAATTATATTTTTCTTTTAAAATATTAAAAGCTTTTTGATATGAAGTATTTATACTTTTTATTGAATAATTTTTTATAGAACTATTTTTGTTTATTTCTTTATTTGAATAATTAGTATTTTTTCTTTCATTGTGTCTATATATAAGTGATAATTGTCCCATTTTATAATTTTCATTTCTAATAATTGCATAACTCATATTGAAATTCCTCCTTTATCGTTTTATTTAAATTTATTATTTAATTTATTACTTAATTTAAGCAAGGCTACGTAAGCTTTTGCTTATGATCTAATGCTTATTAATTTAGCTGATATAACACAAAGAAAAAGTGTTAGAACATACTAGAACACTTTTTTCAAAAGTGTTCTGTATGATTAAGGGGCTTTGCCCCTTAATAAACCCCATTAAGCCACAAATTCAAATTAAAATTCCTCAGAATTTTATTTCAATTTGTGGCTTACGTGTGAATAAGTGTAGTATATGGGTTTATGTTCTTTGGTGTAAGTAGCATTTGTTAACTTTTGCTTTCGCAAAAGTTACAAAAGCTACGTTGCTACATATCATTGCAATTTTTGTAGTTTATCGAAGTTTTTATTAAAAATTTCATTTGACTTTTAATTTATTTTATAGTAAAATAAAAACAAGAAGTGAGAAACCACAAACGTGGTCACCACAGAGTTGTAACAACACATTGCTCGGGTAAGCTAAATGTGTTGTTTTTATTTATTCCTTATTTGCTACAATTATATATATAACTGCTAATAAGGCTACGTTTATAGTTAGTAAAGTTATAAATCCTATAATTAGGAATAGTAAAAAATCTACCATAAACACCACCTCACTTCCTTAGAGTAAAACTCTATATGTAAAGTGGCAACACACTCTTGCTTATTCTCATTTCTTGTAAATATTACTATACAGTAATTATTTATAAAAAACAAGCGAACAATAAAAAAATATATAATTTTTTTATTTATTTCATTTTACGATTTTTTGTGAATTTTTGTGTCACTTTATAATTTACAAAAATCTGTCACATATTTGTCACATGAATTCATAAAAATATTGATATTTCAGCATTATAACTAACCACCTGCTCCAAGAAAAGTGGTTTTAGTAGCCACTTTTTTCTTTTTGCAAATTTATGCATTATTACCCAAATACTTGATACAACTAAATTCTCTTTATAGTTCAATGCTAATAGCTAATCTAAAGAAGTTTTTTTGCACAGTTTTTTAATAAAAATATTTATAAAACTATTGACATATACAAACAAATGTTTTACAATATATAAATAAAAGAAAGGTGTGAAATTATGCAAGAAAATAATTTAGAAATTCAAAACGAATCATCAAATGAAGACATAAAAAAATTAATATATACAATAAGAGGTAAGCAAGTTATGCTAGATAGTGATGTAGCTATGTTATATAATTATGAAACAAAAAATGTAAATAAAGCTGTAAAAAGAAATATTGATAGATTTCCAGAGGAATTCTGCTTTCAACTAACAGAAAAAGAATTTCAAACTTTGAGGTTCCAATTTGGAACCTCAAAACAAAATTTAGAAATGAATAATGAACTCAGAGGAGGAAGAAGATATTTACCTTATGCTTTTACAGAGCAAGGAATTGCTATGTTAGCAGGTATCTTAAAAAACGATATAGCTGTAAAAGTTAGTATTAATATTATAAAATCCTTTATAGAAATGAGAAAATTTATATCTTTAAATGGACAAGTATTTGAAAGATTAACAAATGTAGAATATAAATTGCAAGAATACGATAAACAATTTGATAAAATATTTAACCAATTACAGCTTGAAGAAAATATAAAGCAAAGAATATTTTTTGATGGTCAAATATGGGATAGTTATAGTATCATTGTAGACATTATAAAAAAAGCAAATAACAAGATTTTAATTATAGATAATTATATTGATGACAGTATTTTGAAAATGCTAACTAAAAAGAAAAATAGTGTGGAAGTAGTTATTGTAACATCAGATAAAAGTAATATTGACAATTTAGATATTAAAAAATTCAATAAAGAATATCCTATATTAAAAGTTGCTAAAACAAATAAATTTCATGATAGATTTATTATTATAGACAATAAAGAAATGTATCATTTAGGTGCTTCTATAAAAGATTTAGGTAAAAAATGCTTTGCAATTAACAGAATTGAAGATATGGAAATTATAGAAAAAATTATTAATTTATAGAACTTAAAATAACGTTTGCTATTAAGAAAAACACTTTTAGAAAAAAAGTTGCATTTATCTACAATTTTTTATTATTAAAATAAAACATTTTTTAATTTAAAATAGTCATCATTTTCTTTACAAATAATGTCAAATTTAGACTTAAAATCTTCAACCTGACTTTTAGTATAATCATCTGTTAAAAATCCAACATTTAAAACGAAGTCATGATTTTCCTTGTTTACCATATTTAAATCAGTTACTTGGTCTGCTAACAAAATAACTTGTTTTCTATCTTTTAATTTCTCAGAGATATTATTTGGCAAAGAAACTTCATTTTTATTTAAGCTATGAATAATATTTTTTTCTACACCAATTGCAATACCATTTTTAAAAATAATTTTATTGCTACTAACATGAACATTATCAAAATAACAATTATTTGTTTTTAAAAATGTTTCAATAAAATTACCAATTCCGGCACTAATAATTATTAATGGAATATTGTTTTCATGTAAAAAGGTTATAAACTCTTTTGCACCAGGTCTAAAGTTTAAAACTCGTAAATCTGTTGCAGCTATTTTAAAAATTTCTTCACTCATTTTATATTTTACAAATAATTCAATATGTTTTTGAAACCATTCTCTTACAAGTGTTACCTTTTTATTTAAGTCCATTTTTTCATCAACTTCAATAGGACGATAATATTCATACAATTCGTCTCTTTCTTTTATATATGAACTTGGAACTAAATTACTACTTGCTAAAATAGACCAAGAAGTTTTACTGCTTCCGGTAGTAATAGTTTTATCAAAATCTGCTACAACATAAATATTTTTAAAGTCTGAAAATGGCAATAATTCTTTAACATTTGAATGAATAATCATATTAACTCCTTTAAATAAGTTATTAACATATTTATTATATAACAAAACAAAAAATATTGCTATTTTTTATAAAATAAAATATAATTAAGAAACGAAATGGAGGAATTAACTATGCCAAGTTTTAATATTCATTTAGCAATAGCAAATAAATATATGGAAAATCATGATATAAGAGATAAAGAAGAATTTTTAACAGGAAGTATTGCACCAGATTTTGCAGAAAAAGCAAAAAGTCATTATAGTATAATTTTAGAAAATGCTACATTAGCAGAAGAATTAAAAAATAAAGTTATTATAGAAAATTTCTTAAAACAAAATGAAATTAAAACTGATTATGATAAAGGAGTATTTTTACACTTACTTGCAGACAAAATATTTTTTACAAGTTTTTTTGATGATGAATATTTACAAACTGTTGATAAAGATACATTTAGAAAAAATTTATATTATAGTTATGGCAAAACAAATGCATATCTAACAGAAAAATATAATATTAAATTTCCAAAAAAGTATGAAAAAGAAATAGCAGAAATTACTAAATGTAATACAACTGATAAAAAATGTGAAACAAAGGAAGAAGTTTGTGTTTTACCGTTTGGCAAATTAGATAAATTTATAGAAGAAGTATCTAATATTAACTTAGATGAATATGCAAAAAGTTGCAATGATACATATTGTTAAATCTTAAAAAAATACATATTTAAAATATAAGTAACACAAAATATATAAAGATGTTTATAAAATGCAAATAACATTATTATAAGCATACAAGGAGATAAAAATGGAAGAAAACGAAAATAAATGGTTTAGTAAAAGCATAGAAGAAGTAGAAAATTACTTTGAAGTAGATAAATCTAAAGGACTATCTAATGAGCAAGTAGAAAAATCAAGAGAGAAGTATGGAATTAATGAGTTAGAAACCAAAAAGAAAAAAAGTTTATTTATAAAATTTTTAGAGCAATTTAAAGATTTTATGATTATTATTTTAATAATAGCAGCAATTATTTCAGGAATAATAGGCTATATAGAAGGAGAAGGAATTACAGATTCTATTATAATTTTAATAGTAGTTATAGTTAATGCTATTATAGGTGTAGCACAGGAAAGCAAGGCAGAAAAATCTTTAGAGGCTCTTCAAAAGCTTAGTTCTCATGTGGCAAAAGTATTAAGAAATGGAAATATAGAGGTAGTTCCATCTAAAGAATTAGTACCAGGAGATATTGTAGTATTAGATACTGGAGATTTTGTTCCGGCAGATTTAAGAATTATAGAAGCGGTTAATTTAAAATCACAAGAAGCATCTTTAACAGGAGAATCTGTTCCAGTAGAAAAAATTACCTCTAAAATAGAAAAGGAAAAAGTAGGAATAGGAGACAGAGCAAATATGCTATTTTCTTCTAGCTTAATTACATATGGTAGAGGAAAAGGAATTGTTGTTGAAACTGGTATGAATACAGAAGTAGGAAAAATTGCTGGAATGATTAATAATACTGTAGATACCCAAACTCCACTTCAACAAAAATTAAATAAACTAGGAAAAACATTAGGAATAGCAGCAATAGTTATTTGTATAATTATTTTTATAATAGGTTTATTATATGGAAAAAATCCAATAGATATGTTTATGACAGCAGTAAGCTTAGCAGTAGCTGCAATTCCAGAGGGATTAGCAGCAGTATCTACAATAGTTTTAGCAATAGGTGTGCAAAGAATGGTAAAAAAACATGCTATTGTTAAAAAGCTTCCAGCAGTAGAAACTTTAGGAAGCACTACTGTAATTTGTTCAGATAAAACAGGAACTTTAACACAAAATAAAATGACTGTAAAAAAGATTTTTTACAATGGAAACTTAGTAAACATAGAAGATGTAGAAGCATTAGAAACTATGCCAGAAGAACTACAAAAATTAATTTATATTAGTATGTTTTGCAATGATACAAAAGTAGCAGAGAATAAAACTTTAGCAGGAGATCCAACAGAAACAGCTTTAATAGATATGGGCTTTAACCTAGGTTTTCAGCCAGCAATATTAGAGCAATTTCCACGAGTTAAAGAACTTCCATTTGATTCAGAAAGAAAGCTTATGACAACAGTTCATAAAACAATAGATAAATATATAGTATATACAAAAGGTGGAATTGATGAATTATTACAAAAATGTAATAGATATAGCTTAAATGGAACTATTAATGAAGACCTAGAAAACTATAAATTAGAAATTATAAAACAAAATGAACAAATGGCACAAAATGCACTTAGAGTTTTAGGTATGGCATATAAAGAATTAGACCATGAACCAACAGATGATGAAGTAAAACAAATAGAAAAAGATTTAATTTATGTTGGCATGGTAGGAATGATAGATCCACCAAGAGAAGAAGTTAAAGAAGCAGTAGAAAAATGCAAAAGAGCAGGAATAAAAACAGTTATGATTACAGGTGATCATAAAATAACTGCAATAGCAATAGCAAAGGCTTTAGGAATTTTAGAAGATGAGTCAGAAGCAATAACAGGCTCTGAACTTGAAAATATGTCTGATGAAGAATTAATACAAAATGTAAGAAAATATAGTGTTTATGCAAGAGTATCACCAGAACATAAAGTTAGAATAGTAAAAGCATGGCAAGCAAATGGTGAAATTGTTGCAATGACAGGAGATGGCGTAAATGATGCACCAGCTTTAAAAACAGCAGATATTGGCTGTGCAATGGGAATTGTAGGTACAGATGTATCAAAAGAAGCAGCAGATGTTATTTTAACAGATGACAATTTTGCAACTATAGTATCTTCTGTTGAAGAAGGTAGAAGAATTTATGATAATATTTTAAAGGCAATTCAATTTTTACTTTCTAGCAATGTTGGAGAAATTATTATATTATTTGTTGCAATACTAATTACACCTTTACTAAGTAGCTGGTTTAATATTGATGTAAACTTAATTGTACCGCTTCTTCCAATTCATATATTATGGATTAATTTAGTAACAGATTCACTTCCAGCTTTAGCATTAGCAGTAGACCCACCAGAAAAAGATATAATGAATAGAAAACCTTTAAAACCAAAACAAGGTGTATTTACCAAAGGAATGACTTGGAGAATAATTTATCAAGGAATTATGATAGGCTTAATTACATTAATAGCATTTTGCATAGGCTTAGCAACACCTGAAAATGTTCTTCCAGAAGTACAAGTAACAGATGCAAATGGAATAGTTAGAACATTAAGTACAGAAGAAGTAAAGGTAGAAATAGGTCAAGCAATGGCATTTACAGTTTTAGCTTTATCTGAACTTGTACATGTATTTAATGTTAGAAACAATAAAAAATCTATTTTCAAAACTGGAATTTTAAATAATAGTAAATTAATATTAGCAACAGTTGTATCTGCAATGCTTATGATTGTTATATTAGTAATAGAGCCATTAAGACATATATTTAGTATTCCAGTACTACCACTTATGAATATAATAGAAATTATAATACTAGTATTTTCACCAATTGTAATTGTAGAATTATTTAAGCTATTTAAAATTAATACTACTAAGGATGAGCAATAACAATACAATTCATAAACTTAAAATAGTCCGCCACGTCGCTTGCGTATGGCGGATTATTTTAAAAGTAATTAAGGCACTATTATTATATATTTCTTATGTTTTTCATCCGAACCGCATAGGAGTGTGAATTACTGCATGCTTTCTTTTAGTAATTTATTCTAGGCTAAGTAATAAGTAGCAAATGCTCTCTAAATTCAAAACAGTTCGAAATATATAATAATAGTGCAGTTTAGAAAATGAATTTAATTAATTTTAAAGTCAATATAATTTTAAAAAAATTCCTTAAATTGACTATTAAATTTTTTTCAAATAGTATATAATACTTAAAGAAAAAATAGTCGATTTAAGGTGTTTTTTATGGTAATGTATAGAATTGAAGTTGTTAAAAAAAATAAAAAAACAAAACAAGCAATAATATTACTTATTATTACTATTACTTTAATTTGCCTAGCTGTACTTGGAGGTATTAAACTAGCAGAGCACAAACATTTAGCTGAAAATAATAATCCAATTGACTTTACCGCACAAAATGATAAAAATCAAGTAAATAATGAAACACCTAGTGAGAGTAATAATCAAAATAATGAAAATAATAATGAAGAAAATGGGCAAAATAATATAGTAAATAATGAAGAAACTCCAAGCCAAAATGAACCTTCAAAAAATGCAAATATTCAAAAGTTAACAAATGAACAAATTAATTCAATTAATAATATATATAAATCGAATACAAAAAGAGTGTTTTTAACTTTTGATGATGGCCCATCAAGTGCTGTAACACCAGATATATTAGATGTTTTAAAAAATGAAAATATAAAAGCTACATTTTTTGTGTTAGGAACTATGGTAAAGTCAAATCCAGAAATAATAAAAAGAGAACGAGCAGAAGGACATTATATTGCAAACCATGGATATTCACATGTGTACAAAAAAGTATATGAAAATGAAAACAAACCATTAGAAGAATATAAAAAAACAAATGAACTAATTCAAAAAGCTTTAAATGATAATAATTATCAGTCAAATGTTTTTAGATTTCCAGGTGGCTCTAATGGTGGATATTATGATGATATAAAAACTAAAGCAAAACAAATTTTAAATAAAAATGGTATTGCATATTTAGACTGGAATGCACTTACAAATGATTCAGCAGGAGCAACTACAGAAGAAGAAATGCTTAAAAATTTAAAATCAACCTCTAAAAATAAAAACAGCATTGTTGTATTAATGCATGATGCACCAAATAAAAAGCAAACAGCTAAAACTTTGCCTAAAATCATAAAATATTTTAGAGATAATGGCTATACTTTTCAAAACTTATATGATATTTTATAAATATGTTAGGAGATAAAAATGTATGATGTTATTGTAGTAGGAAGCGGTCCTGCAGGAATTACGGCTTCTATTTATACTAAAAGAAGAAATTTATCTGTTCTTGTTATTTCAAAAGATAATAGTTCACTTGAAAAAACAGAAAAAATAGAAAACTATTATGGATTTCCAAATGGAATAACAGGAAAAGACTTATACGAAAATGGTATAAAACAAGCTAAAAACTTAAACATAGAAATTATAGAAGATGAAGTTGTTTCTTTACAGTATTTAAATAATTTTGAAGTAGAAACAGTAAACTCTAAATATGAAGCAAAAGCAGTAATTTTATCAACAGGGGCAAATAGATCAGTACCTAAAATTAATGGAATAAAAGAATTTGAAGGAAAAGGAATTAGCTATTGTGCAGTTTGTGATGCATACTTTTTCAAAGGAAAAGATGTAGCAGTTTTAGGTAGTGGAAACTATGCAATACATGAATTAGAACAGCTAAAGCCAATAGTAAAATCTGTTACAGTTTTAACTAATGGAGATAAAGTTATACAAAATAGAAGTATAGAAGCAGATGTAATAGAAAAGCCAATTCGTAGCTTTAGAGGAGATAGCAAAATAGAAGAAATAGAATTTGAAGACAATACAAAAAAACAAATTAGTGGTGTTTTTATAGCACAAGGAACAGCGTCAAGCAATGATTTAGCAAGAAAAATAGGTGCAAGAATAGAAAATAACTACATTGTAGTAAATGAAAATATGGAAACAACTGTGCCAAAACTATTTGCTTGTGGAGACTGCACAGGAGGGCTTTTGCAAATATCAAAAGCGGTATATGAAGGAACAATAGCAGGCTTATCAGTTTTAAAAAATATTACAATATAAAAATGTCAAAGTTATTATTCACAGCATTAAAATTATGATTAATTGTGAATTATAACATGTCACATATTATAAAAAAGGAGGAAAAAATTATGTCATTAGTAAATTTAAACAGTGAAAATTTTACAAAAGAAGTATTAGAAGAGGAAAAGCCAGTACTTATTGATTTTTGGGCAGAATGGTGTGGACCATGCAGAATGATGGCTCCAGTAATAGATGAAATAGCAGAAAGCATGAAAGATTCTATAAAAGTATGCAAAGTTAACATTGACGAAAATCAAGAATTAGCAGAAGAATATGGAGTAATGAGTATACCAACTTTTATTGTTATAAAAAACGGAAAAGAAACAGGTAGAACTATAGGAGTTCAATCAAAAGAACAACTACTAAAAATATTATAAGGAGAAAATGCCAATTCTAAAATTGGCATAAATTAGCATTATGAATAAAAAATGGGAAGTATGCGAAAAAAATGATGAACAAATAAATAAAATAATTGAAGAAAATAATTTAAGTTTACTTCTTGCAAGTATTTTATCTCAAAAACGGAATTACAACAAAGCAAGAAGTACAAACCTTTTTAAATCCTACAAGAAATGACTTTTATGATCCTTTTTTAATGCCAGATATGAAGGAAGCTGTAAATAGAATTTTAAAAGCAATAGATTTACAAGAAAAAGTAGTTATATATGGAGATTATGATGCAGACGGAATTACAAGTATAACTGTACTAAAAAAATTTTTAGCAGAAAGAGGATTAGAAGTTGGGCAGTACATACCAAATAGATTAGATGAAGGCTATGGATTAAATAAAAATGCAATAGACTATATAAAATCACAAGGATATAACTTAATGATTACTGTAGATTGTGGAATTTCTGGAATAGATGAAATTGAATATGCTACTAATTTAGGCATAGAGGTAATTGTAACAGACCATCATGAACCAGGTGAAGAAATCCCCAAATGTTTAGCAGTAATAGATGCTAAAAGAAAAGATAATATATATCCATTTAATCAATTAGCAGGAGTAGGAGTAGTATTTAAATTAATTCAGGCAATTTCAATAAAATTAAATCTAGAAGACAAAGAATATTTAAAATATTTAGATATTGTTTGCGTTGGAACCATTTCAGACATTGTACCTTTAATTAGTGAAAATAGAGTAATTGCAAAACTTGGATTAAAACTAATCTCAGTTACAAAAAATATAGGATTAAAAGAATTATTAGATTCTATAGGATATAAGCAAATAGATTCAACTGCAATTTCTTTTGGAGTAGCTCCAAGAATTAATGCTTGTGGAAGAATGGGAGAAGAAAAAGAAGCTTTAAAATTATTTTTAACTAATAATAAAGAAGAAGCAAAAGAAATTACAAAAAAATTAAATGAATATAATGTAGAAAGACAAATTACAGAAAAGCGTATATTTAACGAAGCTATAGAAGAAATAGAAAAACAAAAAAATGAAAATTCGTGCATAATTTTAGGAAAAGAAAATTGGCATCATGGAGTTATTGGAATAGTATCTTCAAAAGTTACAGATATGTATTTTAAGCCAAGCATTTTAATTTGTTTTGAAGGTGAAGAAGGAAAAGGCTCTGGTAGAAGCGTACCTGGTTTTGACCTACACGAAGCTTTAATGAATTGCAGCACATATGTAGAAAAATTTGGTGGACATAGTATGGCAATAGGAATTACTATAAAAAAAGAAAATTTTGAAAATTTTAAAAATGAATTTGAAGAATATGCAAAAAATAGCCATGTTAGTGATATAATTCCAGTTATTAAAATAGATAGGCAAATAGACTTAAAGCAAGTAAATATGCAAATTGTAGAAGATTTAAAATTATTAGAACCTTATGGTGAAGGAAATAGAATGCCATTATTCTTAATTAAAGGTCTAAAAATACAGGCTATTCGTACTTTATCAGATGAAAAACATTTAAAGTTAAGACTAGGACAAGATAGCTATATAGTAGATGCCATAGGATTTAATTTGGGAAGCTATGCAAATAAATACCTAATTGGAGATAAAGTAGATATAGTAGGCTCTTTAGAGGTTAATAGTTTTAATGGAAACGATCAAATTCAAGTTAATTTAAAAGATATTAGAAGATCAATAGACTAAAGCATTTTTAGGAGGAAAGCAATATGTCTCAAGTAAAAGAAATGACAATTGAAGATGTAATATCCACTAGCAAAAAAAATAATAGAAAATCAGACAGTAAGCTAATTAAAAAAGCATATGAATATGCTAAGCAGTATCATGGCAATCAATTAAGAAAATCAGGCGAAGCTTATATTATTCATCCTTTGCAAGTTGCATATATTTTATCAACTTTAGGCTTAGATGATAGCACAATTTGTGCAGCTTTGCTACATGATACATTAGAAGATACAGACTTAAATAAAGACGATTTAATACAGAACTTTGGAGAAGAAATAGCAGAGCTAGTAGATGGTGTAACTAAACTTAGTAAACTTAAATATGCAAGTTCAGAAGAACAACAAGTTGAAAACTATAGAAAAATGTTTTTAGCAATGGGAAAAGATATTAGAGTTATACTAATTAAACTTGCAGATAGACTTCACAATATGAGAACATTGAAATATTTAACTAGAGATAGACAAATTGCAAATGCAAATGAAACCATGGAATTATATGCACCACTTGCAAATCGTTTGGGTATGTATTCTTTAAAGTGGGAACTAGAAGATTTATCCTTTAAATATTTATATCCAGATGAATATAGAGAATTAGTAGAAGGAATAGACCGTAAAAGAGAAGAACGTTTAAAATTTATAGATATGATTATGGATCAAATTAAACAAGCTGTAAAAAAGGAGCACATTGAGGCTGAAATTACAGGAAGAGCAAAGCACTTATATAGTATTTACAGAAAAATGAAAAGAGATAATATTACATTAGATCAAGTATATGACCTTTTTGCTTTAAGAGTTATTGTAAATTCAGTAAAAGACTGTTATGCAGTTTTAGGAATTGTACATGAACTATATAATCCAATGCCAGGTAGATTTAAAGATTATATATCAGTTCCAAAGCCTAATATGTATCAATCATTACATACAACTTTAATTGGACCAAAAGGAACTCCATTTGAAGTACAAATTCGTACATGGGATATGCATCGTATTGCAGAATATGGTATTGCTGCACATTGGGCATATAAAGAAGCAAGCTTTTTAGGAAATAAAAAAGCAAATGTAAAAGTAGAAGAAGATAAACTTTCTTGGCTTCGTGAAACTTTGGAATGGCAAAAAGATATGCAAGATCCAGATGAATTTTTAAATACATTAAAAACAGAATTATTTGAAGATGAAGTTTATGTATTTACTCCAAAGGGAAAAATTATATCTCTAGCGAAAGGAAGCACGCCAATAGATTTTGCATATAATATACATGCTGAAATTGGAAATCACATGACTGGTGCAAAAATAAATAGTAAAATGATGCCAATAATTACTCCACTTAAAAATGGAGATATTGTAGAAATAATTACCTCAGATAATACTAAAGGACCAAGCCGCGACTGGCTTAAATTTGTAAAAACATCTACTGCAAAAAATAAAATATTAGCTTGGTTTAAGAAAAATGATAGAGAAGAAAACATAGTTAAAGGAAAAGACTTAATAGAAAAAGAAATTAAAAAAATTGGCATGACACATGCCGAGCTTGCTAAAACAGAATATATACAAGCAGCACTTGATAGATACAAATATGGTGAAGTAGAAGATATGTATGCAAGTGTTGGATTTGGTGCTATTTCACCACGGAAAAATTGTAGCAAGAATGTTAGAAGAATACCGTAAAGAGCATCAAACAGAAAACTTAGAAGAAAAGCTAGAAGAACTTTCAAAAGAAAAAATTATACAAAATAAGCCTTCTAAAAATGGTATAATAGTAAAAGGAATAGATAACTGTTTAGTAAAACTATCTAAATGCTGTAACCCAGTACCAGGAGACGAAATAGTTGGCTATATTACAAAAGGAAGAGGAGTATCTGTACATAGAAAAGATTGTGTAAATGTAAAAAACTTATTTTCTGAGGAAAACCGTATGATAGATGTATATTGGTTTGAAGCAGAAAAAACAAAATATAATGTAGACATTGAAATTTATGGAAATGAAAGAAATGGACTTCTTGCAGACATTATTAAAGAAATAGAAAGCACAAAAAGCAAATTATTAGCTGTAACTTCAAAGGCAAATAAAGAAAAAATTTCTATTACAGAAGTAACAGTTCAAGTAGAAAACATAGATGAATTAAACAAAGTACTAAAACAAATAAGAAAAATAGACAGCGTGTACGAAGTTAAAAGGAAGAAATAGGGACAGTCCCTTTTTCCCCTTTTGGGGTATTAGGGACAGGTCCAATTGCTTGTTATTAAGCACTTAGAGACAACTTAAATTTACATAATCGTGATCAGGACGTTTGTTAAAGCGACAGTTTGTCACTATTGGGACACATGTTAATAGAGTTAATTATATAAAAAACGAAAGAAGATGAAATTAAATTGATACTAAAAGTACTAAAGTTAAACAATGGAATGATTAATGATAAAACAAATTGCTATATTGTTCAAGATGAAGATACCAAAGAAACAATGGTAATTGACCCAGCAGGAGAAGTAGAAAAAATAATAGAAATGCTAAATATTCTGCAAGCTAAATTAAAATATATTTATATTACTCATTGCCACGGAGACCACATTGGAGCATTAAAAGACTTAAAAGAGCAAAAAGGTGGAAAAATTTTAATCCATCGCTTTGATGCAGAAGGATTATATAATAATGAAATTAGTCTTACAGATTACATAGGAATTGAAGAAATACATTTAGAAGCAGATTCTAGAGTTGATGATGGAGACATTATTCATATTGGAAATATAGAATTTAAAATAATACACACACCAGGCCATACAGCTGGAGGAAGCTGTTTATATTGCTCACAAGAAAATTTACTTTTTTCAGGAGATACACTATTTCATGGAGCATGGGGAAGAACAGACTTGCCAACAAGCAATTTTACAGATATAATAGATTCAATTACAAATAAGCTATTAGTACTTCCAGAAGATACTATAGTATATCCAGGACATGGTAAATCAACTATGATTAAAGAAGAAATTCCAATTTATTATGAACTAAAACCAAGACTTGATTAAGAAATATTAAAATAATAATAAAAGTGCTAATTAACTTCAAAGCAATATTATAAAAAATATTTAAGAGTTATAAATTTAATTAAAAGTACAGAGAGAAATAAAGTGCAAAAAACTAAACTTGAAAACTTAAAAAAAGAAAGAAGGGAAAAAATGAAGAAAGTAGAACCAAGAACATTGCCAGGCTTTATGGAATTATTACCAAATGAACAAATTTTATTTGAACAAATGAAACAAAAAATAGAAAAAACATATCAAAGATTTGGCTTTTTACCATTAGATACACCAGTTCTAGAACTTTCTGAAATATTACTTGCAAAAGCAGGTGGAGAAACAGAAAAGCAAATATATCGTTTTCAAAAGGGAGATACAGATATTTCAATGAGGTTTGACTTAACTGTACCACTTGCAAAATATGTTGCAAAAAATTATGGCAATTTAAGCTTTCCTTTTAGAAGATATCAAATAGGAAAAGTATATAGAGGCGAAAAGGCTCAAAAAGGTAGATTCCGTGAATTTTATCAATGCGATATAGACATTATTGGAGATGGCGAACTAGATATAATTAACGATGCAGAAATTCCTAGCGTAATATATAATATAATTAAAGAAATTGGATTTGATGATTTTACTATTTGCATTAATAATAGAAAAATTTTAAATGGACTATTTGAAAACATAAATCAAAAAGAAAATTCAGTTGAAATTATGCGTATTATTGATAAACTACAAAAAATTGGAGAAGAAAAAGTAAAAGAAGAGTTAAAAGAACTTAATGTAGAAGAAAATTCAATATCAAAAATAATGGAATTTATTAAAATAGATGGAACAAATGACGAAAAACTAGAAAAATTGCAAAACTTAAATATTGAAAATGAAACTTTTAAAATGGGTGTAGAAGAACTAAGCCAAGTAGTAAAATACATTAGAATATTTGGCGTTCCAGATGCAAACTTTAAAGTAGATTTAACTATAGCAAGAGGATTAGATTACTACACAGGAACAGTATATGAAACATTTTTAAATGATTACAAAGAAATAGGAAGTGTTTGCTCTGGCGGAAGATATGAAAATTTAGCAGAATATTATACAGATAAAAAACTTCCAGGAGTAGGAATTTCTATTGGATTAACAAGGCTATTTTATAAATTAAATGAATTATCTTTAATGAAGGTAGAAAAATATTCTATGGCAGATATTTTAATTATTCCAATGTTAGAGGATTTAAGCAGGCCAATAGAATTAGCAAGTAAGCTAAGAGAAAAAGGAATAAATACAGAAATATATTTAAACAATAAAAAAGCAAAAACAAAATTTAAATATGCAGATAAATTAAAAATTCCTTATGTAATAGCAATTGGAGAAGACGAAATAAATTCTAATAAGTTAAATATTAAAAATATGGAAACAGGAGCAGAAACTGCTGCAAGCTTTGATGTAGGTGAAATTATAAAAATTATTAAATAAAAAAATAACTTGCTATTTAGCAAGTTATTTTTTTATCTTTAAAATGGGCTATTGCTAAGAACAAAGGTTAAATTATCATAAATTTCTTATAAAGATAATATAATACATATAGTAAACATATGGACAAAGGAGAAAATATTTATGATAAATATGGCAGTAATAAGCCTAAAAGATATTGCTAAATATTTAATAAAATTTACAATAGTTGTTGCTATAATAGTAGGAATTTTTATATATACATCTAAATTAAAAAATAATGTAGGACAAATAGAAATTCTGCAAAAGAATACTTTTCTTTCATGCCTTAATGTTACTATTCCTGGAGTTACAAGTATAAATAATACAAAAAAAGAAAAAGCATTTATCAACATAGAAAGTCCACTTAAACTAGCCTTAGGAATAGAACTAGAAATGATGTCTTCTCTTTCTAATAAACAGGAAGAAAATAAAAATATTGCAAATAGTAATAATACAAAAGAAGAAACAAAAAACGAACAAGAAGAACCAGTACAGCAAGCTGAAATAGGTTTAAAAACTGAAGTGCAAAGCTCAAATGTTCCAAATAAGTATACAGTACAATATAATGGAGTAAAAATAAAAAATGAAACAAACTATAAATTAACTAAAGAAATTTTAACACCGAACATAAATATAAAAACAGAAAATATTTTAATTTTTCATACACATGCATCAGAAAGCTACACATCTAGTGAAAAATATAAATACAAGCCAACAGGAAACTTTAGAACAACAGATAAAAATTATTCTGTTATAAGGGTAGGAAGAGAACTAGATAAGCAACTTAAAAGCTATGGCTATAAAGTTACACATAATGAAACCTTGCATGACTATCCATCTTATTCAGGTTCATATGATAATTCTTTAAAAACTGTAAGCAATATATTAGAAAAAAATAAAGATACAGATATTGTAATAGACATACATAGAGATGCTATAGCAGATTCTAAATATGCTCCAACTGTTAAAATTGGTGATGATTATGCAGCACAATTAATGTTTGTAATAGGAAGCGATGGAGGAGTAACTAAGCATGAAAATTGGCAAGAAAATTTAAAATTTGCAGTAAAAATTCAAGAAAAAGCTAATGAATTGTACCCAGGGCTATTTAAACCAATTATTTTACGAAATTCTAGTTATAATCAGGAACTAGCAAAGGCAGCAGTAATTATAGAAGTAGGAGCAACTGGAAACACATTAGACCAAAGCATAACTAGCATGAAGTACCTAGCAAAAGTAATAGATGAGGCAATTAAATAAAGTGTTACTAATTAATAGTTTTATGATTAATAGCTTAAATAGTACTATTTAAGCTTTAATGTGATTATAACCATTGTATAGTAACAATAAAATTTTAAAATTTATAAAAATACATTGAATAAAAGTAACACTTGATATAAAATTATAATAAATACAAAAGAGGAGGGAAAATAAATGATACAAAATGTTAAATTAGACTTTAAACATAGTAAATTAACTGAAAAAGATTTCATGCAATATGCAGAAGAAGTAGCTCAGGCACATGATGAATTACATAAAAAAAGTAAAGATAAAAAAGAGCCTTTAGGTTGGCTTGAATGGCCTACAAAATATGATAAAAGAGAACTTGAAAAATTAAAAAAAGCTGCTAAAAAAATACAAAGTGATTCAGAAGTATTACTAGTTATAGGAATAGGTGGCTCATATTTAGGAGCAAGAGCTGTAATAGAAGCCTTAACACATACATTTTATAATTATCTTCCAAAAGAACAAAGAAAAACTCCTCAAATTTTATATGTAGGAAATAATTTAAGTCCAAATTATATAAATGACATAATTGACTTAATAGGTAATAGAGATTTATCTATTAATGTAATTTCAAAATCTGGAACTACTACAGAACCAGCAATAGCATTTCGTATATTTAGAGAATTATTAGAAAATAAATATGGTCTAAAAGAAGCTAAGAAAAGAATATATGTTACAACAGATAAAAAAGATGGTGCATTAAAACAAATTGCAGACCAAGAAGACTATACTACTTTTGTAATACCAAGTAACATAGGCGGAAGATATTCTGTTTTAACACCAGTAGGTTTACTTCCAATAGCAGTCTCTGGAATAGATATAGATAAATTGCTAGAGGGAGCTAGATTTGCTGAAGAAAAATATTTAGACAAAAACTTAAAATATAATGACTGCTACAAATATGCAGTAATTAGAAATATGCTTTATAAAAATCAAAAAGGTGTAGAAATTTTAGTAAGTTATGAGCCAAAATTACATTATATTATTGAATGGTGGAAGCAACTTTTTGGCGAAAGTGAAGGAAAAGGTGGAAAAGGAATTTACCCAACAGGAGCAGAATTTACTACAGACCTTCATTCATTAGGTCAATATATTCAAGAAGGAAGAAGAATTTTATTTGAAACAACAATTAACATTAAAGAATCAGCAACAGATATAAAAATAAATCAAGATGAAGATAACTTAGATGAGCTTAATTATTTAACAAATAAAGGATTAGATGAAATTAATAAAAAAGCAATGGAAGGTGTTATAAAAGCACATGAAGATGGAGATGTTCCAAACCTTATAATTACAATGGACAAATTAAATGAATATAATCTAGGACACTTAATCTACTTTTTTGAACTAGCTTGTGCAATGTCTGGAACACTACTAGGAGTTAACCCATTTAATCAACCTGGTGTAGAAAAATATAAATCAAATATGTTTGAATTATTAGGAAAGCCTCAAAAAATTAAAGAAAGTAGCAAGAAAGAATCAAAAGCTAAAAAGGAAACTAAATCTAGTAAAGAAGAAAAAATAAAAAAAGTATCTAAACCAACTAAAGAAGAGAAAGTAAAAAAAAGAAAATAAACAAGTGCATTTTTAACTAATTTGCAATATTATGTAAAATATGATATAATTAAACTGCAATTTAATTTGCAATAAATAATGGCTAGTAATACTAGTCAAAAAAGGAGTTGAAAAAGACATATGGTAAAGCACTACATGGAAGTTCGGTATGAGAGCATAGTAGGCAAATCTTACTTCTATGAAAAAGAAGTGGAGGTTTGCGGAACTCACGATAATCCCATTCCGGACGGCAGTAGCGGCGTGAGATTTTTCGATTGCGATGTCATAGTCATTAATGGCCATGAGGTAAAAAGCGAAAAATTCAACAAGACTGGCTGGACTTATGTTGGCAAAAAAATGACTCTTGACGATGCAAAAAAAAGCGAAATAATCTCACCTGAGCAGTACAAAAACTATTCATCTTTTGGCCACCACATTGTTGTAGTCACCGAAGAAGGAAGAGTTATTCCTTTGTGGGCAAAAGACAATGTGGTTGAAAAAAGATGCACCGTCGCTTAACTCCAAAAAACAAATCCCAAGATACGAATTGTGTCTTGGGATTTGTTTTAAAAATTATTTAAAACTTTGTGGTTGCTCTTTTATAAGTTCATCTGCCTGTTCTTGTGATAAATAGCCATTTTCCACCATTGTTGAAATAACTTTTCTTTGTCTATTTAAAGTTAATTCAAAATTAGCTGTAGGAGCATAAACACTAGGAGCATTTGGAATTCCTGCCATCATTGTTGCCTCATATAATGTCATTTTACTAGGAGACTTTTCTAAATAGCCATCGCACGCTTCTTTAATTCCATAATATCCATCTCCAAAATAAATAGTATTAACATAGAATTCTAAAATATCATCTTTTTCATAAGATTTTTCTAAATCATAAGCCATAAATACTTCTGCAATTTTTCTATATGCAGGATTACTATCAGTAGCAATAAAATATAAATTTTTAGCAACTTGTTGTGTAATTGTGCTTCCGCCTTCTAAAAAATCAGCATGTATTACATTAGTTAAAACAGCTCTCATAATTGCAATAACATCAATAGGACCATGCTCATAAAAACGTCTATCTTCTACTGAAATAACAGCATTTTTGTAGCTATCTGGTAAATCTTCAATTTTTACATAACTATCATCTGTTTTTATTTTTTCAATTTTATCTTCTAAACTAATACTTTTTAAAGCATCTTTATATAAACTATGACCTTTATAAATAACAAATCCTGCTAAAATTATTACAATAACTAAAAGAATTAATAAAATTTTTTTAATTAATTTCATAAATTTTTACCTTTCATTATTAGTTTTATTCTTAAATTTATTATACCTTTTTTTTATAATAAAATCTATTAAAGTTTTATTAAATTTTAACAAAATAATTTTAATATTGCTTGACATATTAAGCAAGTTATCGGTATAATTTTTGAAGAAATAATTATTAATTTTAGGTGAGTTAAATTGGAAATTACAAAAGAAGAAAAAAATATACATTTATATCCCATTTATAAAATGTTATCGTGGGATTTATTATTCTATTATTCAATTAATTTCCTTTTTTTTACACAGGTAAAAAATATTAGTGCAGCCGATGTTTTACTAGGGGAAGCTTTATATCCAATTTTTAAATCTGTTCTTTTAATGCCACTAACCGCTTTAATTACAAAAATAGGTAAAAGAAAAAGCATAATTATAGCAAATTTAGTAAATGCTTTTTCTATTTTAAGCTATATAATTGCTCAAAATTTTGCTTATGTTATAATAGGGCAATTTTTATCGGCAATTGCTTTTGACTTAAAAGGATTAGCAGAAACTAATTTATTATATGATAGTTTGCCAAGAGATGAAAAAAGAGGAAGTCAATTTTCTAAAATAGATGGAAAAGGAACTTCATGGTATTATTATGCAGATGCTATAACTACTCTTGCTTCTGGATTTTTATTTATAATAAATGGCTATATACCATTTATATTGTGCTTTATATCTTGCATAATTTCTACCGTTTTATCATTTAAATTTAGTGATATAAAAAAAGAATATGTACAAGAAGAAAACATCAATTTTAAAACATATATAAGAGATTTAAAATATTCATTTAAATATATGCTACAATCTAACAGATTACGATATTTAATAATATTAGGTGGAACTTTCTGGGGCTTTTTATCTACATTAGTTAGTTTAAGAACAGGTTTATTAAAACAAATAGGAGTATCAGAACAATATATTGGAATTATATTTGCAGTACTTGGAATTATATCTGGAATTACAGCTAAAAATCAAAATAGAATACATAATTTATATAGAAACAAAACACTTTCATATTTAACTGTGCCAGCATCAATTTCTTGTATTTTTATAGGCTTCATTGTTGCATGCAACTTCTCTTTTGAAATAACATTAATACTTATTTTAGTAATGTTTTTAATACAATTTATAGCAAAAGGACCTTTCTTTACCTTAATTAGAAGATATTTAAATAACTTTACAACATCTTCATTAAGAAATAAAATTATATCATCATATAATTTAGTAGAAAGCATAATGAGGGCTATAATATCACTTTTAGCATCATTCTTATTAAGAATTACTAATTCTTCTAATGCAATACTTGTAATAGGCTGTGTAGTAACAATTATAGTTGTATTACTACTTGATAAAATGCGTGGAAAGGTAGGTTTAAAGCCAGAAGAATATAGTAAAAAAGAAATAGAATTTTTAGAAATAAAATAATTTAAAAATTAATTGACAAATTTATTAAGTTAATAGATAATAAAGTTAATAAAACAAAAGATCATAATAAAATTACCAAGGAGGAAAAATACTATGTATGTATTTAACCATATTACAGTAAATCCACAACTACCAAAGAGAATAGAAAAGCTATATGAAATTAGCTATAATTTATGGTGGTCATGGAATACAGAATTTTTAAGATTATTTAAAAAAATAGACATCGATTTATGGGAAAGAATAGATAAAAATCCAGTTAAATTTTTAAGATTGGTAACTCAAGAAAAAATAGAACAAGCTGCACAAGACATAGAATTCTTAAAAGCTTATGACAAAGTTGTAGAAAACTATGAAAACTATATGAAAAGCAAAAACACATGGTTTGCAAAGAAATATCCAGATAACCGTACAGATTTAATTGCATATTTTTCAGCAGAATATGGCTTAGACCAAACTTTACCAATATATTCTGGAGGCCTTGGAATTTTATCAGGAGATCACCTAAAATCTGCAAGTGATTTAGGTGTTCCCTTAGTAGCAGTAGGCTTATTATATAAAAATGGTTATTTTAATCAAAAAATTAATGGTAGCGGAATACAACAAACAGAATATTATGATATAGATGTAGATAATTTACCATTAAAAAGTGTAAAAGATATAGAAGATAAAGACATTATTGTAGCAATTCAATTTCCTAAGAAAAAGCTATATTTAAAGGCATGGAAAATTAATGTAGGAAGGGTAGACTTATATTTATTAGATTCAGATATAGAAGAAAACTTACCAGAATATAGAGATATTACTAAAACACTTTATGGTGGAGACCAAGAAATGAGAATAAAACAAGAAATTGCACTTGGTCAAGGTGGTGTGGCACTTCTAAAAGCCTTAGGACTAAAGCCAACAGTATACCATATGAATGAAGGACATTCATCTTTCTTAATATTAGAATTAATATATACTTTAATGAAAGAAAAGAAAATATCATTTAACTTAGCAAGAGACATAGTCTCTTCTAAAACTGTATTTACAACACATACACCAGTTCCAGCTGGAAATGATATTTTCCCACTTAGTTTAGTAGAAAAATATTTTAAAGATTTTTGGGATAAACTAGGAATTTCAAAACAAGAATTTTTTGCAATGGGAATGAAGCCTAATGCAACTTTAGATAGTGGATTTAATATGGGAATTTTGGCATTAAAAGTAGCTGGAAAGAAAAACGGAGTAAGCCGTCTTCATGGAGCAGTTTCAAGAGAGCTATTTGGAGAGGTATGGCCAGAAATAGCAGCAAATGAATCTCCTATTACTTATGTAACAAATGGAATTCACACATGTTCTTGGATTGCACCAACACTTAAAAACTTATATAATAAATATTTAATACCATATTGGCAAGATAGAATTTATGATGATGAAGTATGGAAAAAGATTGCAGACATTCCAAATAATGAATTATGGAAGGCTCACCAAGAACGCAAAGAAAAAATGCTATCTGTTGTAAGTCAAAACACAATAGATCGTTTAAGAAGAAGTGGTTACCCATATAATGAAATTATGCAAATAGTATCAAAATTAGATCCTAATGCATTAACAATAGGCTTTTCTAGAAGATTTGCTACTTATAAAAGGGCAACATTAATATTTAAAGACCTAGAAAGAATTACACAAATATTAAATAATCAAAATCGTAAAGTTCAAATTATATTTGCAGGAAAAGCACACCCCGCAGACAAAGAAGGTCAAGACTTAATAAAATATATTCATGAAATATCAATGAAACCACAATTTAAAGGAAAAGTTTTTTTACTTGAAAATTATAATATTGCAATGTCAAGATACTTAATTAGTGGCGTAGATATTTGGCTAAATAACCCAAGAAGACCAATGGAGGCTTCTGGTACTAGCGGACAAAAGGCATCTGTTAATGGTGTAATTAACTTTAGCGTATTAGATGGTTGGTGGGCAGAAGGCTACAACAGTAAAAATGGTTGGACAATAGGAACTAATGCTGAATATTCAGATTATGAAACTCAAGATATTGCAGATAGTCAAAGTATTTATAATACATTAGAAAACAAAATTATTCCAATGTATTATGATAAATGCGACCAAGGCTATTCTGAAAGATGGCTTGAATATATGAAAGAATCTATTATATCAACAGGTGGAAAATTTAGCACTTCTAGAATGCTTACAGACTATGTAGATAAATTATATATTCCATTATGCAATTTATACAATAACTATTATACCGATTTAGAAAAAGTTGGTCAGTTTAATAATTGGAAAGAAAATTTATATAATAATTGGAACAAAATAGAAATTTCGCAAGAAAACAATTTAGATAATATTACAATAGATGCAGGAAACAATATAGAAGTAAAATGCAAAGTAAAGCTTCCAAACATTGAAGAAAAGCATATTGAAGCACAAGTATATTATGGAAAAATAGATGAAAATGGTGTAGTAGATGATATTACTATTATACCAATGGAATTAGAAAGCGCAGATGAAGAAAATAGAACATATACTTATAAAGCAAAAGTTAACTTGGTAAATGGAGGAAATTATGGTTATACTTTTAGAGTAATGCCAAAACATGAAATGATAATTGACTCTGAAAACTTAAATTTAGTAAAATGGATTACAAAATAATTAAACAGGGCGGAAGCATCCGCCCTTACTTAAGTTTAAAAGCTAGAAAGGGTGGTTTTAAAAAATGAAAAAAACAAAAATAATTTGTACATTAGGTCCAGCAGTAGATGACCAAAAAGTTTTAGAAAGACTAATTTTAGCAGGAATGGATGTTGCTAGAATAAATTTTTCACATGGTAATTACCAAGATCAAGAAAGTAGAATTGAAACTTTAAAAAGAGCAAGAGAAGCAGTAGGAAAATCTGTAGCGTTATTATTAGATACTAAAGGTCCTGAAATTAGAATTGGAAAATTTGAAAATGATGGAATAGACTTAAACCCAGGAGACATTTTTACTTTAGTAAATGAAGATATTTTAGGAAACAAAGATAAGGTGTCTATTACTTATAAAAACTTATACAATGAAGTAAACATTGGAACTAATATTTTAATTAATGATGGTATTATTAAAATAGAAGTAATAGAAATTAAAGGAACAGATATTGTATGCAGGGTTATTGATGGTGGACATTTAACAAATACAAAAAGCATTAATATACCAGGAATGGCAATTAATTTGCCAAGTCCAACAGAAAAAGATGTAGAAGACATTGTATTTGGTATTAAAGCAGGATTTGACTATATTGCAGCATCTTTTGTACGCAGTAAGCAAGATGTTTTAAACATTAGAAAAGTGCTAGAAAAAAATGGTGGAGAACATATTAAAATAATATCTAAAATTGAAAATAGACAAGGAATAGATAATTTTGATAGTATTTTAGAAGTATCAGATGGAATTATGGTAGCAAGAGGAGATTTAGGTGTAGAAATTCCTATGGAGGAAGTTCCAATATACCAAAAAGAATTTATTAACAAATGTAATAAGGCAGGAAAACCAGTTGTAATAGCAACGCAAATGTTAGAATCTATGATTCATAATCCAAGACCAACAAGAGCAGAAGTAAGTGATGTTGCAAATGCTGTATACGATATGGCAAGCTGTATAATGCTTTCAGGCGAATCTGCAATGGGAGAGTATCCTATTGAATGTGTAGAAACAATGGTTAGAATTAGTAAAGCTATAGAAGGTTCTATTAAATATTGGAAAAGATTTAAAACAAAAGAACATAACTGCGAAAACACAGACTATGAATATAATTTAAATTATTCAACTTGCTTAACAGCAATGGACTTAAATGCAAAAGCAATATTTTGCTACACAGATACAGGTAGAACTGCAAAAATGATAGCAGGCTTCATGCCAGAATGCCCAATTTATGTAATTACATCTAATAAACAAGTAGAAAAGCAATTATCTTTAGTATGGAATACGTACACAATTTTAGTAGCTCAAAAAGAAAGCATAGATGACATGATAGATGATGGAATAAAACTTGCTAAAGAAAGAAGCTACATTAATGATGGAGACATTGTTGTAATTGCAGGTGGAGCCTCAATTTTAGCAGGTCATAAACATGCTAAATTAAATAAAACTATTGGCGGAGTTCTAAAGGTGTAATTTTAATTAGTATTAAGCACAAATCCTCATATTTTGTCATATTATGTAGTATAAACAAAAATAAGGAGGAAAAGAAAACATGTTTAATCGTTATAGAAGATGTTGCTGCCAAAATAACTATAACCCAGAAGTAATAGAAAGCTTATGTAAAAATGTTGGTACTTGTGCTGAATATGAAGATGTAAATAATTCTGGATGCGGATGTGGATGTATGCAAAATATGCAAACAAACTGTGGCTGCGGTTTTGATGATGAAGCAAGTGCGTTTCCATCAAACCCAATGTTAGCACAAAGCTATGTTCCTGTTCAAGAAATGAATAAAACATTTACTCCAAAATGTGGTTTGAAAATGGGAACTATTTTTCCAGAACTAGTAAGCCCTTATGTTCCAGGTCAAAGTATGGCAGAAATTGAATATCTAAAAAATTCAAACGAAATTGGGGAGGGATGTAACAGATGATGAACAATAGTAATATGTTTGGTGGATGTAGCGATTCAATTACAAATTGTAATTGCAATTACACTCCTCAAGGAATAAATGCAGCATTTGGATATAATACAGAAAATGAAGCAAAAGATACAGACTGTGGATGTATGCAAAATAATGACAATATGGAAACAAGACAAGAAATGCTAAATAAAATTAGAAGCTTAAATTTTGCTATAGTTGAACTTGGTGAATATTTAGATACTCATCCAGATGACAGAAAAGCTCTATGTCTACACAGAGAATATACTAACCAATATAGAGAATTAACAGATAATTATCAAAAAGTTTATGGACCACTTACTATTCATTTCCCATGTAATAAATGGAGATGGCTAGAAGAACCATGGCCATGGGAAGGAGGAATGTGTTAATATGTGGACATATAACAAAGTATTACAATACCCAATCAATATTAAATGCCCTAATGCAAAACTTGCAAAATTCATAATTTCACAATATGGTGGACCAGATGGAGAGCTTGCTGCATCACTTAGATATTTAAGTCAAAGATTTGGAATGCCAGATCAAAAATCTAAAGCTGTATTAAATGATATTGGTACAGAAGAATTAGCTCACTTAGAAATGGTTGGAACTATAGTACACCAATTAACAGATGGACTATCAGCAGAAGAAATTAAAGCTGCAGGATTAGGAGATTATTATACAGATCACGGCGTAGATGTATATCCACAATCAGCAGCAGGAACACCATTTACAGCAGCATATATTGCATGTAAAGGAGATCCAATAGCTAACTTACAAGAAGATTTAGCAGCAGAGCAAAAAGCAAGAGCAACTTATGAAAAATTAATAGATTTATGCGCTGATGATCCAGATGTATTAGATCCACTTCGTTTCTTAAGACAAAGAGAAATTGTTCACTTCCAAAGATTTGGAGAAGCACTTCGTGGAGTACAAGATAAGTTAGCAGAAAAAAGATTTTATATGAATAATATGAATTCTAACAGCAACAATAATAACAATGATAATGATTGTGGCTGTGAAAACAAAAACTAAATAAATAGTGGTTATAAGTAAAAGAGCTATTTTTCCATAGCTCTTTTTTTGAGCTTTTGCAAAATTCGCTAAAAAGAATAATATTATTTTACTGCTTGAAGAAATTTAAAAGGCTATAAGTATCAAAAAATACATAAAATTTGAAAAATGGCAGCAAATATGCTATAATATAAGTAGTTTCTTTTTATAACTTCCGTGTAGGCATTATAAGAAAAACAACCAAAAATAATTTTTCGGAGGGAATCAAGTTGGCAAACAAGAAAACTTGCGAGGAAACTGTGGCTGCAATTTCTGTTTCAACAGAAATTGTAAATGAGGGCCGCATCCGGCAAACTGTGAAGATTACCTTTGAAAGTGGAAGAAGTTTCAAAAAAACTGAAATCCACTACAAAGATTCTTCTACATGGTATGAAGACCTGGATCTTGGAGATGTGGTAACTGTTACTTATGGAAGTAACGGTACCATTACCAAAATCATCCGGGTACATGCATGAAACAAAAAGGCGGGAAAATTTTTCCCGCCTTTTTGTTATGTCATTTAACTTAAAAAAATTTAAAAACTAAAATTAAAATGAAAATTTTTAAAACAAAAATCAAAATAAAATTTTTATAATTAAAAATAAAAATTAAAATAAAAAAATTGGAAAAATAAAAACAAAAAACTAACACATAATAATATTGAAAAAATAGTTCCATTAAACTGTTTTTGAAGCTAAAAATAAAGCTTTTGAACAAAATTGCAAATTAAAAAATTTAGCTTAAATAAATTATAAAAATTTAATGGAGAAAGGTGCTAAAAATGAAAAAGATTTATTTTTTAATAGGAATGTTATTTCTTACAATAATATTATTTATGCAATTTGGTACAACAGTTTTTGCACAAGAAACAAAGCTAGATTCTGCTGAAATAAATTTAAGCAAAGTAAAAATTGCTCCAGGAGAAGAAGTAGTTTTAACAACAAGTTTTGGTAGAGCATTAGGTGCATATACAGTAACTGTGCAATATGATAAAGATGTATTCGACTATGTACGCTCAGATGGTGGAGAAGCTAGCAATCAAGATGGTAAAGTAATACTTACTTATTATTATTCACAAAATCAAGGAAACCCAAGAACAAGTGCAACTATTACTTTTAAAGCAAAAACTACAATTTATGCAGATACACCAACAGACTTTTCTGTAACTTTAACAGGACTATCAAATCCAGATAATAGTGAAGAATATGAAGATATTACTGAGCCATTTAAAAAAGATATTTTAGTACAACCTAAATATGTCAATTACAATTTAAAATTAGAATATACAGGAATTATTTTACCAAACCTAGAGAAAAACATGAATTTAATTACAGAATCTAGTTTAGGAAAAAATTATGACCATGTTAGACTAATTGCTACAGTAACTAAAACACCATCAAAAAATTCAACTGTTAAATTACTTGCATTAGATGATGAAGATGCACAAGTAGACTTACTTCATAGTGGATGGGGTGAAGAAGGTGGTTATAAACTTGGAGGAAAAGATGTAAAACAAGTTTTAGCATTAAGAGGAGAATTTAGTGAAATTGGAAATTACACAATACACGTAAAATTAATAGATAGAGATAATGAAGATAAAACTATTGCAGAAAAAGATTTTAATATAAAAGTTGGCGAAGAAGAAGTAAGAGAAGAGGAAACAAGTAAAGAAAAAGTACCTACTACTTTACCAAAAGCAGGTGGAATAGCAAATACTGCTATAACTATTATTTTTATTACTATAGCAGCTGCATATTTATATTTAACTAAAAAATAGTTTATTAAAAAATGAGAGAAAACTAAGTAGATAAGTTACTTAGTTTCCACTCAATACATAAAAAATTTAAACATATAAAACCTAAATCAAATTTTAAAAAGAGGTACATTATGAAAGAAAAAAAAGGAAAGATAATTAGAACAATATTATGGATATTTATAATAATTGCTAGCATCTATATAGCATATGGCATTTATAGAGAAAGTAGAATAAGAGACTATGAAGAAGATAGTAATATGGAATATACTGAAAATAATATAGTAGAAGAACCTAATAACAATGAAGTAAACAATGTACAAAACGAGGTTCCACAGCAAAATAATACTACAAATGAAAACACTCAAACTACTACACCACAAAGTACACCAACTAAAAAGCCTACAACAAATACAGAAGAATTGCCAGCAGGAATACCTTCAACATATAAAGGCTATACAGTATCTTGTAGACTAAAAATTGCAAAAATAAATGTTGATACTTATGTACTTAAAAATTATAGTAAAGCGGCATTAGATATTTGTGTAACTAAATATTACGGACCAAATCCAAACGAAGTAGGTAATTATTGTATAGCAGGTCATAACTTTTTAAGAAAAAATATGTTTGGAAGACTTACAGAATTAAAAAAAGGAGACGAAATAATTTTAACAGATAAAAAACATGGAGCAGTAAAATATAAAATATATGATATTTTTAAAGTTAAACCAGAACAAACCGAAGTTTTATCACAAGAAACAAATGGCAAAAAAGAAATTACTTTAATTACTTGCAGTGACTATACAAGTAAAAGAATTATTGTAAAAGCTAGAGCGTAAGCTTAAAAAAAGTTAGCTAAAGGGAAAATAGTATTTAAAATTAAAGCCGTACTAAAAGTACGGCAAATCAATTTTTACAATATGCTAATTTTTCTTTTTAAACTATTAAAAGAAAGGATTAAAAAAATGAAAAAAATAATACAAATAATTTTATTAACAATTTTTACTTTAATAGTTATATTTTTTACAATTTTTTCTTTACTAAAAAATAATGTAGCAGATAAACAAAAAAACCTTTCTACTACTTTTCCAGAAAGCTATAAACCATATATAGATGAGCTAAAAAAACAGCATCCTAATTGGGAGTTTAAAGCATTATACACTAATTTAGATTGGAACTATGTAATAGGAAAAGAAAATGTATATGGTAAAAATTTAGTACCAAAATCGTATTCAGATAGTTGGAAAAATACTAAAAAAGGAGAGTATAATGTAGAAATAGACGCAGGTTGGGTAGATAGCTCTAAACAGGCAGTTGAATATGCCATGGATCCAAGAAATTTTTTAAATTCTGTTAGAGTATTTCAATTTGAAGAATTATCGTATAATTCCAACACTAACACTACAAGCAACATTGAAAAAATTCTTTATGGTACAGAATTTTATAATAAAATTGTAGAATACAAAACATCAAGTGGAAGTAATATAGTTACTAATAAAAAATATTCTGACTTAATTTTAACAGCTGCAAAAACTTCAGATGTAAGTGGATTTCATTTAGCTTCTCGTATAAAACAGGAAGTAGGTCCATTTTTATCTCATAGTTCAATTAGTGGAACAGTAGAAGGCTATGAGGGACTATATAATTTTTATAATATTGGAGCTACTAGCTCATCTGAAAACATGGGAGCAATAAAAAATGGACTTCAATTTGCTAAAGATGGAAAAGGCGCAAGCAGTAGTACTAAATCAAAATATTTAATACCATGGAACACAAAAGAAAAGGCAATTACTGGCGGAGCAATTTTTATTGGATCTAGTTATATAAATTTAGGCCAAAATACAATTTATTTGCAAAAGTTTCATATTGTAGATAATAGTGGAGACGATTCACTTTTTTGGCATCAATATATGACCAATGTTTTAGCACCATATAGTGAGTCTAAGCTTATATATAACGGTTATTCAAATAGCAAAATGCTAAATTCTTCTAATTCTTTTATAGTACCAATTTATGAGAATTTGCCAGAGCTTCCATGCATTAGTCCTGCTATTAATTCAAATGACTTTATAAACGATAATAAAAAGGTATATTCAAATGTATCTGAAAGCTTAAATATTAGAACAGGACCTGGTACTTCTTATGAAATATTAACAAGTGTTAAATCAGGAGAAGTAATGACAAGAATAGCAAAGGGAAGGCAAAGCGGAGAATTATGGGATAGAGTTCGTTTAGAAAATGGACTTGTAGGATATGTTTATCAAAATTATATAAAAGAAGTAAAAGATATTCCTATTGAAGAAATAAAATTATCTTTAGAAAATACTACTCTACAAAAAGGAGAAAATGCTAATTTAAAAGTAGAAATAATACCATCTAATGCAACTAATAAAAAACTAGAATATAGCTCTAATAATTCTTCAGTAGCTACTGTAGATAGTAGTGGAAAAATATTTGCAGTAAGTTCTGGAAATGCTACAATTACAGTAAAAGCAAAAAATGGTGTAACGCAAACTATAGATGTAAAAGTATATAGTAAAGTAACAGGAATAAAATTAAAAGAACAAGATTTATGTTTAGAGGTTGACCAAAGTTATAGTTTAATTCCAATAATAATGCCAGAAGATGCAGATAATAAAAAAGTAAATTACTATTCGTCTGAAGAAAGTATTGCAACAGTTGATGAAAATGGAAATATAAAAGCTATATCTAATGGAAATGCTACAATAAAAGCTATAACAGAAGAAGGAAATTTTGAAAGTGAAATAAAACTTACTGTAATACCAAAACTAGAAGAAGGTGCCATTATATTTGAAAAGCCTTTGCAAGTTAATGCAAATCAAATTACGGGAATAGATGAAAGAACTACAGTAAAAGATTTGTTAGAAAAAATTAAAACTAATTATAAGCTAGAAATTGTAAATAAATCTGGAACAATATTAGAAGAAAATAAGTTTGTAGGAACAGAAAGCAAAATAAGAGTATATGATGAAGAACAGCTAATTATAGAATATAAAATAATAATATATGGAGATGTAAATGGAGACGGAAAAATAAATAGTATAGACTTATTAGTAGTGCAAAGACATATACTAGAACTTAAGCCATTAGAAGGCATGTTTTTAAAGGCAGGAAATATTGCCAAAAATGGAAAATCTCCATCATCTATAGATTTATTAAAAATACAAAGGCATATTTTAAATTTAAAGCAAATTGAGCAAATTTCTACTGATGTAATGAATACACAAAAAGCAGAAAATGCAATAATTGAACTAAAAACTAGTAAGGAAAATATAAAAAAAGGAGAGGAATTTACTGTTACAATTAATGCTAAAAATTTAAGTGTAGCAGCATATAATATTAATCTTCATTTTGACTCTAACAAGCTTGAACTTATTTCAGAAGCGGAAGATATAAATGTAGAAAACAATAAATTAATTAACACTTGGTTTGATGAAAATGGAGGTGAAAATATAAGTAAAAATAAAGAATTAGCAGAATTTAATTTTAAAGCAAAGGAAGATGGAATAAGTACTTTTTCACTTGAGGGAAGTTTTTATAATGAAAAAGAAAATTTAATAAACCCAACAATACAAGTAGCAGAAGTAAAAATAGGAGAAGTTTCTAATATAAATGAAGAATATACTCCAAATATAGTTCAAAGTAATGACGAAAGTAATTCAAATTTAGCTATTTTACGTTTAGATAAGCCTGGAATAGAGCCTGACTTTAGAAAAGAAATTAAAGAATATTATATTACTGTAAACGAAAATATAAATAATTTAGAAATTACAGCAATTCCAGAAAATTTAAACTCTACAGTAGATATAATAGGAAATAATAACTTAAAAAACGGTTTAAATACTGTTACAATTAAAGTTACTTCAGAAAATAGCAAAAAACAAACAGAATATAAAATTTATGTAACAAAAACAAACAATGAAGAAGCTGCAAATGCAAATCTAGAAACACTAGCTATTGAAAATGCTACTTTGGAACACAATTTTATTGAAAATATTACAGATTATAAAGCTACAGTAAATAATAATGTAGAAAGCTTAAATATTTTAGCAATTCCACAAAACAAAAATGCAAAAGTAGAAATAAAAGGAGCAAATAATTTAAAAGTTGGAGATAACAATATAACAGTAACTGTTTACGCTGAAAATGGAATTACATTTAAAAAATATAAAATTACTGTTCATAAAGAAAGCATAGAAGAGCAAGAACAAGAAGAAAAAGAACATGAACAAAACAAAGATGCAAACATTAAGCAGGTTAGCTTAATAGATAATAGCAAACAAATAATAGAGGTTCAAAAGCAAAATTTAGAAATAGAAAGCAAAAATAGTATGTGGATTATAATAGGAATACTTGCTATAATATTAGTTTCCGGCATTGTAATAATTAGAATTATTAAGAAAAAATAGGAGGAGCTGTTACTATTCACAGCATTAAAAATATCCGCCACGCGCCCAATGTATTATATATGTTTTTTCTAGGGCTAAAGCACGAAAAAACATATATAATGAAGCAAGTGGCTACTCTAAAGTTTATAATTAGCTATTAATTGTAACGAGATGCACCTCTTATTTTTTCTTAAATTTAGCAATAGCATGTAATTTTGTTCCATCAGAATTTTTCATAACAATATAATCATTTTCAGCATCATTTGCATAATAGCAATTAACAATATTTCCAAGCTTTGCACCAGATTTATACATTATTTCAAATTCGTTAGCTTCTCCGCATATTATATATGCTTTCAGGTAAAGCTTCTATAGCATAATCTAAATAATAAATATTGTGCATATGTTCATTAACATCAATATCTCTTCTTTGAACCTTAAAATCAAAATAAGGAAGCGTAGAAATTTCTGGCTGTTTTATTTTTTCAATATCATTTTCATTAAAAACACTTTTGCTTTCAGCTTCATATCTATTAATAACATTTTCAGTAATTTTAGCTATACTTTTACTATTAACATCAATTAAAGCCCATTTAGAACTTGCAATACAAATTAAACTTCCGCTCATTATCATAAATTTCAAAATCACGAAGAGTATAAAACTTATTAGCATATCCAGCCCAAGTTTTTACCTTAACAGTATCTCCATAACATACTCTTTTAAAAACTTTAACTTTCCAATGCAAGAGCATCCAAGTAAAACCAGTTTCATTTATTTCATTAATACCTAAATGAACTAAACTTGAATGATAACAAGCTATACTTTCTAATAATTCTAAAATACCATGGTTTGTTAATAAATTTGAGTTACCAACTTGAGATAAGTCAACTGTATATTCTTTTTCAATAATAGCCATCTAAAAATTCATCCCTTTCAAAACTTGTTTAAACATTAATAGAAATCTTTTAAATTATATCATAAAAAATAAAAAATGATTTATATTTATAAAAAATAAAATTTTTTTATGACTATTAAGTCAGTATAGAGACATTTTAAAATTTTTATGATATACTAAATTTGAAAAAAATAAATTAAAGGAGAAATTTTTCTATATGGAAAAAATTAAAATTTATGAAGCTACTGAGTTTAGTAACGTTAAAGAAATTATTTATAATTCAGCTAAAAAATACAATGAAAAAATTGCTTTTGTAATAAAACACAAAAATGAAAATAAAACATCTTATGAAAATGTAACATATACAAGGTTATTAGAAGATATTAATAAATTGGGAACTTGCTTTTATAATATGGGCTTAAAAGGCAAAAGAATAGCAATTATAGGTAAAAATAGATATGAATGGGTAATTACTCATTTAGCTAATTTGCTTGGAGGGATAGTGTCTGTTCCACTAGATAAAGACTTACAATATGATGAACTTGAAGGTTCTATTATAAGAAGTAAAGCGGATTGCATTGTTTTTGACGAAAAATTATCAGATAAAATTACAGAAATAAAAAACAATGGAAGAACAAATTTAACAGAATATGTATGCATGAGTGAATTAGATGGTTATAAATCTGTAAAAGAATTATTACAAAAAGGTGAAGAGTTAGTAGCAACCGGAGAAAAAGAATATATAAATGCTAAAATAGATGAAAATGCTATGAATATTTTGTTATTTACATCAGGAACTACAGCTAATTCAAAGGCTGTTATGCTATCTCAAAAAAATATTGCGTCAAATATTTATGCAATGCAATGTGTAGAAGACATAAGGCAGTCAGATACAAATATTGCCTTTTTACCATTTCACCATATATTTGGCTCTACTTGTATAGTTATGATGCTTGCATGTGGAGTAAAAAATGTTTTCCCAGATGGCTTAAGATACATTAAACAAAACTTAAATGAATATAAAGTAACTTTATTTGTTGGTGTACCAGTTTTAATAGAGGCTATTTATAAAACTATTATGAAGGAAATTGAAAAGCAAGGAAAAACAAAATTAATTAAAGTAGCTACTGTAATTAGTAATGCACTTTTAAAACTACATATAGATATTAGAAGAAAAATATTTAAACAAGTAATAGATGCATTAGGAGGAGAATTACGTTTTGTTATTTCTGGGGGTGCTCCTGCAGATGCAAAAGTTGCAAAAGGCTTTAATGACATGGGAATAAAAACAGTACAAGGCTATGGCTTAAGTGAAACAGCTCCTGTTATTGCAGCAGAAAATGAAAAAGCTATGGCAAGCGGATCTGTTGGTGTTCCTATGATTAACGATACAATAGAAATTGATAATCCAGATGAGAATGGAATTGGAGAAATAAAAGTAAAAGGTCCTAATGTAATGCTTGGATATTATGAAATGCCAGAATTAACAGCAGAAGTTTTAAAAGATGGTTGGTTCTATACAGGAGATTTAGGCTACTATGATAAAAAAGGAATTTTACATATTACTGGTAGAAACAAAAATATGATTGTATTAAAAAATGGTAAAAAAGTATTTCCAGAAGAAGTAGAAACTTTAGTAAATAGATTAGAATTTGTAGAAGAATGTATGGTATTTGGAATACCAGATAAAAGAGATAAATCAGATGTTAGAATAGCTGTAAAAATAGTATACAATAAAGATGAAGTTAAAGAAAAGCATCAAGATATAAGTGAAGATGAATTATATACAATAATTTGGAATGAAATTAAACAACTTAATACAACTTTTCCAAAGTATAAACATATTCAAAAAATGATATTAACTTCAGAAGAGTTAATAAAAACTACTACAAAAAAGGTAAAAAGACAAGAGGAAATGAAGAAAATAATAGCTTCGCTATAACTACCTACAGGTCGTTTCCTAAAAAGTAAAAAAACAGATAAATTTTAATTATCTGCTTTTTTGTTGGCTCTCCGTGTTGGACTTGAACCAACGACTCCTAGCATCAAACTAATTGTTTTAGACTTTACTTCGTAAATTCTAAAACAATAGTTTATGCATATTCAGAAACTCGCTTAATCTGCCACAGGCAGCGCTCGTTTCTTCATCAGTTAATAGCTTCGCTATAACACCGATAGGTCGTTTCCTAAAAAGTAAAAAAACAGATAAATTTTAATTATCTGCTTTTTTGTTGGCTCTCCGTGTTGGACTTGAACCAACGACCTATCGGTTAACAGCCGAGCGCTCTACCGACTGAGCTAATGGAGAATTTCTAAAACTAAAAGTATTATAATACAAATTATTAACATACACAATACATTTTATACAATTTTTAAAAAAATTATATAAAAATATTATACTTATATTACATTTATATAACAATAATATTACAAGTTATTAAATTTTATTAAAAATATTGCAAAAAAATAAATGATAATGGTATAATTTTTATGTTATAATTATACAAAAGAAGGGAAGGAATAATTATGGGATTATTAGCTTTTATAATTAGTATTGCAGCAGCAATTATGAGTTTTTTTGAAGTAACTAGATTACCAGCATTTATTGTTGGTATAGTTGGAGTTATTTATGCAACAGTAACTGGATATCAAAAAAGCAAGAAAAAAGAAGAAAAAACTGAAAGTAAAACATCGGAAGCTTTAGAAGTAGGTGCTGCTATTATTTCAGGTGTTGTATGTTTTACATATTTAGTACTTTTATGGTTCTAGTAACTAATAAAAAATAAATAACAATCTGCACTTTAAAACATTAGTGCAGATGTTATTTTATATTGTTACTTACATTTTGTATATGTTTTTTATCGTATAAAGCACGAAAAAAGTATATAAAGAAGCAAGATACTACACTAAATTTTAAATTAACTGTTAATTGTAACTTTTTTTGGAAAAAATCGTCAAGTGAAAAGTTAAAAGTAATTCTAGAAAAAAAATAAATTTTTTAAAAATATGTATTGACAATTTTTTTAAAATTTAGTATACTTAGAAAGTCATCGGAAATGGGCGCATAGCTCAGCTGGGAGAGCATCTGCCTTACAAGCAGGAGGTCATAGGTTCGAGCCCTATTGCGCCCACCATTTTAAAAATATTTAGTATTGCTAAATATTTTTTTATTACATAAGTTATGGCCTGGTAGTTCAGTTGGTTAGAACGCTAGCCTGTCACGCTAGAGGTCGACGGTTCGAGCCCGTTCCAGGTCGCCATTTTTTATATTTATATATGGCTTCATAGCTCAGTTGGTAGAGCAGAGGACTGAAAATCTTTGGCGCAATTTAATGGTCTGATAGCTCAGTTGGTAGAGCAGGAGACTGAAAATCTCCGTGTCAGTGGTTCGATTCCACTTCAGACCACCAAACAATAATTTGTACCAAAAAATATCAAATTTTTAGTAACATCTAAAAAAATATCTAAAAAATTTGATTTT
>CANQTQ010000005.1 GCA_947626765.1 uncultured Clostridia bacterium
TAAATAATTAACTCTCCAACACATTGCTATTCAATGTATTGGAGAGTTTTACTCTTTCAAAAGTGTTTAAGTTAAGAATATGTATATATTATAAAACTTTTGTTTTGGAATTGTCAATAGCTTTTTTAATTTTTATAATAAAAATTTTTAGATATACTAAAATGAGAATATAAATTGCTTTAAAATTTATATTCTCATTAATATTATTTATAAAATTTTTCCACCGCCTAATACAATATCATCTATGTAAAATACAACCGATTGGCCGAGGTGCTATTGCTCTTTGTGGCTCTTCAAAAATTACTTTTGCTAGTTTGTTTCCGATTATTATTAACTAACTCTAATTTAGCTTTTGCTTCTTTTGCACGATAGCGTACTTTTGCCATTATATTAATTGGTTTTGATAAGTCTATGTCAAGTAAAAAGTTTAATTCACTTGCATAAAGTTCATTTGTATAAAGGTCTGTTTCTGGTCCTACAATTACTTCATTATTTTTTTCATCTAATTTTAAAACATATAATGGCTCTTTATATGCTATTCCTAGACCCTTTCTTTGACCTACAGTATAATAAATTAAGCCATTATGCTTTCCTAAAACTTCACCATTTTTTAATACAATATTTCCTTGTTTTGGCTTTAAATTTGCTTTTTTAGTTAAAAAATTTCCATAGTCATTATCTGGTATAAAGCAAACTTCTTGGCTATCTTTTTTGTGTGCAACTTTTAATTCATATTCTTCTGCTATTTTTCTTACTTCTTCTTTTGTTTTAAAGCTTTCTAAAGGAAATAACATTTTAGGTAATACTTCTTTTGGTATACTATATAAAAAGTAGGTTTGGTCTTTTTTACTAGATTCAGATTTCTTAAGCACATAAGTTTTATATTGTTCAGAATACTCCACTTTTGCATAATGTCCTGTTGAAATATAGTTGCATTGTAGTTCTAATGCTTTTTGATAAAATACTCCAAATTTTAAATATTTATTGCATTCTATACAAGGGTTTGGAGTTTTACAGTTTTTATAACAATTAACAAAATCATCTATAACATATTTTTGAAATTCGTCTTCACAATTTAATGTATAATGAGGAATACCTAGCTTATCGCATACTCTTTTTGCATCATATGTAGCACTAAAAGAGCAGCAACCACCTTCTACTTCTGGGCACTGCTTATCTTCCCATAATTTCATGGTTGCTCCTATTACTTCATAGCCTGCATTTTTTAGTAAAATTGCTGCGGTGGAGCTATCTACTCCACCGCTCATTCCTAATAGTACTTTTTTATTGTTTTTAATTTGTTCCATATTTTAATTCCTAACTTATTTTTATAAATTGTTTTATAGTTCTAACTTTTATTTTTTATTAATTTCATATTTTTATTTATAACTTTCATTAATTTCATTCGCTATTTAAGCAAACTAAACTGTTTATTTTGAAGTATAACTTTAATTTAGTATAATATTAAAATGATCCTGTTCCTCCTCCGCCTCCGGCCACCGCCGCCAGAGCTACTTCCGCCTGAAAATCCGCCACTGCTTCCAGAATAACTACTTGAACCTCTTGAACTACTACTGCTAGAGTAACCTCTAACAGAACTAAATGTAGTGCCAAACCCACTATAAAATGTGTTATAACTTCCTACAATTACTAAACTAGTTCCTAAATTATTATTACTTTGTATACAGCCATCATAAAAGTAATTAACAGTATTGTTATTAAGTCCTAAAGCAATTGCCATTATAAGATATTCGCCCCAAAGTACAATGTCTTCTACTCCTTTTTCTTGTAACATAGAATAGTCTTTTATATAATTTCTTAATGCTTTTACCATTCCTCTTACTTCTTGTTTCTTATCTGATTCTTTTTTTACTTTATAGCAATAAATCAAAAGCGTAAATAATATTATATAAGGTACATAAAATGCTACAACTTTACCCTCTGATAAAATTGCAATATTTCCCGCTTGAAATGCTAAGCAATGTAATAATATGAAAATTAATACTGGTATATTGTTTCCTACTGTAACGAAAAATACACTATATATACCAGCAGTCATACTCAAAAACATTATAATAGGAAAAACAAAGCCTGTTTGAGTACTTATTGCCGATATAGCTGCTATAAATAATATAAGTACAATCATTGCAATAGTTATTACTGTTCTTAGCATTTTTGGTTTTTTGTCTTCTCCAAATGTTGCATCCATTTCTACTTCTATACTTTTTAAAAATTTACTATAATCTTTATATGCTTTATTAGTTTTAAGTTTTGCTTTTAATCTTTCAAGTTCTATTTTATTTTCATCTGACATACAATTTAAAATTAACTCAGTTGCCTTTTCTTCATAATCTGGCAATTTTTGTTTATCATCTTTATAAATAATAGCATAAGTTTCTTTTCCTACTTTGTTTGTAGTTTTTTCAATGCTAAAAATTCCTTTTTTTACTAAGTTTAAAAATGTAACCCAAAATGTATTTTTTTGAATTTTTCCATAGTAAACATATTGTAAAATTTCAGGGTCTAAATCATAAGGTAATTCTCTTACATAACCATCTATTTTTTTAGATTTTCTGTGGTACTTTTTATAAATTATAACAAAAACTACTAAAATTATAACTATACAAATTGTAGCAATTATATTTATATCAATTCCAAAAACTAATGTTTTGTTATTCATCCCCTCTTCTATATTGCGATAATTTTGAAGTACATTTTTATTTACAATTTTTGTAGTTGATATTGCATCTCTTGAAAATAAAATTCTAGCGTCAACAGCTTGCTTTTCTGCAATATCTTGTGCTGTTAATGTAATGTAGTTTCTATTTTTTTGGAACTTTCCATTATCTGAGCCATGCCCATAAACATATATTGTATCTTGTGAAGCCTCGTATGGAAGATTAATATTTATAGTTAAGTTTTCTGTTCTATCAGTAGAATCATTTCCTATAAAATTCCAATAAATTTCTGCTATGTCATTATATTTTACAGCAACATTTTTTAAAGTATAAATATACTTTACTGTTTTCTCTTGATATTTAAATGGCGTATATAATTTAATATAAGCTTCATCTCCGTCATAAGAATATTCATAAACTTTGTCTTGTCCATTTACTGCTGACGATACTCTTGTACAACTTTCATAATCAACTAAAACATCTTCTAGTTCAAAACCTGTAGCTGAATTTGTAGTATTTCCTGGATTTCTTAATTTTATAGTTCTAGTTACTCCATTTTTACTTTCATTTGTTTTATATTCTATTGTTTCTTCTACATACATATCACCATTTTGAAATACAGTTGCATCTATTGTATAGTTTTGTTTTGTGAATGTTGCTTGTGATTGATTAGAACATGCTAATAATAAAAGTAACATAAATACTACAAAAAATAATATTTTCTTTTTCATAAGTATTCCCCTTAATTTTATATTTTTTTAACTTTACTATCTTAATAAGTTATATAACTTTCAATAGATTTCATAAGTTTTGCATTATTTTTTAATTATTTTTATAATTATTCTTTTTCTTCAACTATTTTTATATGAACATCTTTTAGTTGTTCTTCTTTAACTTTGCTTGGTGCTCTCATAAGCAAATCTCTTGCTTTTTTGTTTTTAGGAAATGCTATTACTTCACGAATATTTTTACTATTTGCAACTAGCATTACCATTCTGTCTAAACCAGGTGCTGCACCTGCATGTGGAGGTGTTCCATATTGGAATGCATTATATAATGCACCAAATCTTGTTTCAACTTCTTCTTCGCTATAACCTGCTATTTCAAATGCTTTTACCATTAGTTCTGGGTCGTGATTTCTAACTGCTCCTGATGCAACCTCATAACCATTACATACAACATCATATTGATATGCTAAAATATCAAGTGGATTTTTTGTAAGTAATGCCTCCATTCCTCCTTGTGGCATTGAAAATGGATTATGGTTAAAGTCTATTTTTCCTTCATCTGATAATTCATACATTGGGAAGTCTACAATATAGCATAAACGATATACATTTTTTTCTAATAAATCTAGTCTATTTCCTAGTTCTATTCTAATAGCTCCTGCTATTTTTTGCACTTGTTTTAGTTCATCTGCCATAAAGAAAACTGCTGAATTTTCTTTCATTCCAATTTTCTCTTCTAAAGCTTTTTGTACATCTTCGGTAATAAATTTTGCAATTCCACCAGAAACTGTATTTTGCTCGTCTACTTTAAGCCAAGCTAAGCCTTTCGCTCCTGCTTCTTGCACAGCAAATTCTGTCATTGAATCAAAGAATTTTCTTCCTTGTAAAGCTCCATTTTCTACTACAATAGCTTTAACTACTTTTCCTTTAAATGCATTAAAATCTACATTTTCAAATATATTAGTTACATCTTGAATAATAAGTGGATTTCTTAAGTCTGGCTTATCACTACCGTATTTTTCCATAGCTTCTAAATATGGAATTCTTTTAAATGGTGCTTCATCTACTTTCCAATTTGTATGTGTTTTGAAAACAGTTGTAAAAATCTCTGCTAATACTTTTAATACATCTTCTTGCTCTGCAAAGCTCATTTCAAAGTCTAATTGGTAAAATTCTCCTGGTGCTCTATCTGCTCTAGGATCTTCATCACGGAAACATGGAGCTATTTGATAATATTTATCAAATCCAGATACCATTAAAAGTTGTTTAAATTGTTGTGGTGCTTGTGGAAGTGCGTAAAATTCTCCTGGATGTAGTCTACTTGGCACTAAATAATCTCTTGCCCCTTCTGGCGATGAATTTGCTAAAATTGGTGTTTGAATTTCTGTAAAACCTAGTTCATCCATCTTTTTTCTAAGCGTTTTCATTATTTCACTACGAAGTAAAATAGTATTATGTAGTTTTTCATTTCTTAAATCTAAAAAGCGGTATTCTAGTCTTAAATCTTCTTTTACTTCTCCAGCTTTTTCTGAATTTATTTCAAATGGTAATACATTTTTACATTTTCCTAAAATTTTAATTTCTTTAGCATCTATTTCTATTTCCCCAGTAGGCATTTTAGGATTTTTGTTAGAACGCTCTATTACAGTTCCTTTAACACTAATAACACATTCTGTTACAATGCTATTTAATACATCTTTACTAATTGATTTATTATCTGCAGATATAACAATTTGAGTAATTCCAAATTGGTCTCGCAAATCTATAAATATCATTGATCCTAAGTTTCTAATTTTTTGTACCCAACCTGCTATATTTACTTCTTGTTTTACATTTTTTATATTTAATTCTCCACAATTATGATCTCTATACATATTTTGTCCTTTCTTAACTAATGCTTAATTGATACATTAAAAATTAGCATTTTACCTTATTTTTTCTTACACATTATACACCTATTTTTATTTATAAACAATAGGAATATTAACAATTTTAACTTATTTGCATAAATTTTAGTTATAATACTTAATTGCTTAAATAGTACTATTTTTCGCAGTTTTGAAAGGTCCCGTTCTGACTTTTCTTCTTTGAACTTGACTTCCTGCAACGGGCATTTGAAAAACAAGAAAATTAGTACTATTTAAGCTTTAATGTAATTGTAACTATTAAATAGTTGTTTAACAAATTACTAAAATATATTGAATTTTGTTGTATTATCTTATATAATTAGGGTATTCTATTAATTAGGAAATATTTTCATTAAAAAGAAAGGTTAAGAAGATTGAAAAATTGCAATCATATTTGTGCCTTAGGAAGGAAGGAATAAAAATGGATAATGTATTAGTAAAAGATTTATATAGAAATACTGAAAACTATGTTGGTAAAAGCTTACAAGTTTCAGGTTGGGTAAGAACTATTCGTGATTCTAAAAATTTCGGATTTATTGAGCTTAATGATGGTAGCTTTTTTAAAAATGTTCAAATTGTATTTGATACAGCTCTTTCTAATTTTGAAGAGATTACAAAGCTTTCAATTAGTTCTTCAATTATTGTTACAGGAGAGCTTGTAAAAACAGAAAATGCTAAGCAACCTTTTGAAATAAAAGCAACAGAAGTTAAAATATTTAATCAAGCAGATTTGGACTACCCACTTCAAAAGAAAAGACATTCATTTGAATATTTAAGAACAGTTGGACATTTACGTCCTAGAACTAACACCTTTAATGCTGTTTTTCGTGTTCGTAGTGTTTTAGCTTTTGCAATTCATAAATTTTTCCAAGAAAAAGGATTTGTTTATGTTCATACACCTATTATTACTGGTAGTGACTGTGAAGGCGCAGGAGAAATGTTTAGAGTAACTACTATGGATATGGAAAATGTGCCTAAAAAAGATGATGGGAGTGTTGATTATACTCAAGACTTTTTTGGAAAAGAATCTCACTTAACTGTTAGTGGTCAACTAGATGTTGAAACATATGCACATGCTTTTCGTAATGTATATACATTTGGCCCTACTTTTAGAGCTGAAAATTCTAATACTGTAAAACATGCTGCAGAGTTTTGGATGATTGAACCTGAAATTTGTTTTGCAGATTTACAAGATGATATGGATTTAGCAGAAGAAATGATTAAATATATTATTTCTTATGTTTTAGAAAATGCTCCTGAAGAAATGGAATTCTTTAATCAGTTTGTAGATACTGGTCTTTTAGATAGACTACACAATGTAATTAATTCTGATTTTGGTAGAATTAGTTATACAGATGCTATAAAAGAGCTTGAAAAAGTAAATGACCAATTTGAATATCCTGTTCATTGGGGTACAGATATCCAAACAGAACATGAAAGATATATAACTGAAAAAATATTTGGTAAACCTGTTTTTGTAACAGATTACCCAAAGGAAATTAAAGCATTTTATATGAAGCAAAATCCAGATGGAAAAACAGTTGCTGCTTCTGACCTTTTAGTTCCTGGTATTGGAGAAATTATTGGTGGTAGTCAAAGAGAAGATGATTTTGAAAAATTAAGTAACCGTATTAAAGAACTTGGATTAAAAGAAGAAGACTACTGGTGGTACTTAGATTTAAGAAAATATGGAAGCTGTGTTCACAGCGGTTTTGGACTAGGTTTTGAAAGAATGATGATGTATTTAACTGGTATGCAAAATATTCGTGATGTACTTCCATTCCCAAGAACACCAAAAAATTGTGAATTTTAGTTTTTAAAAATGCATTTTAGTAAATAAAACCAAATATGTTATAAATTCGTAGTGTCGCATAGCAACAACAAAGTACAAGAATTATAATATATTTGGTTTATTATTTTTTATAAAGTAAATTACATTAATTTTCCTCTTACATATTCATATATAATAATACTTGCTGCAACAGAAGCATTTAGGCTTTCTGTTTTGCCAAGCATTGGTATTTTAACTTTTTCATCTGATAAGTCTTGTATTTCTTTTGAAACACCATTTGCTTCGTTTCCAATTATAATTACTTTTTTATTATAATTTATGTTATAAATAGACTTATCTGTATCTAATGAAGTAGCAACTATTTCAAATTTATGTTTTTTAATCATTTGCAAAGTTTTTGCTAAATTTTCTGTTTTTATAATGTTCATTCTAAATATAGCTCCCATTGTAGAGCGTACTACCTTTGGATTATATGGGTCTGCTGAGTTTTCAGATAAAATAATTTGCTTTAAATTAGCACTATCTGCTGTTCTTAATATTGTACCTAAATTACCTGGGTCTTGAATTCCATCTAATGCTAAAATTATATCTTCTGAATAATTAATATTTTCTATGCTATCTCCCTTTTCTACTACTGCCAAAATACCCTGTGGCGTTTGAACTTCTGAAAGCATATTAAATATTTTTTTAGTAACGTAAATACATTCATATTTAGCTATTTCATATAACAAACCTTGTTCAATTTGGTTATTTGGTTTAGCTTGATTTTTTAAGTTTTCTTCTTCGCAATCTTCACAAATAACAATTGTTTTTATATTTACTTTTTCTTCTATTGCTTCTTTTACTAATTTAATTCCTTCTACAATATACTCATTTGTTTCATCACGGTATTTTTTTTCTTTTAATTTTTTAATAGCTTTAATTTGCTCATTATCTTTACTTGAAATAATTTGCATACCCATTTTTCCTTTCTAAAATTTTAATTTATATATTTACATTTTATGAACTTTTATTCTGTTTTCGTATGACAAATTTCGACATTACGCAACTAACTCCAAAAATTCTTTTACTTTTGAAAGCAATTCTTTTTCTTGTTTTTTTCCAATTTTAAATGTAACATATGGATTAATTCCTTCTGAAAATCTAATTTGAACACCATATTCTTTTAATAGATTATTTACCTTTTCTACAGGCATTTTTTCTTTTTTAAAATAAAATACTATAGAATCTGGTCTTTGTGAAATTTTAATAACTCCCACTTTTCTTGCAAGCTCCTTAATTCTAGTTACTTCTAACAAATTTTCAAGTTCTTTTGGAAGTTTTCCATAACGGTCTATTATTTCATCTATTACATTTTGTATATCTTCTTCTGTTCTACTAAGTGCTATATTTTGGTAAATTTCAATTTTTTGGCTACTATTTTCAATAAAGCTATCTGGTATATAACTAGATACAGATAAATCTATTTGAATGTCTTGCTCTTCTTCTACTTCGGTTCCTTGCATTTGTTTCATTACATCATCTAATAGCTTACAGTAAGTATCATAGCCAACTTGTTCTATATGACCATGTTGCATTTCCCCTAGCATACTTCCAGCACCACGAATTTCTAAATCTCGCATAGCTATTTTAAAGCCAGAGCCAAACTCTGTAAATTCTTTAATAGCTTTTAACCTTTTATCTGCTACTTCTGAAAGGAGTTTGTCTCTTCTGTAAGTAATATAGCAATATGCTTGTTTATTGCTTCTTCCTACTCTTCCTCTTATTTGATAAAGCTGTGCTAAACCTAATCTATCTGCATTTTCTACAATTATAGTATTGGCATTTGGAATATCTATACCAGATTCTAAAATAGTTGTGCATACAAGTACATTTATTTCATGTTTTATAAACATTTGCATAATTTCTTCTAGTTCTTTTCCAGACATTTTGCCATGTGCAAAGGCAACCTTTGCTTCTGGTACAAGTTCAGCAATTTCATTTGCTTTTTTCTCTATATTTTCTACTTGATTGTACAAATAAAATACCTGTCCATCTCTTTCTATTTCTTTTGTAATTGCCTCAGCTACAACTTCTTTGTCATATTCTAATACATAAGTTTGAACAGGCTTACGATTATGTGGTGGTTCATATATAACAGACATGTCTCGAACTCCTACAATAGACATATGAAGTGTTCTTGGAATTGGAGTTGCTGTCATTGTAAGTACATCTACATTAGTTTTTAATTGTTTTATTTTTTCTTTATCTTTAACTCCGAAACGATGCTCTTCATCTATTATAAGTAAGCCTAAATCTTTAAATTCTACATCTTTGCTAAGTAAACGATGTGTGCCTATAACAACATCTATTTCACCTAATTTTAACTTCTTTATGATTTCATCTTGTTCTTTTTTAGTTCTAAATCTGTTTAGCAACTCTACTTTCATAGCAAATTCGCTCATTCTACTTTTAAATTCTTCATATTGTTGATTTGCTAAAATTGTAGTTGGTACTAAATATGCAACTTGTTTTTGGTCCATTACAGCTTTAAAGGCTGCCCTAATTGCTACTTCTGTTTTGCCATAGCCAACATCTCCACAGAGTAATCTGTCCATAGGAGATGGCTTTTCCATATCTTGTTTTACTTCTTCAATACATCTTAATTGATCTTCTGTTTCTGTGTATGGAAAGCTATCTTCAAATTGCTTTTGCCAAGGTGTGTCTTTTGAAAAAGCAAAACCTTTAATTTTTTGCCTTTTAGCATATAGTTCTACTAAATCTTTTGCTACTTCTTCTAATTGTTTTTTTACCTTGTTAGTAGTAGCACTCCACTCCTTGCCTCCTAATTTATTAAGCCTTGGAGCTGTTTCTCCTCCACCTATATATTTTCTTACACTATCTAAATTAGTAGTTGGAACATATAATACATCATCATTTCTATATTTTATTTTTATATAATCTTTAGTTACATTATCTGCTGTAATTGTATTAACACCTAAAAATTGCCCTATTCCATGAGTTTGATGTACTACAAAATCTCCTTGTTTTAAATCTGCAAAAACTATTTTTTCACCTTGCTTAAATACACTATTTGTTCTTTTTTTCTTTTTTACAGGTTCTTCTATTCCTTGCTGCATATTAATTACAAGTAAGTTTAAATCATAATTTTCAAAACCTGAAGATAATGCACCTATTGTAACTAATATTTCTCCATCTTTTAAATTTTGTGGATTTTCTTCATATTTATAATTTATTTCATTTTCTTTTAATAACTCGCAAGTTTTTTTGCTATAAATTTCATTTTGATTTAACAAAACTACTTTCTTTTTTTCTTTTTTATATGTTTTTAAATTAGAAATTAGCATTTCTAATTCTGGCTTATAGAAATTAATTTCTCTTGTTTCAAAATAATATTTTGGCATATTTTTTATAGTATCATTTTGCTCTAAGTATATTATTTGCTTTTCATTAAAGTTATATTCAAAATTACTAATTTCTCTAATTGCTTCTGGAACAAATCTTTCTTTTTCTATTAACGAATCTATTAAATGATTATTGTCTAATATAATGTTTTCTTGTCTTTGTTTTATTTTTAAATTTTCATCTAAAAATATTAAATATTCTTTTGATAAATAATCTAAAAAAGAAGCACTATTTTCATAAAATTCATTAAAGTATTTATCTATTTTGCTAATGTAGTCTCCACTTTTTATTAATTCTATGTCTTCACTTTTGTCTGGGTACTTTTCTTCTATTTTTTTTACAGACTTAGCTAAATCTTCTACAACAAATTCATGTGCTGGAAATATGGTAATTTCATTTAACATCTCTGTAGACCTTTGCGAAGAAATGCGGAAATACCTAATAGAATCTACTTCATCTCCCCAAAACTCTATTCTTACACCAACTGTTTCTGATAAACCCACATCTACAATTCCACCACGAATGCTAAACTGACCTTGATTTTCAATTAGTTCATTTCTTTCATAGCCAAGCTTTACAAAGGTTTCTTTTAAAGTATCTAAAGAATAGCTATTTCCTACTTTTAAGTCTATTTTATTTTTATAAAGTTCCTCTTTAGTAATCATTTTTTGCATTATTGCTTCTATTGTAGTTACTATTATAATTTGGTTTGCTTCTTTTAAATTTTTATTATCATTAAGAAATATTTCATTTAAAATAGATATTCTTTCATAAGGTAAATCTTTACTTTCTGCAATATAGTCATAACTTGCTATTTCTCTTTTTGGAAAATACTTTACTTTTAAGCCAAAATTTTTTAAATCTTGGCTTAATTTTTTAGCTTGTAATTCATTATATGTAATAATACATACAGGCTTTTTTATATTATTTACTATTTCATTTATATAACAAGATTTTTCAACGTCAACTAAGCCCGATATTGCTACCGGACCTTTTAATTTTTGTATTTCGTTTAATAATTCTTTAAACTTTTGGCTTTGCTCTAATGTATTTACTAGAAAATTCATAAAGCTTAAATTCCTTATTTGATTTTTTACCTTACTATTATAACACATATTAGTAAATTTTAAAACCAATTTTTTGTATTTTATACTATATATAAAAATACCCTATAATGTATTTTATACTATATAAAAAATGCCCTATAAGGTATTTTACAGTTTTTCTGAATTTTTTAATGCTAATAAGCATATATATTATGTAGTGTTTATTGGTTTAACATTAAAAAGCCAAAATATACAAGATAAGGACTTTTCATATGATAAAAGAATTTTCTACTACTTTAGAAGAAGTAGACATATCTAGAAATAAAAAGGATTACACTAAAAATAAAATAAATATATTTGTATATTCTATACGCAAAAATGCAATAGCTATAGTATTTTGTTTGTTTTCTATTTTTTTAGTAATATTTTCTACTACTAATTTAACTGCTGCAAAAAATGGACTTATATTATGGGCAACCGCTGTTGTGCCTTCACTTTTTCCATTTTTTGTTGCAACAGAGCTATTAAGCAATACTAATATTATTTCTACTTTTGGAAAATATTTTAATATTATAATGAGACCACTATTTGGTGTTCCTGGTGAAGCAAGTTTTGCATTTTTAATGGGATTAATTAGTGGCTACCCTGTTGGAGCTAAAATAGTTAGTAATTTAAAAGAAAACGGAATTTGTACAAAAGAAGAAGCAGAAAGAATGCTTAGTTTTACTAACAATTCTGGTCCTCTATTTATTATAGGTACTGTTGGCGTAAGCCTATTTGGAAATGTTAAAGTTGGAATTTTATTATTTATTACACATATACTTAGCTGTATTAGTGTTGGAATTTTGCTTAATATAGTTTCACTCTATAAAAATAAGAAAAAAACTCTAAATAAAACCAATAAATATTTTATTAATAAGAATATGTCTTCTAAAAATACTGAATCACATAAAAATATTAAAAACATGCAAAATTTAAATAGTGTTAGCTTTTCTTCTTTAGGGGAAATTTTAGGAAAAAGTATTACTAATGCTACATCTACTGTTCTTTTAATTGGTGGATTTGTTGTTATATTTTCTGTAATTATATCTATTTTAAATCAAAGTGGCATTATAAACTTTGTTTCTACTATTGTATCGCCTATTTTGTACATTTTTAATATTCCTATAGAGTTTGCAAATTCTATAGTATCTGGTTTTATTGAATTAACAAATGGAGTTAGTTTAATAGCTAGTACTAGCCAAATAAGTTTAATAAATATAAAAATTATTCTGTGTGCATTTTTATTAGGCTTTGGCGGTATATCTGTTTTGCTACAAGTATTTAGTATAATTAGCAAGTCAAACTTATCTATTAAAACTTATTTTATAGGAAAACTTTTTCAAGGAATTTTTGCAGCTTTTTATACATATATTGCTCTTGAATTATTTACTATTCTTTAATAAAACTCATTTAGCATATTTTTTATTCTAAAGAATAAATTAAAATAAGGTTTATAGGTAGTTTCCTTTATAAAAACCTAAATTTATTATGTAAGGAATGAAGTTTATGGAAAAAAATGAGCCTAATTTTCCACCATATATGAATATGAATTATGATAGTTACTACGACCCTATGATGGGAGATAATTATATGTTTAATCCAGTTATTCAGTATGAGCAGGCATACATGTATTATAGATATTTAACTCAGCAATTAGAATATAAAATAAAATGTAAGGAATATGAAAAATTAAGTGCAAGTTCTAAAAATGAAAGAAGACCTGAATAAACTTGTAATCTAAAAAATATATAAATTTGTAAGTATTTTTATCCGGTAATAATATTATTTTACTTATTAGTATATTCAATATTTCTATTAATTATATTAGTATTACTTTAGCCAAAAATATAAATAGTATTTTTGGCTAAAGAGAAACTATTTTTTTAGTTTACTTCTTTCATTTGTTTTAGCATGATGTCTGCAAATACTCCATAGCCAAGTGTTGGGTCATTAACCAAAACATGTGTTACTGCTCCTACAAATTTTCCGTTTTGTATAATTGGTGCACCACTCATTCCTTGAATAATTCCGCCTGTTTTTTCTATTAGTTTTTCATCAACTATTTTTATTAGCATACTTTTATTATCTTTGTTATTATTTAAAAATATTTTTTGAATTTCTATATCATAATAATCTCTTTTTCCATTTTCTAGTTCACAAATAATTTGTGCTTTTCCAGTTTGAACTTCTTCCCTAGAGCAAACTTCTATTGCATTAGAGTCTGAAACTCCCAAATATGATGGTAAGTTTAATTTTCCAAAAACTCCAAATTCTGTATTTTTAGAAATATCTCCAATGGTATAACCTGATTCAATTGTTCCTCTAATTTCTCCAGGGTTTCCTTTTTCTCCCTTAACTACAGACAAAATATTTGTAGTTACAAGCTCACCATTTTCAATTTTTATTAATTCTGATGTATCTACATCTAATATTCCATGTCCAAGTGTACCAAACATTTTAGATGATGGTTCATAGAATGTAAGAGTACCTACTCCTGCTGCAGCATCTCTTACCCAAAGTCCTAATTTGTACTCATTATTTTGATTTTTTATTGGAGTTATACTAGTAGTAGCTGTTTCCTCACCATGCATATATTTTATAGAAAGGGCTTTTCCTTTGCAATCATTTACCATTTGCATTAAATCTTCTGTAGTATCAATTTCATTTTGATTAATTTGAATTATTATATCTCCTTCTTGTATTCCAGATTGTTCATATGGTTTTTTCCCTTCTATTTCAGACATTCCTACAACCAATACGCCCTCTGTATATAGTTTCATTCCTATTGCTTTTCCAACAGGAACAACTGTAGTTTTTGGAATAACATTAACACTAATATTTTTTACAGAAAATAGTTTAAATAAATTTAAAGAATAATCTATTTTTCCTACTTTATTTATTTTTGTTTCATTTGTACTTACTGTTTGTAATGTATAAGGAGCATCTTTTTCTTGTAAATAAAGTCCTGCTAACGTATAAATATTAAAATTTTCTCCTTGTAATAAAATGTAATTACTGGGAAGAAGTGTAATATTACAAACATAAATATATAGAATAAGTAAAGATAAAATTATAATTATATTTTTAATTTTTTTCATAGATGGTCTCCTTTTTATATAGAATAACCATCTTTTTAATTTTTAAACAATATTTAGTTTTTAATTAAAAAAGATATAATAATTGCTACTTCATTGATTTTTAAAATATATTTTTTTAAAAACAATGATGCATTTTTATTATATCTTTTCATTATTTTTTTATTTAATTATGTTGTAAATGTGTCTATATTAAAAATTATGTTGTAAATGTGTCTATATTAAACCTATATAAGTCATACCTTTCGCGTCCTAAGGCTCTTATATAATATTCTCTTATTTCTTTTAGTCTTTTGTCTATATTTGAAACTTTAGTTACATCTGCTTTTATTACATCTTCCCAATTTGAATTTTTTTCAACTGTTTTTCCTGCTATTATTTCATCTGCAGTATGCACAGCTCCTGCATTAACTATACAATAATAACATGCTGTAATAGTTTTTATACTATTTCCATTCATTCTTGTTTGTGGATAAAAGTATAAATAGTTTCCTTCTGAAATTCTAACAGTTTGTCTTACAAAGTTTAAATTGTTATATGCTACGTCTACAATTTTAAGTTTAGTGTCACTTTCCGGTTTTGCAAGTTCCATACAACCTGGAAGATGATATTCTCTTTGCCCTGAAGCATTTTCTGTAATAATATAAATATTTTCTTTATTAACTGTTTCTTCATTATTGTCATTTGTAATTACACAATAATTATTAAAATATTTGTGTCCAATTGGTATTCCTTGTAAAAATGATATAATTGATACTTTACTTGTTATTTTTGCCCAGTCAACTTCACTCATTACTGGAAGTCTAAATTCATAAAAGGTATCATTAAAATCACTATATTGTGCAATGGCTGTTGTTAAGTTTGTTTCAATTGATTTACGAATTACTTGCATACGAATTTCATTAAATGTTGAGCCAGAAAGTAGTGGGTCATTATTTTCATCTGGAACAAAAATTTCATCATTACCAGTATCTACAGTAAATTTAATTGCATTTCCATTTACATCTTTAGCATCAACTTGGGAAATGTTTCTTGTTAAGTTCATTATTTTTTCACTAAATTCTTTTGCAGTTTTATAATATTCAATACTACTTGTACTATATAAATGTCCCCCTGATTTTCTAGCATCTAAATACTCATTTATATTTCTATTACCTGATGATACTGTTAAATATGTTTTTTCATAATTTTGATAAAAGAAATATTTATCTTGTTCTCTATCATAATAAATTTTTTGTCCATTATATACAATATAATCATAATCATTTTGGTCTCCATTTGCAAATAGCAAATGCTCTGTTAATAATTCAGGTTTTATTTCTACATCATCACTAGTAGTACTTGAATTATTACTATAAGTTAAACGCCAAGATAATGGATTAGACATATTTAAATTATTTGTTCCTTGAACATTATTTGGATTTATTAAATAGCCCGAATATGTTTTATAGCCTTCTCCTAAATCTCCATAAATTGTAATTGCATTATCTAAAGTAAAATTAACAACAAAATCTTTTTGACCTTTTTTGAATCTACATGAGTAATATATATATGGTTTTAATCCCTCATTTTCATATTCTTCTCCTTTTAAAGTTTCTGCATTAATTTGAGGCTTACCTATAGTAATATTTTTTCCACCATATACATTTTCATATTTACTATAAATATAATAACCATCATATAAGGTAAAAACTAAAGCTGGTACAAATTCACTTATATCTTCTATTCGCATATCTTGGTTTGTGGCTAAAGATTCATAAAACGTTGATGCCGCAGCTTCTATATCTCTAATTTTAGAATTAGCAACACTAGAATACCTATTGTTAGCAGTATTAATTTGAAATGCTCTCATACAGTCATAAGTACAATTTTCTAATTTTGTATTATATTCAATTTGTAAATTAATAGTGTCTATTTGGGAACCAATATAAAAAGACATTGTCATAGCAATAGGCAAAATAATTACTATAAAAATAACTGCAATATATTGTATCTTCATGCTTTTTTCCTTTCTTTAGTAATTTTATTATATTAAAAAGGAGTGGCTTTACCACCCCCTACATTTTTTTAAATTATAGGGATTATAATAATCCCAAAGGATTTATGTTTATAATATTTAGTTGCTTCCATTTACAGTAATTATTGCATTTCCTTTTGCTACTATTTGACCAGAACCATCTCCTGTAATTTGATAGAAGAAGTTTCTTAATAATTGAGCTATTGTTTGGTTTGTATTTTTAACTGTAACAGAAATCATATCTCCTTCTTTTAGTTTGATTTTACCGTTTTTGTTTAGTTCTTCTTGTATTTGGCTAGTATATGATTTATAGTATATGTTTTCTCCTATTTTAGTCATTTCTGCTTGTGAAACTTTTACTCCTGGATTTTCATCTAATTGGTGAATTATTAGTTCCACTTCAAATGAGTTTCCTGTTGATGAAATAGTCTGTAAATATTTTTCATAATCATCTAGTGTTAGCTTTCCTGTTGTTCTAATATTATTAATAAATTCATCTGTAGTTGAATTAAGCATAAGTTCTGAAATGTCATCTGTTCTTTCAGACAATGACATAAGTGGAAATACAAACATTAAAACAGCAGCTAATCCTATTGCAATAATTGTAATTAAACTATCTCCCATAATATTTACTCCTTCTTTTTACTATGATTGTAATTGGTATATAATTACTCTTTTTTTTCTGTTTTTTAATAGTGCACTTTCATGTCCTTCAGTTTCTACATTGTAATTATATTCTCCAAGCATTTCTTTAAATTTATAATTATTTGTTGCACATAGTCCTATAAATCCACCGTTGTTATTTAACTGGCGAGAATAATCATATGCTACTTGACTAGGATCGCTTGGATAATTAAATTTACCACCTTTTAAAAATGCATCTAAATTATTTTTATAATCTTCTGTAGTGCCTGTCCATGGTTCATGACGTGTAATTTCTTCATCAACATCAAAAGAGCATACTTTTTCATAATCAGAATTTGATGAATAATATTTACCTATGTTACCAGTATTATCATTTGTACCATTTCCCCATAAGTCTCTATTAGTTTCACTATTATATAAGCCTAATGGAGTTCCATCTTTTTTTAGGAATATTACAGTATAGTTTTCTTTATAGTATTTGTATAATGTTGGTATAATTGTTTCTAATCCTACAGTTCTATTTGCTTTATTAATATCTGCTCCTTCGTATTCATAAAATTCTGTAATATCACTAGAAGAAATTGCTACGCCAGAAACTTCTCCTAGCCTAGAGAACATTACCATAGTAATAGTAAGTGCTATAACAAATATTATTACTGCAAAAGCTATGTATAAAGCGTCTGTAGCATTTTCCATAAAACTACTCCTTTGAAATACTATTTAGTAGTACTTTCAACAATTTTTACTTCAACAATATAACCAGTTTTAGCGTCATATCCAAAAGTAACTGTATAAGTTTTTCCTGATTTTATGTTATTTCTTATGGTAGTTATTGTTGAATTCATTGTAGCTGCATTTTTGTTTCCAGCATCATTAGAATTGTTAATATTTCCTTTTGAATCTAAAACTTCAATGTAAAGTGATGAGTCAGATTTTGCTCTAGTTAAATTATGTTGTATAACTGCAGTACACAATTGTCTTGCTTGACTTCCGCTTAAATTCTCTTTATCATAACTTAAAAATTTAGAATTGTACTCTTGTACTGCAAGCTCATCTACTGCATCTGTTTTCATTGCATCTGCAGCTTGTTGGTATATAAACATACCTAACCCTATAATTAAAATTGCTAATAATATAGCTCCTGCTATAATAAGTGCTTTTGAAGCGTTTTCCATAAAAAGTTCCTCCTTTAAATTTAACTTTTGTATTTTTTATATTAAATTAGATTTCTCTAATAGTAAAATCAATCTCTTACATATTCAAAATATAAGTACTTTATTTGATTTGTTTTTTCATGATATTCTATTTTAGTGCATTTAAATACTGCTGTTGGGTAAACACTAATAAATGCTTCTACCCCTTGTGCTACTATTCTTTCCATTGGAATTTTTTCTGTTTCTTCTGAAAATTTAACATCTATTTTAATAGAATTTTCATTATTTTCTTCATAATAAATACTGTTTTCTAATTTTGATATGTCATTTCTTTCGTTATCGTCTATTGCTTTATTAATAATACTAATTAAAGTAGTTCCAAGTATTTCTTGTTGATAGTAAGATTCATATGTTTTGTTATAATCTTCTACTAAACTTGATAATCTTTTAGTATTATATACATAATAACCAACAATAGCAAGTAAAATTAATAAAATAATTAAAATTACGACAAATGTTTTTTTCATTTGCTATTTCTTCCTTTATTATAACATTATAAATGTAAATATGCAATTATTTTTTGCTTTATTTACTTAGTAATTTTTGGTATATTCTCTAAATTTCATATAACATACTCTTTTAGTAGTATTACTTATTTTTGGATATTCTACACAATAATAATATCTATTTTTCCATTGAGTTTTTATGTTGCCTTTTTCGTCATGTATATAATTGCCGTTTTTATCTTGAGCATTTACTTCATGTACTGAATCTTGTAAAAGTTTTATTTTTATCTTTTCAATGTTTTTTTCTAAATTAATAAGTTCTTTACCTTCTATTTTTACTCCTTCTAAATCTATTTGAATGTAATATGAACTATTTATGTTATACCCGTGATTCATTTTCTAAATTAAACTCTTTATTATTTTGATTTGCTAAAGTTGCCAAAGTAACAATATCATGTGTAGTACATAAAATTGGAGTTTCTTTACTATATTCATTTTTATTTGCATCAGTATATTTAGTTAATGTATTTCCATAATATTTTAAAAATTGTGAGTTGAATTGGTCTATTTGTGCAGATTCCATTGCTTTATAAGCATCTAAGCTATAATCTGCATAAGTATAAAATAAGTAAACACCAATGGAAATTATTAAAACCCCAACTATTACACCTGCTGCCATAATTAAAGCCTTTGATGCATTTTCCATATATAGCCTCCTTTATATAGGAATCAATGTAAATTTTATTTTTGCTACTCTACCTGTTTTATCATCTTCAAATGTTGGTTTAAATTTTCTGTTTTTAAAATTATTTAATGTAGCCCTAACATTACCATAATTATTAGCAAGTTTATCCATCTCTGTTCTAATAGTGCCTACATAACTTGAGTTGAATTTTTGCATATATACTAATTTTTGTTCATCTGTCATTCCAAACCATTCCATTGCACTTTTGCCCACATTTATACCAGAAATTTTTACTGGTTGCTTATAATCTTCCAATTTTTTTTCTAAATTTTTGTAGTCTTTTATTATAGTTTCTACATTTTTATATTTCTTTTTCAAATATGGTTCTTCATTTAAACCAGTCATATCTATTTGTATAGTAATAGGGTCATAAGTGTCTAATTCTGCTTGCCTGTAATTATAATCTTGAATTAAATTTGCTAAAGATATAAGCTCTGGTCCATAAAGTTCGCGATTGTATGTTTGTATTTGCTTATTATATTCTATAAGTTTTAAAACTTCATCGCTTGCTGCTTCTTCTGTTTTTAAATTACTTAATGAGTTAAACATAAGTACTAGTGAACCTATAACTAAAAGTGCTAATAAAACAGAGCCAGCCATTATTAAGGCTTTTGACGCATTTTCCATATTTTTTCCTTTCTATTTTATAAAATTTATTGCATTGATGTCATAGATTTAAATGACTCTGTCATACTTGATAATCCTATAAATACTAATGGTACAATTAAATAGCCTACAAATAGTAGAACCATTGGTGCAAAACCTATTACTTTTCCTATTCTTCCTTTTCTTGCAATTAATCTTTCATTTGATTCTTTTCTTTTTGCTTGATAATAGTCTCTTTCTGTATCTAATTCATCAAATGCATCTGCAATTGGAATTTTTTCTACTGCTGCTTGTAAACTTTCAACAATTCTAATAAACTCTGGGAATGTAACATCTTCTTTTAATTGCTCTAATGCTTCCCATGGACCACTTTCATAGTTATTTACGCATTTGCTTATTGGCTCTTTAAATATATTTGCATAACGTTCTAGCCATTCTAATATAATTTCTACATTTACTCTTTCTATTTTCATTAGCATTAGAATAATTGTATTAAATTGCATTACCTCGTCTTCCATTTCAAGTTGTCTCATTTTAGCTTGGAATATTAGCATCCAAATAGGTGCATTATATGCTATAATTCCAAATACCATTCCAAGTAGTATTTCAAACCATTGCATTTGTTCTGTATTAACAATTTGTAGTTTTTCTAGAACTCTTTCAGCCGCTATTTCTATTTCGCCATCTCTACTTTCTATGTAATCTTTATTAATCTTTCCTTTTTTCATAATGTCTTCAATTTCTTCTTGAGTTACTTTTGTATTACCCCTATAGTAGCGTATATATTGGTTGTCTGATTCTGTAAGTTCCATTGCAGTTTTACGATCTTTCTCATACATTTGCCCCATAATGTTATGGTCAACTGTTGGATCTGTAAATACATTATTTATTGTAATTTGATGTAGTTGTCCAAATAAAAATATTGATACTATAAAAACAGTAATACATAATAAAATTCTATTTATATAAATCCATTGTATTTTATCTTTAGATGCTGCTTCTTTCATTTTCTTTTTTAAGCTTATATATTCTTTAGTTCCTTGTTTTGGTATAAATAAATCTATTATTTTTTTAAATACTGGATTTTTATATAACTTTTCCTGCCATGGATTTTCTGTATTTTTAGTGTTCATAGCTGTTGAGCCATTATCTTTTAGCTTTCTTGTTAAAATATAACAAACGAAAGTAACTAATAATAGCAATATTTGTACAATCATACCATTTCTACCATTGTAAAAGTCTTCTGTAAAGCTAAATTGAGAAATAGACCAATTTTTAATTGGCTCAATTGCAAGCAATGGCAATATAGCTATTACAGATAAGCTTTGAAAAGTATAGTCTAATTTATCTCTTTTTAAAATTTCTAGTTGCATTTCCTGTGTAATATTATTTAAGTTTTTTAAATACAATGATGAATTATCTATTTTACGGTCGCCAAATTCTTTTGTTAAATAAGAAATACCTGCAAATTCTTTTAAGTAACTATTTGGTGCAATATCGTAATATTTTTCAAGCTCTCCTTCTGGATCATTTGAAATTAATACTTCATAAATCTTTTCAGCTTGCCTTGACATTTCTGGTTCGTCATCATTTTGTGCTACTTGATATATTGCCTCTTCAACCATATTAAACTCATGATAAGCATGTCTAATTTCTGAGAAAAAGTCAATTTGTTGTCTTAATAATTTGTTGTCTAATTTATCTACCATACCATCTATAAATGTATCTACCATGAATAGTTCAAAAATAAGTAACATACTCATTAATAATGCATTGCTATGTGTAATAATGATAATTATAATTGCAAGAGGTATTACTATAAGAATAGTATTAGTTAAAATTTTAGATGCTTGTTTTCTTGTTAAATATTCATCATCTACATTTAAAATTGCAAGTCTTCTTCTAATTTTTAGCAAATATCTTTTAAGAAATGGTATTCTAAGGTAAATTATGTATAATTTTTGATATAAAACTTCTGCTGAAAATGATTTTTCTTTAGTACCTTCTCTTAGCTCTCTAATTTTTCTTGCTTCAGAACTTTTAGATTTTTTATTAACAATTAAAAAGGCAATTACAATTACAATAAATAATGCACCAACAACCATCATTAAGTACATTAACATATTAGCATCCATTGTATTAAATCACCTCTTTCTTTTAAGCTATTTTATATTATTTATGCTTCTATTTTTTTAGGTTTTCTACCTCTTTTTTTAGGAGCACTGCCTTGTGCACTTGCATTAACTTCTTGAATAGAATCTATATCTTTTGGAGGTTTTATTCCCCAGTTTCTTTCTAAGAAATTATTAAATCCTTCAATATCACTATCATCCATGTTGTTTCTCATTTCTTTAATATTATGATCTGATATTGGATTTGTAAGCACATAGTTTCCGTCTTGATATTCTAGTATATTTCTATATTTATATAATTCTCTATTAGTTGTTTTTGAAAAGAATATTGTTGCATTGTCCATAAATTTATCTAGCTTTCCTTCTAATGTTTTTTCTTTTCTATGATCAAATGTGTATTCATTTTTTTCTTCAACTGGTATACATTCTGTAACTCTTTCTATATATCTTCTTCCTCTAAAGTCTTTTACTAAGTGAATATCAAAGTTTAATACTTGTACAACTTGCTCTTCTGCAGTTCTTTCATCTTTGAAAACACCTGCTCTTAACATAGAGTTACGAAGTGCAGTTACTAAGTCTGGGAATGTTTTAGCATGGTGAGTAAATAATGTAAATTTAGATGCAACTTGTGCAGATTGAATCATCCAAGATGCTACTGGGTCTGTTGCAACCTCACCAATGATATTAACAGAACCATCAGTTTTTTTCTGAACGTCCAAACAGTCTTGTCCAGAAACAGTTTCTGTTTCTCTCATAGATAATATGTTTCTTGTTGGATATATTTTTCTTAAGTGAAGCTCAAATGCAGTTTCTGTAATACGTAAGTTCATAGTTTCGTATATATTTTCTATCATTGCCATAAGCATTGTTGTTTTTCCGGCAACCTTGCTCACCAGTTAGTGAAATAATTCTTGCTCCTTTTACTAGGTATTTTAGTAAGTCTATTGCTTCATCTTTTCCTGGGAAACGTATAATTTGTTCAAGTGTAGCACGCTTTACGTCAAATTTTCTTACGAAAAATGCCCATGTTTCAGACATACTTGGTCTTACAACAACAACACGAGAGCCATCTTTCATTTCATTAATTTTGTAGCCGTTTGTATCTGATAATTGTCCTGGATTGTTATATTTATAAATATTTTGGCATACCCTTTTAAGTTCTGCTTCTGTTCCAAATGATAAAAATGCTAAACGAATTGATTTACCATGGAACATAATCCATATGCTATCACAAGCACGAGGCACTTTATGATCTACAATTTGCTCTAAGTAGTCTCCATCAGATTGAGCTACTTGACTTAAGAAAGATTCTGGAAGACCTGATACGCCTCCTGATATACCATCAATATTCATATCTCTAATTTCATCAATACAACTATAACCTTTATAGTGTTGATAAATTCTTTGTACTAATACATTTAGCTTATCTGTAAATGTAAGTGTAAAGTTTTCTTTTTCATAAATTTGTTCTATTTCTTCTGAAGTAATTACATAACAAGGCTTTGCTTCTCCTGATACATATTTTAATTCGTCTAATTTGTATTTATTAATAAGTTCTGACATGGCTTCATAGGCAAATTCATTTTTGTACATATATATAATAATATCGAATTTATCTTGAGGAGTTAAAAGTGATGGAATGTCAAAAGGAATTGCTTTTGATATATTAGTTTCATCAACTCCATATTCACGAGATAGTAAATCAAAAATAAGCTCTTTAACATATTTTTTATCATTAATATCTCCATATGTACAGCCTTTTAAAGCTTGTTTTAATTCATATTTCTTTTGTTTTCTTCTTTTTAATTCTTCTTCTGAAAGCCCTATATCATATAAGTTAATTTTAGTAATTTCATCTAGTCTTTTTTTAATAAAAGCTGTCATAAGTTCTAAAGTATATGTTTTATCATCTACTTGTATTTGTTCTTCAACTTGTTCATTTTGTCTTTTTTTAATAAACTTAAAAACTAGAAAAATTGCTACTAAAAATATAATTGCAATTAAAAGTAGGTTAACCATCTTTTTAGCTTTCTCCTTTCAGATTAAATTTTCATTTGTAATTCTTGTAATTTTAAAGTAATATTACTAACAATTTCCTTTATTTCTTTTATAAAAATAGCATCGCTATCTGTTTGGTCTGTTACATTTCTAGCAGAAAGTACAAAATCTATTATAGTTCCTTCTGAACTTGCTTCTAAAAACAATGTATTGTATGGTACTACTGAAACTAACTTTTTTTCTTTTAAATATCTTGTAATATTTTGTTTGTTATATTTTGAATTTGCATCATACTTTCCTACTAAAATCATTACATTTTTTCTTTGATAAAAATTATTTTGTTCTTTTAGTGCTACAAAGTCATTTACTGACTTTAGTTTTTGTGTTAAATTTATAATTACAATATTTGACATTTGTAAAATAGAAGCCTTATCTTTTTGTGGCATTTTTTTATTAACATCTACAAATATTAAGTCATAATATCTATTAGCACTTTGAAGAATATCAGCATAATATGGTGTAATATTAATATATTCTTGAAAAGAGTTTGTTATAGGTGATAATAAAATGTCTAATCTATCTTTTAGTAAAATTTTAGAATAGCTTTTTACAATATCTGTACTAATTTTGTTACTATTTAATATTTTAATAAGTCCTTCAATTCCAGAAGATAGTCCATCTACTACATTTTTTACAACAGAGTTTGTACCTCTAATTTTTTCATATTCTATAAAACAATTTTCCAAACTTATATCATTAAATGCTGTAGATACAATTAGTATTTTATAGTTATGTTCAATTGCCATATAAGTAGCTATAGCAGCTAATGACAGTGTTTGACCAGTTTCTTTTTTTTCATTATTATAAAATGATATAATTGCCATTCTATATAACTCCTTTTTCTATTTGCCTGAAAGCTTTTGATAGCTTTGCATTTTCTTGTGGATTATTTAAAATTTCTTCTGTAAGATATTCTAAGCTTTCTTTATACATTTTTGATAATTTTTTTAATTTTATTTTACGTGTTCTTTGATTTTCTATAAGTACAGATTGGTCTCCTTGTTCAAATGGGAAGTAGATTATTTCTTCATCCCAAATTGCTTTAGTTCCTAAAGAAATATAATTAAAGTAATCATCTTCTTCTTTGCTTGCTTCTCTTGAAAAGAATACTTTTTTTATAGGCATAGACTCTGGAATTCCTGATAATATTTCCATTCCTCTTTTAATTGAATATGTGTCAAAGTTTGTAACAAAATAGTTTCTACTTGCAATTTTCATATTAAAATTTTCAAAAGCTTCTGGTGAATCAATATCTATTAATACATAATCATATGTAAAATTTTCGTTTTCTGGTAATCCTAAATAGCCTTTTATTGCTTCATAGCTATAAAAACCTACAGCTAAATCAATATCTTGAAAATTTGTAACATAAGTTTTAGCTGGAGACATTGCTGGAATTATATATCTTGTTTTTTGTAAAGCAGTAGTATCTATTATTAGCACTTTTTTTTCCATTACTGTTAAAATTTTTGCAATACATATAATTAAATCTGTTTTATCATAGCCGCCTATAAATCCTATTGTTTCCATATATGCCTCCTATTTATTTTAGTAAGTTCCATTTAAAGCTTCTAAATATTTTTGTCTTTCTTCTTGTGTTTTTTGAATTTCTTGTTCTACTTTGCTAACAACATTATCTGTTGCTTGATCTGCATTTTCATTTAAGCCACTATTTACTGGATTTCTAACTGCACCCTTTTGGCTTGCATCATTGTTTCTTTGGAATATAGCTTGTTTAGCTTCTGCTACGCAGTTAGGATCTTTGTTTATTAAATTGATAGTTGCATCATCTGGTAAATAAGTTGGTATTGCTGCTGCTTGTAAACCTGGATCAATATACTCTGTAGCATATAATTTAGATCCTTCTATTTTGTATGATTCTACTATTGCACAGCTTATAGTTAATATTTCTGTTTCGTTTAAATTCATCCAAATTGTGTTTAATGAATCTACACCATCTATGTTAGCAATTTCTATTTTTTTATGTGATAATACTATTAAATCTTGTCCATTTGGTAATGTTAAACGTATATCAACATATTTATCTGTTTGTAGTTGAGATGGTATAACAATCATATTATATTCTACTCTTCTAATATCAGCAGCTATTTCTCCATCTTGTGCAATCATATCAGAAGTAAGTATTGTTCCTTTTTTTAAATCTATTTTTGCAATAATATTTATTTTTTTAACTAAGTTTCCATCATTATCAAATGTAGCTGCCATTTCACTTAATTCTGTACTTGTAAGTGCGTTAGAAGGTATTGTATCTTTGCTTACAATCATTGTAGTTAATTTATCTTCTGAAACTTCATCTCCTGAATTTATATCTTGGCTTAACACATACGCATTTCTTAGTTTAGCTTTTTCTTCATTTTGTTCCTTTGTAATTTTTGTTAATTGTAATATTAATAACGCAATTATAATTCCTGTAATTAATAACGTTACTAATACTCCTATAAGAAATGATATTCTAGCATTTTTTTGCATTGGATTTCTTGCCATTGATTGTTCCTCCTTATAATTTTACATATTATTGTGATTTATTTTATTGTACAACATTTTGCGACTAAAAACAATGGAATTATTGCTTTGTAATATAAACTTAATAGTTTTGTAATATTACTGTAATATTGTCTTTGAGTACATATGATATTAGCTTAAATCTTTCCAAAATTGGTATGCCTTTTTATTGAGTGCTTACTTATTAAACTTATTAACATTTAAACTTATTAACGTTTCATTTTTTCTAGATCCTCCATAAGCTTTTTTTATTTTTTATCTTTTATATTTCTTTATTCTTTTTTTAAGAATAAATATTAAAATCTTGTTTAATAAAGCGCAAAAAAGACAGGCTATTTTACTTTTTAAAATAGTCTGCCTATTATATCACAAATAAGGGCTTTTTTGCCCAATTTTATTTCTATAAACTTACTTGTGTGTACGTCTCAAGACTTTCAGTAGTTTCAATGTTTTAAGCTATATTGGTTGAGTTAGCCGTTTAAGTCCTCCTTCTTTTGCATATTTGTAAAATAAATCTGCACTATTTTGAACAACTTGTTTGAAAAACTCTATTTCTTTTTCACTATAATTACCATCTTTATATAATACTTTACAACTTGGGAGTTCAAATCTCACACTATCAAAACCATTTTCTGTAGGTCTTTCAAAGTGTACATGCATAATTTCTTCTCCGTTTTCATTTTTCATAATATGTGAAAAAACTACTTCTGTACCGTCTGAATACTTTACATATGGATACATCATTTAAAATCACACTCCTTATATGCTTATACAACAATGTGACATATTTGTCTATTGATATATTTATATTATAAAATTAACAATAAAACTTAATCTCACTAATATCAAAACGCTCTTTCCATTTCGCAGTAATTAAGAAAAAGTTATATCGTATAGCTCTATATATTTTTCTTAAATCTTGCTGTGGAATTTGACTATTATTATTAGCTAAAATACAGTCTCCGATTTTTAGTAATCCATATTTTGGTTGCATTTGCTCTTGGGTTTCCTTTGCAAACATGAACATGTATAGGCTCATTGTTTTCATTTGACCAAAAAAATATTACATATCCTGAATAGCTAAATAAATTAGGCACTTTCTACTTCGCCTCCTCTTGCTATATCAAAAAAGTATGCTGCACCACGTTCAACAACAGTTTTAAATAAAGCAATTTCTTCATCTGAAAAATGCCCTTCTCTTTCAATAATAGCATAGCTAGGAAGTTCAAATACTACTGTATCAAAACCATATTCCATTGGTCTTTCAAATGAAATAATAATATATTCTTCTCCGTTTTCTTTTTTACGAATATCTGAGGAAACTACTAAAGTTCCATCTGCATATGTTACAAATTCATGCATCATAATTACTCACTCTCCTCTACTAATTAGTATTATAACATGATTTAAAATATTTTACTACTAATTATAAATAAAAAATAAAATAAATTATTAAGAATTAGCATCATCAATATTATGGACTCATATGACTGCTAGTATTTCATTTAGTTCCTCTATTTCTATTGTTACCTATACCTATCTCTAGGAAAATACTGGCTCTAGCTGTTCATTGCATAGTCATTGTATGCCACGACTAGTTCTCTGACCCCGCAAGAGTATTGTTAAACTCGCCTTTATTGCTTAACAATATTTTGTCTTTCAGTAGTGTGAAGCTATCGACCTCTGGATTTTCACAATTTAACGGGGCTGAATCATTCGCACTAACACCTTTCTGTTTACACTAAGGAGATTGCATTACTGCAATCTCCCCAACCCTTGATATAAATTCAAGGAGGATTTCCACCTCCTAAACTATCAACCTTCACAGACTCACCACACCACATTTGACAAACCCTTATCTAGCGAGCAAATCTACATAAAGGGTGATACGTGAACCTTGACCGAAATAGCTAAGAGATTCCGGATCATCACTTCCGCAACAGGTCGCCGGCTGGCTAGAACCGCTACCCCAGCGACTGCCACCATAAGCAACGCGACTCCCGTAGTTCGCCCGCCTCAAGTGTCCATTCCGACACATTTCCTCCTAGGTCATATATGTTTTTTACTCTATTCAATACTTCTCCTAGATGGTCACCGCTTGTTAAATCTATTCCTGTTTTATGTTCGTCATTAGTATTATTATCACTTCCTCTTACCCCGCTGTACCAGCCCATTCCACTACCATCTTTTATATATTTTGCTCCTGGTACAGTCGGATTATCTACTTCTTGCATCCACAACATTACTTGGTCCCACTGGCATCCCCATATCATACTACTTGTTACTTGTGTTCCTTCTTGTGCTAAATTTTTACTATTTTTATACATCGTATACCAATTTGTGCTTACTGTTGGACTTTTTTCTTTTTGTACTATTGGTTTTTCTCCATCTTTTAATCCTGATGACTCGTATCTTCCTATATAAAATCCTCCATATTTGGCTACGCTTTTTGCCATATTATAAAATTCGTTTTGTAATTGTTCTAAGAACTTTGCTCTTGTCTTTTCTACCCCTTCTACTACTATGCTTAAGTTTTTAGCATCTCCATCATATTTTGTTCCTTCTCCACTAGAATCGCCAGTTACAATTGCTGGCTCCCTTAAGCCACTGTTTGCATCATATGTTGTATTTGCTTTTTCTGCAGTAAATGAATTTCCAGTAGTAGTTGCATATAGCTTTCCTACTAGTTCCTTTTCGCTTGGATGATGGTCATTCTCAAAACAAGAAAATTGTCCGTTTTCATAAGTAATTTTAGCTGTAGTATGGCTTTTACACATTACCATATCATTTATAGCTACTGGCACCCATACAAATTCATTTTCTGCTCTATCTTGTACTACTATTCCTGTGTCTATATTTTCTCCTTCTTTTATTTTAAATCCTGCTGGTATAGTCATGCTTTTTTCTCCATCTGTTACTTCTGTTGTATTTTCAAATGGTGTATCTTTTTTTGATAGTGCATCTACTAGTGGGATCTTTGGAATTGTATTTTCATCATTTGATCCTCCACCATTTACCCAGTTTTGTATATCTCCTACTAATTTGTTAAAATCTTTCTCTGCTTTTGCTTCCTCTTCTCTTGTTCTTTCTGCTGCTAGCTGTGCTTGTGCTATTATTCCATCTTCTCCTAATACTAGTGTTATAGTTACACCGAGCTAGTATTAAAAGTACTACTATTGTTACCACTAATGCAATTAATGTTATGCCGTCTTTTTTCTTTTAAACTTAAGCCTTGCTTTTTGCATAGATTTTCTTCTTGTACTTTTTGCAATAAATTGCTTGTACTTGTTTTTTTCATTTTCTTCTTCTCCTTTTCTTATGTTTATTATTTCTTGTTTTTTACATATTATGCATTTGTTTGTACGTCATTTTTAGTAATTTATTTTTACTATGTGTATTATTAATACACATTATAACAAACAGATTATTATAAAATCAATACGTATTAAAAAAAATTTTTATTTTTTTATATATTTGAGTCCTTTCTTGTTATTTTTTGGGAGGTTTTAGCTATGAAGAAATTTGATAATAAACGTAACGTAATTGGTAGCTTAATTAAAGAACATAGAGAAACAAAACATTATACAAAAGCAAAGTTATCTAGTCAGCTAGAATTACTTGGAATTGAGTTAGACCGTTTTGAATTATATAAAATAGAAACTGCTAAAACTAGTGTAAAAGACTTTGAACTGATTGGTTTATGCATTGTTTTAGATATTGATTTTTCTGAGTTAAAAGAAATAGTTGAAAATTATTCTTAAATTTAAAAGAAACGCATTTTATTACTGCGTTTCTTTTTAGTTATAAAATATATTTAATGTTTTTAAATTAATATCCTACTTCATTTGAAATATCAAAGGACAAAATAATAACATTGAAAATGAAAAATAATTACTAAAAATTATAAATTAACATAATTTTTTAGGCACTCATTCAACAAAAAATATATTTGAAAGCATTGGCATTACTAGTATATAAGGATTGCATCATTTTGTGTTTGCAAACAAATCGTATTTATCAATTTAGCAAGTTATTTTTTTAAAATTCTAAAAATATATTTTGTTGAGTGACTAGTTTAAATAAGCAAAAATTTTAAAAATAGCCTGTACCTCTTGGTACAAGCTATTTTCAGTGATTATTTTGGTTGGGCTGAACTGGCTACATTCAGCAGTTTCAATAGTTTAAGCTATATTGGTTGAGTTAGTTGTTTGAGTATAAAAAATTAAGAAAAATTAGCAATAATGAATACTAGTGGAATTAACAATAAAATTTAATATCTTCATCTGGAAAATGTTTTTTCCATTCTGCAATTACATAGAAATAGTTATTTGCTATTGTTGCTAACAATTCACTTAAGTCTTTATTTGGAATATTGCTTTTGTTATTTGCTAAAATACAGCCACCACTTTTAGTAAGCCATACTTTTGTTGAGTTTTGAACTGGTTTTCCTTTTGAAATATGTACATGAATAGGTTCACTCAATTCACTTGACCAAAAGTATATTTTATAACCGCATCAATTCTAATACATTAGGCAATTTGAATTCCCCCTTCTCTAGCCCATCTATAAAATGAAGGTAATCCTCTTTCTACAACAGTACGAAACAATTCTATCTCTTCATCAGTATAATTACCATCTTTATATAATACTTTACAACTTGGGAGTTCAAATCTTACACTATCAAAACCATTTTCTGTAGGTCTTTCAAAGTGTACATGCATAATTTCTTCACCATTTTCATTTTTCATGATATGTGAAAAAACTACTTCTGTACCGTCTGAATACTTTACATATGGATACATCATTTAAAATCACACTCCTTATATGCTTATTATACAACAATGTGGCTTATTTGTCTATTGATATATTTATATTATTTATTATAGGCAAGTTTAAGGTATGCCTCTTTTGCATATATTTATTTTTTCAATAATGGCTAATGTTTAATTATCAAAAAATTCTTTTATACTGTTCAAAGTTTTTTCTGGACTTTGTGCAGTGTGTAAAACTGAAATAACTACCATGTTTCAATCTCCTTTAATAGTTCTTCAGTAGAAAGGGTATTACCTTCTTTAATATCTTTAATACCTTTTTCTATGCTTAGTCTAATTAAAATAGCATCTAAAATTTCGCCAATAGTAGCATTATCTGGTAGAGTACTTGTAACTTCTATAACTAAATCTTTCATCATAAAAATCACGCTCCTTATATGCTTATTATACAACAATGTGGCTTATTTGTCTATTGATATATTTATATTATTTATTATATTTTTGTAATTATTTATAAAAAAAACAAAAATTAATAAAAATATTTATAAATTATATAAAATTACAATTAATTAAAATAAATTAGCAGAAATTAAAAATAACAGAGCGCTTGCTTATACTTTCTACATAGTAGCTTTTGTAACTTTTGCGAAAGCAAAAGTTAACAAATGCTACTTACACCAAAGAAAATAAACCCATATACTACACTTATTCACACGTAAGCCACAAATTGAAATAAAATTCTGAGGAATTTTAATTTGAATTTGTGGCTTAATGGGGTTTATTAAGGGGCAAAGCCCCTTAATCATACAGAACACTTTTGAAAAAAGTGTTCTAGTATGTTCTAACACTTTTTCATTGTGTTATATCAGCTAAAAGTTAGAGTATTAGAACATAAGTAAATCTTACGAAGCCTTTCTTAAATTAAATATTAAATTAGATAATAAGTTAAAATAAATATAAAGGGGGAATTTCAATATGAGTTATGCAATCATTAGAAATGAAAATTATAAAATAGGTCAATTATCATATATTTATAGGCACAATGAACGAAAAAATACTAATTATTCAAATAAAGATATAAATAAAAATAGCAAAATAAAAAATTATTCAATAAAAAGTATAAATACCTCATATCAAAAAGCTTTTAATATTTTAAAAGAAAAATATAACTTAAAAGGACAAATTAAAAAAGTTAGTAATGTTATGTGCGAATTAATAATTACTTCTGACAAAGATTTCTTTGAAAAAATAGGACCAGAAGAAACAAAAAGATATTTTCAAACTGCATATAAATTTGTAGCAGGTTATCAAAATTTAGGAGAAGAATTTATAGTATCTGCTAAAGTACATAATGATGAAAGCACTCCTCATATGCACTTAACATTTGTTCCAGTAGTACATACAAAAGATAAAAACGGAAATGAAATAAATAAAATTGCTTGTAGTGAATATTGGAAAGGTAAAGACAGCTACAAAAGGCTACAAGATAATTTTTATGCATACATAACAAAGGCAGGTTTTGACTTAGAACGTGGAAATACAAAAGAAAATACACATATTCCAATAGAAACACTAAAAAAAATAACAAACTATGAAAATATAAAATACGAGATAGAAAATAACGAAAAAACAGATAGTCTAGATATAACTAAAAATGAGCTAGAAACTAAAAATTTAAGCTTAGTAGTAGCACAAAATAAAGCATTGATAGAATATAACAAAAAACTAAAAATTAATCTAGCAAAAACATATACAGCAATACAAAAAGTAGCTACACTACAAACTGAAAATACTAACTTAAGACAAGAAAATAACGAATTAACACAGGAAAATATTAATCTAAGGGAAGAAAATAGCAAGCTAAAAAGCTACATACAACATACATTTGAAGTAGTAAAAGCACTTTTTGATTTTCCTATTGATAGGCTTAAAAGGCTGGTTGATAATTTTGTAAAAAGCTTGAACTGTAAATAATTAAAAGCGCTAAGCATAAACTTATAAAATTATGCTTAGCACTTTATATACTTTTGTTATATATTATTTCTCATAATTTATAACATTTATTTTAAAATTTAAAATTTGGCACCGGCAGGCCAATTAGTCTGCTAGGTGCCACTATATACTCTTATGTGAGTCCGCTAAGGCTTAGGCCTAGGCCTAAGCAGGACTACTATACTTTTTTTGCAATTAATTTAGTACAGCTTTAAGAAATTTAAAATAAGTATATAAAAAATAAGTAGTTTTAATGTTTTTAATATGACCCTTGTACTAATGTTCCATTTGCAAAATAATTGTTTACTTCTTGTCCATCTTTCGACTCTATTGCAAAATCATAACAATCTTCTAAGCCTTCATATTCTTCTATATTAGTTAATGTTTTCCATCCATTTTGTGTCTTTACTTTATCTCCTACTTGTGGTGTTTCATAACCATTTCTATTTGTTAATGATTTCCATCCTTTTTGTGTATATATTGGATGATAGTCTGTTGCTTCTAAAAAGCTACCGTCATCAAAAGTATATTTTACGAAATTCGTTGCATTTTTATGAATGTATGCTTCTGATACTATTCCTTCTTCTAATGTATTTGTTTCAAAGTTATAGTAAACAATAGAAGAGCCTTTAGATATATTTTTAGCTAATGTTGATTTATTATTTAATGTTGTTAAAATTAAGGAATCTCCTTTAACACACTCCGCAGGTTCCTCAAAATAGTATTCTCTTCCTTCCTCAATTACATCCGAGCCAATTACATTTCCCACATACGAGACTCCACTCACTTTTCCTGTTCTAAATACTCCGGTCTCCGTGGTCCGTTGCAGTTAAATAGAAAAGTATCATCAACCTCCTGACAGAACTCATACCATGTGGTACCCTCTTTGGTTTGATATTGTTCACCATCAACTGTAAATGTAATAATTTTTTCCGACTCTGTTACACCATTATCATTTATATTGCCTATTACTTTACTATCTCCACTTTTATTATAATATACTATATTATAAATTATTACATTTGTGCTTTTCTCTGCTAATTTCACCATTTTTATGCTTGCTAATTTTGTTGTGTTTGCTGCTACTTTTCCGTTCTCTTCTAAAACATATGTGTCCTTTTTACTTCCAGAGGTTCCTTTTCCTGTTGATAATTCGATTCCTAATAAATTTTTTACATTTATTACCTTATTTTCGTCTATTATTTGTTTTGTTTTTAAGTAATCTATTAATTTTACACTTGTGTTATTTATTATATTTTCCATAAAGCAATTTGAAGCTTCTAGTTGAAGTGCGTCTGCTATTTGTGCATTGTCTTGCGCTACTACTGCTTGTTTTGCCATATCTAGTATTCCACCTTCGCCTAGTACAAATGTTATTGTCACTCCTGCTAATATTAAAAGGACTACTATGGTGACGACTAACGCAATTAAAGTAATTCCGTTTGTTTAATTTTTTTTGCTCATTAAAATAATACATTAAATCTTTTGTTTTTTCATTGCTATGACATTTTTTTATTGATTTTCTCATATTTTTACTCCTTTTCTTTTGATTTTTATAGTTTGGCTTGCCAAACTATTTGAATTATAACATATTATTTTCTTCAATGCAACAAACTAGTTCGATAAATTGAAAAAATATATATATTTTTTCAATTTGCCAAAGTAATAAAAGTTCTTATTTTTATATAATTTTATTTATATTTAATATGGGAGAAATATATAATGAATAATTTAGCGGATGCAATTCGAAAAAGAATTAAATTTTATTTAAAAGAAAAAAATATGAATGTATGGAAATTGTGTAAAATGTCTGGCATTCCATGCTCAACTATTTCTACTTTTATGAGTGGAAAAACTGAACTTATAAAACTAGATACTTTGTTACATATATGTGAGGGATATGAAATTACATTAAGTGAATTTTTTGCTGACCCTATGTTTAATACAGTTGAACAAGATAAGAATGATGATTAAACTCATAATATTACAATATTCTTTATTATATTTTTTCTCTTTCTAATATATTTAAAAATAACACTAATAATTTTTTAGGAGAAATATAGTAATAATCAAACTCAGTATGAAATATACTAGGAAAATTCTTTTTAGCTAGACCTACATTTATTGTATTTACAGCAGTATAAATATTGCTATCAACTTTTTTAATGCTCACATTTAGCTTTTTACTAAGCTTATTACATAATTCTTTATACTTTATATCAAGCTCATTACTAATATATGCCATTTTTATTAGTTCTTTTAAATATCTTACCCCTGCATTAGATAAATTAAGTCCCAGCTTTAAAAAAATACAAGTTATAAGTAAATCTATTTTTTTTAACCTTTCCATTTTTAATATATTCCCCCTACTTATACTTATATTTTAGCAAGTACAATAGGGCTTTTCAAACAAACTACTGGTATCGTAAAATGAGAAAATTTAGTTATTTAAAACATATATAAATACTGTTTTTATTGAAAAGTAAATTTTAAAGATACAAAAATATTTGAATTTTAATTATAGTTTTATTCTATTTTATGTAAATCTCGTAAAAATCACAAAAAGTATATTTTTTAGAAACAAAAAACAGAGAGAAAAGCTAAAATATAAATTCCCACATTTATATAATATAAAAAGCAATGTTGGAGACGGATGCTTTGTTATAATTACTTTTCTCTCTTAAATATATTTTATCAAAAATATGTGCTATAGTCAAATTAAAAAGTCCAGTTTAGTGCAATTTCGTTATGCTCTAAACCTAAAATGCAATTAATTGCAACTGGACTTCGGGAATTAGTCTAATCTTACTATTCCGCATCCGTCTCCTTTTAACATAAGCTTTCCTCCTAACGTAAGAAATTATACTCGTTCATTATAGAAAGATTATATAATTTATATAAATACAGCTAGAAGTAATTACTTACATAAGGTAGATGGCTGCGCGTATTATATATAAAAACACCCCTAGCATTTATGTGCTTTAGGGCTATAATCTAAAATAGGATTTAGTCCATAAGCACTTATATGCTATATAGTGGGATATACATTACATATAATACCTATAATATTCCCATGTACTATAACTACTTGTTAGTACACTTTAATTATACCAAAAATATCACAAATTGTCAAAAAATGGTTATTGAGGATCCATATATATATTGAAAAATAAGGAAAAAAGTAGTATAATAGTATATATAACATTTAATTCTATACATTAAGTATGTATTTTAGGGGGAATTAAAATGTATGATATAGATATTGAAAAATTGGGAGAAAAATTAAGAGAATACAGAAAAGCAAATAATATGACACTTGAAGAACTAGGAGAAAAAATAGGAAAAACAAAAGCAACTATTGGAAAATATGAAACTGGAGAAATTATTATAGACATTGTTACACTTTTAGAAATATGCAATATATTTAATATAGACTTTAACACTATATGTGATATAAATACTACACTAGAAAAAAGTATAAACCCATTTGATTCTAGCATACTTTACCTATATTACATAAGCAGAAATGGAATAATAATTTCAGAGTTAGCTTTAGAAGAACGTAGTAGTTATATTAGTGTTTTAATGAAAAATGGCTTAACAGGTCAAAAAGCTAAACCATGGCTACAAGAATATACAGGCTATATGGAAAGCAATTACAACACCGCCTTTATATGTTTAACAAATGCAATAAATAACCCCGGACTAGATAAATTTCAAGTAGAAATAGACTTACTATCTAAAGATAATGAAAATATGTACTCAGGTATATTTTTAGGAATATCAAACTACACACATGCACCTACTGCAAGAAAATGTATTCTAAGTTCTAAGAAAATAACAGATAAAGACGAATTAAAACAGCTATTTAATAAATTAAAAGTAACACCAGAAGAGGCTAAAGATATTGAAAACACAAAGTACTGGGATGTTAGAACAAGAACCGCAAAAGATTATATAATAAGTATAGAAGATTAAAAATATTTTAAAAGGCATCTATTTTAGTAGGTGCCTTTATTTTTTTACATTATTCATATATTTAATATAAAGGAAACTAAGCTTTATAGTTTAGCTTTCTTTTCTTTATTCATAAATAAGTTTAAAGTCAATTGGTAATTATTTACATTTTTTTGGTTTTTTTAGTTTTTTTTTGGTTTTATTAGGTTTTCTTTGGTTTTTTAAACCTCTTCCCCATTTGCATGTTAATATTAAAATAGCTTAAGCAAAACATGTTTTCCGGAAATCAAATATTAAAAAATAGGAGATTTCAAATTATGAAAAAACAAATCAAAAAAACAAACCATACAAAAGAAATTCTAGTAACTAATGAAAAAATCAAAAAAGCTTTAACAAATAGTTACTGTCTAACCTCAATGAAACAAGTAGAAAGCTCTGACGTAGACATTAACCATTTAGAAAAAATCTTCACAAATAAAACTTACTATTTAGCAATGAAATTAGTTCCATTGCTTGAAAGAAAAGTGTTGTATCTAATATATGTTGAAAATGCTAGATTAAACGATATTTGTAGAAGATTAAAATTAAAAAACAAGGAAGTCATTCTTTTAAGAAACAAAGCTATTACTCATTTTAAAAACAACTTAACTACATTATATAAAATGGAAAAATTAAAAAACAATGGCAAGCTTTAATAAAAAAGATGCAAAAAAAATTAAAAATAATGTGAAAGGAAAAGAAAAAAATATGAAAAAAAGTAAAAAAATAAAAAGTGTAAAAGAAACAAAAAATAACAAAAAAATTAAAAACATTCAAGAAAAAATCAAAGAAAAAGCAAAAAATCAAAAACCTATAAGAGTAATATACAAAAAACCTGGACAAAATCCGGAAGTAAAAATAATACCAAATGTATTTATGCTAAAAAGGGCAATAATAAATAAACAACTTGAAATATTACCATATCAAAATGTATTTCTAGTATTTAATAAACAAAAAGAAATACAAGCAGAACCAATAAATGTAATATTCGACTTATGCAATATAAAAGGTGATTTATTAGTAGTACAACTAGACCTTAAAAAAAGAGAATTTGAAAGCCTATCACAAGAAGATATTATATGGTTTACTAAAGATTTAATAAACAAAAAGCCAGTAAGCGCTAAAACACCACAAATAAAAAACAATGTAATAGATATAAACTACTGGAAAGCTCTAAAAATGCAAAATCAAAAAGAAAACCAATTAACTAAAAAACAAATAAAAGATTATTACTATAAAGAACTAACCATATATGATGCAGAAGAAAAAGTTGTAAACGGAACAAGCTTTGAAACTAATTTAATAAACGTACTAACCAACATAGAACTTACACTAGCAAGCTTACTAGAAAATAAGAAAAATAAGAAAAAATAAGAAAAGTAAGAAAAATTAAAGAAAATTAACAAAAATTATAAAAAATTAAAATTAATTAACGGGGGTAAAAAAATATGAATTTCATAGATGATGAACACGAGCTATTTTTTATGAACAAAGTACAAGAATTATCTAAATATAAAAAAATAAACCCATACTATATATCACTTATTTACACTTTAGGAATAAGCAAAACAACCAGAAATAACTTTGCAAACATATTTAATATCGAAACCGGAGAAATAAATATAGATGCAATAGAAAATTCTTGGCAAACCGATAGTAGTAAAAAAGTAACAAGAATGGCATTTAGCTTATGGAATGGCTGTAACTATGACAGCACACAAGATATTGAAAACGAAAAAATATCTAAAATGTATAATCCCAACGAATTATTTAGTTGTAGCTATGCTCCATATTTCTACGAAGGAGTAAAACTAAGATTTCCAGAATATACAAAAGACGAAGGAATTGAAATGGAATTATAAAATACAAAAAGTGTTACAAGGAGACAATGTCTCCTAGACACTAAATAAAAATAGGAGATGAATAAAAAATGAATAATGAAGAAGAAATACAAACTACAACAATGGTTAATACGAAATTAATTGACACAAAAGAAAATAATGAAAATAAACAACAACCAAATGAACAAATTGTAATGAACTATTTAAGCAAACTAAAAAATCCATTTATTACAATTTCAGTGCAAGATGTTTCAAAAGATTTACATATTGGAATAAATCAAGCTTATGACTTATTTAAGCAAAAAGACTTTCCAACAATAACAATAGGTAAAAGGAGAACCATAACCTTAGCAGCATATTTGCTTTGGAAAATGAGTAAGAAGGGAGTGTAATGTACTATGGCAGAAAAAGGAAGCAGTGAAGGCTCTGTATATTTTAATAAGCAAAGAAAAAATTGGATAGCTCAACATTATAATTACGATATAAAGACTGGTAATATAGCAAGGAAAACCAAAACATTTAAAACCGAAGAAGAAGCTAGAAAATACTTAGATACTATTATGTATCAAAAGGAAAATCCATTATATATTAAGCATAATGGTATACCTTTATGTGAAATTCTAAAACAGAATTTGCATTTAAAATATAACACAAATCAAATTGGTGCTGCACAATATGGGCGTGTATCACGTTCAATAGATAAATTAGAAAAAGTACCTCTTGGCAGTAAAAATATTGATGATATAACATCATATGAATTACAAGAATATTTAAACTCATTAAAAAACTTAAGTAATTCAATGATAGAAAAAACATATCAACAATTAAATCAAGCTTTTAATACAGCAATTAATAAGGGTTATATAACACAAAATCCAATGAAAAATATTATTAGACCTAAAAGTAATAAAGAAGATAAAGAAGTTCGTGCATTAACAGTAGAGGAACAACAACAATTTACAAGTTGGCTTATAAACAAACCAGTAGAAGAATTTAAATATAGGAATGTATTTTTAATACAAATGTATACTGGTTTAAGAGTTGGCGAAGCTTTAGCACTTACAACGCATGATATTGATTTAGCACATAAAAGAATAAATATACATAGAACATTAACAACTGATGAAAAAGGTAATGTTATAATGGGAAACAAAACAAAAACATACAGTGGAAAAAGAACTCTACCTATCCCCGACTTTTTATATCCATATATTATAGAACAAATGAAAATTGCAAATGAACAAATAAACAATGAGGAAAAATTACTTTTTAAGCCATATAATAGTAAATATTGCAGACGTTCTACCATAAATAACGAATTACAAAGAATTTTTGAAAAAGAGTTTAATGTTACGGATATTTCTAGCCACTCATTAAGACATACTTTTGGAACAAGATGTATTGAAAGCGGTATGGCTCCTGTTGTAGTTCAAAGACTTATGGGACATAAAAATATAGCTGTTACTTTAAATACATATACTTCGGTGTTTGATAAATTTAAGGAAAGTGAAATTGATAAAGTAAATCAGTATTATTTAAACGAAAATTTAATAGGTACTAATAATTTATTAAATGAAAATAACAAAAAAAATGATATTGAAAATGAAAAATAATTACTAAAAATTATAAATTAACATAATTTTTAAGCTACTAACTCAACAAAAAATATGCTTGAAAGTATTGGTATTACTAGCATACAGAAATTACATCATTTTGTGTTTGCAAACAAATAGTATTTATCAACTCAACAAATTAATTTTTTAAAATTTTAAAAATCTATTTTGTTGAGTGAGTAGTTTAAATAAGCAAAAATTAAAAATAGTGAAAAACCGTGAAAAGTATTGGTACTCTAGTGAAATATGGTTTTTATAAATTAATTTAAATTATTATTGGTTAAAGCCAATAAAATAGCCTGTACCCTTTGGTACAAGCTAGTTACAGTGATTATTTTTGGTGGTTGGGCTGGGTAGATTCGAACTACCGCATGCTAGAGTCAAAGTCTAGTGCCTTACCGCTTGGCTACAGCCCAATATATATTTTTATGGGGTGGAAGATGGGACTCGAACCCACGGTCTCCAGTGCCACAAACTGGCGCGTTAACCAACTACGCTACATCCACCATCTACCAACATTTGAACGCATTTATTATTTTACAACAAAGTAGGGTAATTTGTCAACAGTTAATTTGTTTTTTCTTACCCTACTTTAATAATTTCTATTTTTAATTATATTATTAGCCAGTTTTTAAGAAAATATTAGCTATTTTTATACTTCCTCTGCCCATATAATTAATCTGTTTTTAGAGTCATCTGTACAAGTAGTTAATGAAATAGCTCTTTTACCATTTGTATCTCTTACTGCATAGCTAAAGTCATTTTCATTTGTAGTATAATGCCTACTAATTTCATAGGTTACTTTTTTACCTTGTAAATCTGTTATATATATTTTATCTCCATTTGTTAATTTTTTATTATTTGAAAAGAAAGTTCCATTTCTATAGTTGTGACCTGCTATAACAGTATTTCCTACTTGGTTTGGTCCAGGTCCATATATAACTACTACTGAAGTTTCTAATGCTTTTGGTGAATATTCTTCTAACAAATAATATTTTACATTAATTTTTGGAATTTCTATTCTTCCTACTACATTAAATCCTTTATAAAGAGGAAGTTTATTTTCGCTACTAGAACTGCTACTTCCACTGCCGCTATTTCCACTAGTTGTAGGAGTATTTAAGTCTTCAGGAAGATCTGGTTCTATAATTTCATTATTAGTACCTTCATTATTTTGGTTATCTTCTGGTGTTTCATTAGTACCTATATTATTTCCAATAAAGCTTTCAAATTCATCATCAAAATCTTTTACATCTGAATTTGTTGTATGTGCTTTATATAAGTCTATACCAATAAATATTAATAATGCAATTATTGCAATTATAGAAATAACTAAAATAACAGTTAACACTTTACTATATTTACTATTTAACATTTGTATACCTCCTATATATTAATTATTTATATAGATATTATTATTATAACATATTTTATTTAAATAATCAAATATAGTTTAAGCAACAATTTTAGGTCCCATCTTTTTTCCTGCTAGTAAATGAAAATGAATATGCATTACTTCTTGACCAGAATCAGGACCACAGCTAGCAATTAACCTAAATCCACTTTTTTCTATTCCCTGTTGTTTTGCTATTTTATGTATAGCTTTCATAATTTTTTCCATAAGGTACATATCTTCTTCATTTATTTCCATTAATGTAGATATGTGTTTTTTTGGTATTACTAAAATGTGTATTGGAGCTGATGGTTTTATGTCTTTAAAAGCTAAAATTTCATCATCTTCATATACTTTTTCTGATGGTATTTGGCCATTAATTATTTTACAAAAAATACAATCATCCATTTTTTTATTTTTTTAAATAAGATTTTTTAAGTTTTTAAGCATTAAAATTTTCTTATTTTATATTCCTTTCCATACTAATTTTTTATTCTAAAATAGCTTTTATTCTTCTAACTCCTGCTGAACTAGATTCTTCTTTTATAATTTTAAAGTGTCCTAATTCACCTGTATGAGTTACGTGTGGTCCTCCACAAATTTCCTTACTAAAATCTCCAATTGTATAAACTTTTACTTTTTCTCCATACTTGTTTTCAAATAATCCTGTTGCTCCTGATGCTTTTGCTTCTGATAAGTTCATTTCTTCACAAGTTACTTTTAAGTCACGTTTAATCTGTTCATTTACTATATCTTCTACTTGTTTTATTTGTTCAGGAGTCATTTTTTCTGGATGTGTAAAGTCAAATCTTAATCTTTCTACTGTAATATTTGAACCATTTTGTTTTGCATGATCTCCTAATACAATTTGAAGTGCTTTATGTAGAAGGTGAGTAGCTGTGTGATATTTAGTTGTTTGTTCATTTTGTTCTGCTAAACCACCTTTGAATTTTTGCTCACTTCCAAGTCTAGATTTCTCTTGATGTTCTTTAAATAGTTTATCAAATTCAGTTAGGTCTATTTCTAAGCCTTGTTCTTTTGCTAAATCTGATGTAATTTCTGGTGGAAATCCATAAGTTTCATATAACTTAAATATAGTATAACCATCAATTATATTTTTATTTTCTTGTTTTAGTTTATTAACTGCTTTTTCAAATTCTTTTTCACCATGTGATAAGGTTTTCATGAACTTATTTTTTTCTTCAATAATAATTTGCTTAATTGTTTCTTTATTTTGTACTAGTTCTGGGTACATTTCTTTTAAGGTTTCTATATATAAGTCAACTAGATTTCCAAGTTCATCTAAATTTATTTGTAATTTGTTTAAATGTCTTGTCATTCTTCTAATTAATCTTCTTAGTACATAACCTCTATCTATATTGCTTGGTCTACCACCATCTGAAATAACCATTATACTAGAGCGTAAATGTTCTGCTACAATTCTTCTGCTTTCTATATTATCTGCTTTTGCTAGTTCTTTTAATTTTTCCATAACTGGCAAAAATAGCTCTGTATCAAATGGAGTTTCTTTTCCTTGAAGAAGCATTGTCATTCTTTCTAATCCTAAACCAGTGTCTACATTTTGTTGTTTTAGTTTTGTAATAGAACCATCTTTTGATTTATAGTATTCCATAAATACATTATTCCAAATTTCTACATATTTGCCACAGTTACAAGATGGCTGACATTCTGGTGAGCAAGCTGGCTTTCCAGTATCTAAAAACATTTCTGTATCTGGTCCACAAGGTCCTTCTTCTCCTGCTATCCACCAGTTATTATCTTTTCCATAAAAGTATATTCTCTCTTCTGAAATTCCTGCTTTTTTCCAAGCCTCTGCTGAAACAGTATCTTTTGGAGCATCTTTATCTCCTGCAAAGCATGTTACAGATAATTTTGATGGATCAATTCCAAGTTCTTTTGTCAAAAATTCGTAACTCATAGCTATTGCTTCATCTTTAAAATAATCTCCTAATGACCAGTTTCCAAGCATTTCAAAAAATGTTAAGTGGCGGTTATCTCCTACTTCATCTATATCATTTGTACGTAAACATTTTTGGTAATCTGTAAGACGCACACCTGCTGGATGCTTTTCTCCTAAAAGGTATGGTACTAAAGGCTGCATTCCAGCTGTAGTAAATAATACTGATGGATCATTTTCTGGAATTAATGGTGCGCTTGGAATAACGCTGTGTCCATGATTTTTAAAAAAGTTTAAATATTTATTTCTAATTTCAATTGCTTTCATTTTTATTATACATTCCTCGCATAAAAAATTTAGGTTTTTTACTGGTTTTACCTATAAACACAGTTTATAAATTAAAATTCTACCCATAAGCCTTGACTTTGTAGTTCATTTATTTTTTGTGAATGCTCTTCACTTGTTCTAGTAAAGTAGGCATTTCCATTTTTATCTGTTACAAAATACAAGTATGAAGTTTTATTTGGATTTATTGCCGCTTCTATAGAGCTTAAACTTACTGTTGAAATTGGTCCTACTGGCAACTTTCCTTCCATTTTTGGACCTCTTGTATTATATGGGTTATATGTATTAATTTCTGATTTATATAATTCTCTTTCTCCCATGTCTATTTTAAATGCATAGTAAACTGTTGCATCACACCCGATAGACATTTTATTATTTAGTCTATTATAAATTACACTAGATACATCTTTTCTATCTTTATCAAATTTAACTTCACTTTCAATTATAGATGCTATTGTTAGAATTTCATGAGCTGAGTATTCTGATTTTTGAATAGTTTGTTTGTATGGCTCAAGTTTGTTTTCCATTTCATCTAGTAATGTTTCAAATATATGATAAACCGTAACATCCTTATTTGGAAATTCATATGTATCTGGAAATAAATAGCCTTCTAATGGATAATATATGTCTTTGTTTTTAATTTCATCTGTAACAAACCAACGCTCTTTAATTACAGAATCAATAAAGTTTTCGTCTTCTACTAATTCAAATACATCTTCTACAGTATTATTGGTTACTTCTGCAATTTTTTCTGCTAACCATCTCATGTTTTTGCCTTCTATAAATGTAATTGATATAACATCTTTGCTTTTAACTATTCCTGTTTGTAAAGCCTCTGCAATTTCTTTAACTGACATATTTTTTTTCAATTCATATGTACCTGCTTGAAAATTGGAAATATTGTTTAGTTTAACATATATTCTAAAAGCTAATGGACTCTTTATAAGGTCTTCTTTTTTTAGTTCTTCTGCAATACTTGCTACATTAGACCCCATTGGTACTTCTATAACATGTATAATTTCATCATTACTAACATGGTTAATTGCTGAATTGTACCATGCAAATATAGATATTGCTATAATTACTAAAACTACTAGTATTACTGATATTACTACAATAATTTTTTTTGACATAAACTTTTCTCCTTAAAAATTCATTTAAATATTAACGTTATTTTATGTTATAATTGCATAATTGTCAAGGTTTTGAATATTAATATTTACTTAGGGAAAGTTATTAATGAGCAATTTATTTAATTTACATTTACTTACTAATTTCTTTACAAATTAATTCTAAATTTTCTGTACCTATTACTTCTACTTTTTTAATTACATTTTCTAAATTTTCATTTGCTTTTAATTTTGCTACCATATAATTAGCAGTATGGCCTTTAAAATATTCTCCATCTTTTTCTTCAAACAAAACTTCTATTTGTTTTCCTATATATTGCTTTTGAAAGTTTTGTTCATTTTTATTAGAAAGTTCTATTAATAAATTACTTCTTTCTTCTTTTTTATTTCCATCTACTTGGTTCGGCATATTAGCTGCAACTGTGCCTTTTCTTGGAGAATATTTGAATATGTGCATTTTATAAAAATTGATTTTACTTAAAAATTCATAGGTTTGTTTGAATTCTTCATCTGTTTCTCCTGGAAAGCCAACAATAATGTCTGTTGTAAGATGTACACTAGAAAATACTTTTCTTAATAAATTTACTCCATTTTCAAAATCTTCTATAGTATATTTTCTATTCATTCTTTTTAATGTGCTATTGCAACCACTTTGCAAAGATAAATGAAACTGATTGCAAATTTTTGAAAGCTTTGATAATCTTTCTACAAATTCTTTAGTAATTAATGTTGGCTCTAAAGAGCCAAGTCTTATTCTTTTAATTCCATCTATTTTTTGAATGTCTTCTAATAAATCTATTAAATAATAGCCTGTATTTGCTTCTTCCGTAAGGTTATCATCTTGCAAGAAATCCTTTCCATAAGAGGCTACATGAATTCCTGTAATAACTACTTCTTTTATACCTTGCATACTTATTTTTTGTATTTCCTCTAATACACTTTGAGGTTTTCTGCTTCTAATTCTTCCTCTAGCATATGGAATAATGCAATAAGAGCAAAATTGGTTACAGCCATCTTGTACTTTTATAACTGCTCTTGTTTTTTCTGTATATGTAACTGTGCCAAAATCTAAAAACTCTTTTTGATTTGCTACCTCTGAAACTTGTGTAATATTTTGTTTAGTTTTTGTAGCATTTTCTATATATTTTTCAATTTCATTTTTTTCATTAATTCCTAATATTAAATCTATTTCTGGAATTTTTTCTAGTTCATTTTTGGCTATTTGTGCATAACAGCCACAAGCTACTAAAATAGATTTTGGGTTTATTTCTTTTACTCTTCTTAGCATTTGCCTTGATTTTTTATCTGCCATGTTTGTTACTGTGCAAGTATTTATAATATATACATCTGCTTTTTCATTAAAATCTACTATTTTATAGCCAATATTCATCATTTTTTGCATCATTGCATTTGTTTCATATTGATTTACTTTGCAACCGTAGTGTGCAAAATGCTACTGTTTTTTGATACATTTTTGTTAGTTCCTTTCCTACTTTAATATGCTATCATTGTATAATATTTCTGGTGCTATGTCTTCTCCATCTTCCCAAATAAGAGATAAACCCATAACTGGCAAATGCTTTCACCTCCTATATTATATAATTATAACTTACAAATGTAAAGTGTAATTTTAGGAAATAAAATTGCAAGATTTAGCAATTTCAAAGATAAATAAAATTTGAATTATTATATATTGCCTTTTAAATTATGTCAATAATATACTTTAAAACAGTTAAGAAAAAATTCTCTTCAATTTGAATTTGAAGAGAATTTTCCTATAGAACAATGTTAATTTTCTTATTTTAATTAATGCTGACCTGTCCCTAATAGCTTGAAAATAAGCACTCGGACCTGTCTCCATTAATACATTCCGTTCATAGATTCGCCTTCGTCATGTGAGCATTTACAAGATTCTGGCTCTTTTTTGTCTGTTACAATACTTTCTGTAGTAAGTATCATAGATGCAATAGATACTGCATTTTCTAGTGCACTTCTAGATACTTTAGTTGGATCTACAATTCCTACTTTTTTCATATCTACATATTCTTCTTTAGCAGCATCAAATCCAACTCCTACTGGACTATTTTTAACTTTTTCTAATATAACAGATGGTTCTAAACCAGCATTTACAGCTATTTGTCTTGCTGGTTCTTCTAAGGCTCTTAATATAATTTTTCCGCCTATTTTTTCATCTGAATTTAATTTGTTTACTACTTCAGATACTTTAGGAATAATATCTACATAAGCTGTTCCACCACCTGGAACAATTCCTTCTTCTACTGCTGCTTTTGTAGCAGATAAAGCATCTTCCATTCTTAGTTTTCTATCTTTCATTTCTACTTCCGTAGCAGCTCCAACTGCAATTACAGCGACACCACCAGCAATTTTAGCTAAGCGTTCTTGTAAATTTTCTCTTTCAAATTCACTTTTTTCTTGTGCTATTTGAGCTTTTAACTCAGCAACTCTTGCTGCAATTTTTTGTTTGTCTCCTGCACCATCTACTATAATTGTATTTTCTTTTTGTACTTTAATTTGTTTTGCTCTACCTAATTGTTCAATGCTAGTATCTTTAAGTTCTAGTCCTAAATCTGATGTAATTACTTCACCACCAGTTAAAATTGCCATATCTTCTAGCATTTGTTTTCTTTTATCTCCATAACCTGGTGCTTTAACTGCTACTACATTAATAACTCCTCTTAATTTATTTAGTATTAATGTAGATAAAGCTTCTCCTTCTATATCATCACATACAATAACAAGTTTTCCAGATTGTTGCATTAGATTTTCTAATAATGGTAAAATTTCTTGTATATTGCTTATTTTTTTATCTGTAATTAATATATATGGGTTATCTACAATAGCTTCCATTTTTTCTGTATCTGTTACCATATATGGTGATACATAGCCTTTATTAAATTGCATACCCTCTACTACATTTAACTCAGTTTGAGATGTTTTAGACTCTTCAATTGTAATAACACCATCTTTTGAGACCTTTTCCATGGCTTCTGAAATAAGATCTCCTACTTCTGGATTATTTGCAGAAATACTTGCAACTCTAGCAATGTCTTGTTTTCCATCTATTTGAACACTTATTTCTTTTAATGCATCTACTGCAGATTTTAATGCTTTATCCATACCTCTTTTAATTGCCATTGGATCTCCACCTGCTGCAACATTTTTAACACCTTCACGAATCATATTTTGTGCTAAAACCATTGCTGTTGTAGTACCATCTCCTGCAATGTCATTTGTTTTAATAGAAACTTCTTTTACAAGTTGTGCTCCCATATTTTCAAAACTATCATCTAGTTCAATTTCTTTTGCAATTGTTACACCATCATTTGTAATAAGTGGTGCTCCAAACTTTTTATCTAGCACTACATTTCTTCCTTTTGGTCCTAGTGTTACTTTAACAGTATCTGCTAGTTTATTAACACCATTTACTAAACTTTTTCTAGCATCTTCTCCAAATTTAATTTCTTTTGACATTTTATACTCACGTTCCTTAAATAATATATTTAGGTTTTTTAATAGGCTTTACCCATAAACCATAATTTTTTCTATTCTACTACTGCTAAAATATCACTATATTTTACAATAACTAGCTCTTCTCCTTCATATTTTACAGTAGTTCCAGCATACTCATTTAATACTACTTTATCGCCTTCTTTTATGCACATATCTACTTTTTTTCCATCTTCTTTTGTTCCATCTCCTACTTTTAAAACTTGTGCAATTTGAGATTTTTCTTCTGATTTACTAGTTAGAATAATACCACTTTTTGTTGTTTCTTCTTTTGCTAACATTTTTACAATTACTCTGTCTGCTAATGGTTTTAACATAAAAATTACCTCCTATTCTTTTTTACGCTTTTTTTGCTTAAAAAAAGCAAAAACCATTCTTAAAATTATATGCTAATTCAAGTTTTTTAGTATTATTTAATGCAAAAATTAGCAGTCGTTTTTACCGACTGCTAATACTTTATACCCTATTATATTAATTGTCAAGTACGTAGCTTAAAATTTCACATTATTTTCACAATAAAAGAGAACTTATGCACCTTATGACCTGTCCCTAATTACCCCAAAAGGGAAAAAGGGACTGTCCCTAATTTTGCAGCTTTTACTAATTCTACAAAAAGTGGATGTGGTCTATCTGGGCGAGACTTAAATTCTGGATGGAATTGCACTCCAATAAAATATGGGTGGTCTTTTAACTCTACTATTTCTACTAGTTTGCCATTTGGAGATATTCCTGAGCAAATAAGTCCATTTTTCTCCATTTCTTCTTTGTATTTATTATTATACTCGTAGCGATGTCTATGTCTTTCATTTATATTTTCTTTTTTATAAACTCTGCTTGCTAATGTTCCTTCTTTTATATTGCAAGGGTAGCTTCCAAGTCTCATTGTTCCGCCCTTTTTATTAATTCCAATTTGCTCTTCCATAATATGAATAACAGGGTGTGTAGTTTCTTCATCAAATTCTTCTGAATTAGCATCTTTATAGCCTAAAACATTTCTTGCAAATTCAATAACTGCCATTTGCATACCTAAACAAATTCCCAAAAATGGTATTCTATTTTCTCTTGCATATTTAATTGTTTCTATTTTACCTTCTACTCCTCTTTCTCCAAAGCCACCTGGTACAATAATTCCATTATATTTTCCTAATATTTCTTTTGCATTTTGACTTGTTACTTTTTCAGAATTTACTAAATCTATTTCTACTTTGCATTTATTTGCAAATCCACCATGTTTTATGCTTTCTATAACAGATATATATGAATCTTCTAATTTAACATACTTTCCAACAATAGCAATTTTTACATTTTCATCTTTTAAGTTTTTAATAGTTTCAATCATTTTTTCCCAATTTGAATTGTTTACTTTATTATTTAGTCCTAGCTTTTCGCAAACTCTATCTGCTAAACCTTCTTTTTCTAGCATTAATGGTACTTCATATAAATTAGATACTGTTTTATTTTCTATAACATCTTGTTTTCTAACATTGCAAAATAGTGCAATTTTTTCTTTTACAGGTTCATCTATTTCTCGTTCTGCCCTACATACTAAAATATCTGGCTTAATACCTATTGATTGTAGTTCTTTTACAGAGTGCTGAGTTGGCTTAGATTTAAGTTCATTTGACCCATATACATAAGGAAGTAATGTTACATGAATATATAAAACTTCGTTTTGTTCTTTTTCAATTCCAATTTGGCGAATTGCCTCTAAAAATGGCAAACTTTCAATATCTCCTACTGTACCACCAATTTCTGTAATTACTATATCAACATCTGTACTATCAAATTTATATACTTTTTCTTTTATTGCATTTGTAATATGTGGAATTATTTGTACAGTTTTTCCTAAATAATCTCCTCTTCTTTCTCTTTCAATTACTTCAGAATAAATGCGCCCTGTTGTTACAGAAGAATATTTACTTAAACTTTCATCTGTAAAACGCTCATAATGCCCTAAGTCTAGGTCTGTTTCTGCTCCATCATCTGTTACAAAAACTTCTCCATGCTCATATGGGTTCATTGTTCCTGGATCTATATTAATGTATGGATCAAATTTTTGATTTGCTACTTTATAGCCCCTATTTTTTAATAGCCTTCCTAGTGATGCTGCAGTAATTCCTTTTCCTAAGCCAGATACTACTCCACCCGTTACAAAAATGTATTTCTTATTCATATTTTTTTGCTCCTTTCTAAAGTATGTTATTAAAATAAAAAAATAGATTTAAAAGAAAAATCCCTTAGGGGTGTTTTTTTTAAATCTATCATATGAATATAATAACACTATTTTATTTTATTTGTAAATTGTTTTAAGAAATTTTTTTAAATAATTTTTCATCACTTTACAGAATTGCATTTAACTTTTCACTTGACGAATAATTTTTCATCTATATTTTTCGGCAGATTAATTTATTGCATTTTGATACAATCTTTTATATAATATATAAAAAATAAATGGAGGAAATTTTATATGTCAATTCATTGTAATGCTGAAAAAGAAGATATTAAGAAAGTTGTATTAATGCCTGGAGATCCATTAAGGGCTAAATATATTGCTGAAAATTTTTTAAAAAATGTTAAATTAGTAAATACAGTTAGAAATATGTTTGCATATACAGGAACATATAAAGGAAAAGAAATTACTGTTTTTTCTTCTGGTATGGGTATGCCTAGCATGGGAATTTATTGTTATGAATTATATAAATTTTATGATGTTGATGCAATAATTCGTATTGGTTCATGTGGAAGCTATAATCGTAACTTAAATTTGTTAGATACTATTTTAGTAGATCAAAGCTATACAGAAGGAAATTTTGCTTACGAATGGAGTCAAAAAGAATGTCATATTGCAAAGTCTAGTGAAGTTTTAAATGAAATTATAGAAAAAACTGCTAAAGAAATTAATGTTTCTTATACAAAAGGGAACACATTTTGTAATGATTGTTTTGATGGATATTTAGATGATATTGAAGGATTTATTAATCGTTTTCCAAAAGATTTAAACATTTTAGCTTGTGAAATGGAAGCTTTTGCTTTGTTTTATATGGCACACTACTTAAATAAAAAGGCTTCTTGCTTATTAACAGTTGTTGATGATTATTATAATAAAGCAAGTACTACTTCAGAGCAAAGAGAAAAGTCTTTAAATGATATGATTACTCTTGCACTAGAAAGTGCTATTAAAATGTGTTAATATAAAATATATGGAAATTAAGTCTTACTTGATAATAAAAAAGAGAATATTGTACCATTTACTTGATAAAATATTCTCTTTTTTTATATAAAATTTATTTTTTTAAGACATGTTTATTTGTGCTTAAAAATAAGCAATTGAACCTGTCCTAATTATTTTGTAATAGATAAGATTTTGTATTGTACAATACCTGATGGAGCTTGAACATCTACAATTTGGTTCTTTTTTGCACCTAAAATAGCACTACCAATTGGTGATTCGTTTGAAATTTTATTTTGTGCTATGTCAACTTCTGTTGAACCAACTAATGTATAGCTAACTTCTTCATTAAATTCTATATCTAACAATTTTACAGTATTACCTACTTGAACTGTTTTTGTATCTATTTCTGATTCATCTATTATTTTTGCATATCTAATTTTATTTTCTAATTCTGCAATTTTATTTTCATTTTCTGCTTGTGCATTTTTTGCTTCATCATATTCAGAATTTTCAGATAAGTCTCCAAATCCTAAAGCAATTTTTATTCTTTCTGCAATTTCTGCCCTTCTAGTTGTTTTTAAAAAATCTAAATCTTGTTCAAGTTTTTCATATCCATCTTTTGTTAATAGTACTTCTTTTTCATCCATAAGCAGTACCTCCTTTTGCAATAAAATAAATGACAACAAATTATATATATAATTTGCTGCACTTTTATATAATAATCATTTTTTTTATTTTTGTCAAGTAATTTCATAGGAAATTCACATTTCGCTAAATAGCTAATTTTAAAAATTCATTACAGCTAATTTCACCATTTTTTCCATATAATTTCGTAACTAATATTTTATTTTCTTCCATTTTTAACTTTGTTTTTTGAAAGCCTTCATTTTCATTTAATATACATTTATATAAATCACATAGTGAATAATTTTCTAGTAAAAAATTTTCCTTAAAAGTGCTTTTTAATTCATTTGAAATATCTATTTGTACATTTTTAATTTCAACTCCTTCAAAGCCTAAATTTTTGTATGTTTCATTTTCATTTAATGATATTATAATAGCATTTCTGTAAATAATATATTTTCCTAATTCTTCTGTTGTAAAGTCAAAGTTAACTATTATATTTGATTTTTTTAAGCTTTTTTCTTTATTATTTGATAATGTTACTAATATACTATTTTCTTCTAATTTACTTACAAGTATTTGAAACTTTTTAATATTAGGAGTAACTATATTAATTGTTTTAAAATATTTTGATAAATAATAAATATTTTCTATATTAATTTGGTTTATTTCTTTAATGCATATATATAAATTTTCAAGTTCTGTTTTAGTTTGCTGAATAGTTAAAATATAAATTAATATTTCTTTTATTAAATATGGCATTAAAGTATTTTTATTTTCAAAATTAATATTATATTTTTTTATATTATTTATTTTCTTTAATTCATTTGAAAATATTAAACTAGTTACTTTATATTTTTTTATTAGCTTTTGAAGTTTTTTCATTGCCTTTTTTATTCTATATTTACTAGCTTTTTTATTATTAAATGGAAAAATGAAAACGTATGAATAATATAATTTTTTTATTGTAATTATATTGCCCAAATATTTTATAAATACTATAAATTTATAAAAAAAATAAAATACATTATATTTAAGTTTTGAAAAAATTGTATTTTTATTTTTTAATTTTTCCAAATAATCTGATTTATATAATTCTTTATTATCTGTTTTTAGCTTTATATAGCCTATCACAAAAAATACCTCCATATAATTTAGCTTGTTTTATATTATATGGAGGTTATTTGTATTTATTACTATTTTATATATATTAACTTTAGTTACATATTATTTAGTACTTATTTTTTATATGAACATTTTACTATTCCACTATCTGCTTCTAACGTATCTACAGATAAAACTGCTCCAATTTCATTTAATTGTGGTTCAAGTTCAAGTAAAAATCTTGAAAAATCATTTAAGCTTTCGTCTTGCATACTTGTAAAACTAATATTAATTCCATCTAGCTTATATGTAACAATATAATCTACAATTTGTTCTATCATATACTGCCTATTTTTATAATCATTTAAAGCATCTTTTGTAGTATTTTTATAACCTCTGTTAGATACAGAAGCCCAAATTTGATATCCATTTTTATGAGCCCAATTAATATATTTATTTTCATTGTCTCCTATAAGTACATTTAGCTTACCTTTTGATTCATCTCTTAAGTTAAAAAACGTTGGAGATAGTACTTTTGTACCATCTTTTGTAACTGCTGTTCTATCTTTTATGTTATATTCTGAGGAAAATACATTCCATGTCATAATATTTTCTTCTTTTATAGTTTCTTCTATGTTTTCTCTCATATAATTTATATTTCCTATTTTATTTGTTTTAACGTATCCTAAAACTCCCCCTGTTGTTCTAACTCTAGTCCAGCCTTTTTTAGTATTTTCGTTATTATTTACTACAATTATACTATCTCCCTTTTTTACTTTTGCCATAGTTTTAGATAAATTTTGTGGTTTATATTTAATAGATACGTCTTTATTAGCTGTAGAAATAACATATTCTTTGTTTAAATAATCAATTGTAACAATATTTGTATTTTCTGTATAAATTGTTTTTATGTTATATACATTTTCAAGTTCTGAAATTGGCACATAATATATACCATCTTTTTCTATTGCACCTGATTTAACTTTTACATTAGAGCTATTTATTTGCATTTCATTTTTTCCTATAGGAATACTTGCTACTTTTTCTTTTCCGCAAGTAATAATCATATTATACTTGCTATCATACATAATTGATTTATCAAAAAGATTATAAATGTCATTTGTAGAAATATACACTATTCCATCTTCTATATAAATGTCTTTATTCAAATCTCTTGTTACATTAACATTACTAATAATTAAATTAGTTTTGTTTTTTATAGTATCTACTACATAGTTATTATTTGTAATATTTAAAACTAAAATTATTGCTATCAATGCTATTAGTATAATTATTAGCCTTTTAAAAGACCTTATAAAAATTTTAATTTTCTTCTTTTTTAACATTTTACATTTTCCCCTTAAATATACAAATTTTTTCTTTAATATATCATAATTCTTCATTTACGTAAATAGTATTTCTCTCTTTTTCTTTTTACAATTAGTAAAAGAATTTATATGCTTTGTTATTAGTAAATTATTTTCAAAATATACTTAATTAAAAAATAAAGAACCAAATTTTGTGTATCTATATTATTAATTCTTAAATAAAATTTTCATTTTTTGTATAAATTTTGATTTTTAGGAAAACATAGAAGTGAAAATCAAATGGAGGTTGATAAAAATGGGAATTGAAAAACATTTAAGAATTACTGGTTCATCTACAGTTTCTTGGAAGGATGCTATTGTTCAAGCAGTTGCAGAGGCTTCTAAAACAATAGACTATTTATCTAATGTTACAGTTTTAGAGCAAAGAGCTAAAATTGATGGAAAAAAATTAGTAGAATATTACGTAGAGTTAGATTTATCTTTCGTAATTGATAGAGATAGGGATTAAAAGGAGGCTGTAAGATATGAAACCAATTGAAACAAAACAAGAATATAGCGATTATGTTGATAAAAAGTCTCCAAACTCACCTATTTTAAAAAACTGTTTTAATGCTTTTTGGGTAGGTGGACTAATTTGTACAATAGGTCAAATTATTATGGACTTTTGTAAGTATAAAGGAATGGATGAAACTGGAGCTTCTACAGTTGTTTCTATTACTTTAATTGCAATTTCTGCTATTTTAACAGGTTTAAATATTTTTAATAAAATTGGAAAATTTGCAGGTGCTGGTTCTTTAATTCCAATTACAGGATTTGCTAATTCTATTGTTTCTCCTGCTATTGAGTATAAGTCTGAAGGCTATGTAATGGGTGTTGGAGGAAAAATGTTTACTGTAGCAGGTCCAGTTTTAGTATTTGGAATTTCCGCTTCTGTAATTATTGGTATAATAGCAGTTTTATTTGCACATTAGAAATTTAAAAATGTTAATATAGTTAAATAATATAAATTGACAAAAGGTTTATAGGTATAGCCTTAAAAATCTAAATATTGTAAAGGAGATTTTCGCAATAACACTATTTATGTATTTTTTGCGAATATAAATTTATGAAACATATAGGTATGCAAACTATAAAGTTGGATACTCCCCCAACTATTACACAAACAGCTAGTATTGTTGGCCCTAAAGAAGGACAAGGCCCACTTGCAAAATATTTTGATCAATGTTTAGAAGACGAGTTTTGGGGAGAAAAAACATGGGAAAAAGCTGAAAGTAAAATAATAAAAGAAACAGTTAATACTGTTATTTCTAAGTCTGGTATTGCTTCAAATGAAATAGATTACTGCTTTGCAGGAGATTTGTTAAATCAATGTATTTCTTCTAGTTTTGGACTTCGCGAATTAAATATTCCTTTTTTTGGAATATTTGGTGCGTGTTCTACATTTGTAGAAAGTTTATGTTTAGGAAGTATATTTTTAGATGGAAAAGCTGCTAAAAATGTTCTTTGTGCTACATCTAGTCACTTTTGTAGTGCAGAAAAGCAATTTCGTTTTCCATTGGAGCTTGGTAATCAAAGGCCACCTACTTCACAATGGACTGTAACTGGTTCAGGTGCTGCTATTTTATCTGCTACTCGGAAATGGTCCTTATATAACAATGGTTACTCCTGGTAAAATTGTAGATATGGGAATTAAAGATGCTAACAATATGGGTGCTGCAATGGCTCCTGCTGCTTTAGATACATTAATTACACATTTTAAAGATACAGGTAGAAAACCTAGTTATTATGACTTAATTGTTACAGGTGATTTAGGTTATATTGGAAAAGATATTGTAGTAGAACTTGCAGAAACTAAAGGATATAATATTAAAAGTAATTATAATGACTGTGGAGTTTTAATATTTGATAAACAAAAACAAGACACACATTCTGGTGGTAGTGGTTGTGCATGTATAGGTGTAACTTTTTCTGGCTATTTATTTAAAGAGTTGCAAGAAAAGAAACTTAATAGAATTTTACTTGTTGCAACAGGAGCTTTAACAAATGCTACTACTTCTCAACAAGGCGAAAGCATTCCAGGTATTGCGCATGCTGTTGCTATTGAAAGAGAACTGCCAAATGAAATGGAGGTGTAAATATGGACTTTATACAAAGTATAGACTATATGGGACTTTTAAAATGTTTTGTTGTAGGTGGTATTATTTGTATTATTGGACAAATTTTAATTGATAAAACAAAACTAACACCTGCTAGAATATTAGTTATTTTTGTTACAACTGGTGCAATACTAGGTGGACTTGGTATATATAAATATTTAATTGACTTTGCAGGAGCAGGTGCTACAGTACCACTACTTGGTTTTGGTGCTAACCTTGCTAAAGGTGCTATTCAAGAAGTTAAAACTTCAGGATTACTTGGTGCATTTGTAGGTGGTGTAAAGGCATCTGCAGGTGGAATTGCTGCTGCTGTATTTTTTGGTTATTTAGCTTCTTTAATTGCAAAACCTAAAATAAAAAAGCAGTAAATAGTTTAAATGTAATTAATAATTATTAAAAAATTTATTATAAGATATTATATTGTAAAAATAAAATTATATAAAAAAGAGTATATTTTTGAACTTAGTTAAAGATTGAGTGTTTTTTAATTAAGTTCATTATTTATACTCTTTTTTGTTAATATATTATAAGTGCTGGTCTAAAGCCAATGTTTTCATTAGATTCTCCATTAGAACTACTAAAGCTAAATAGACCTGCTTTTGTATCATCTGCAAAATATCCTCCACGCTTAAGAACCTTATTAGTTGAGTTAAGGAAACTAGAAGAATCGTTAAACCAAGATGATTCACTATTAGCATCTCCTGAATTAGATGTTTCCCATATTGCATCTCCATATTTATTTTTATTTGCTGTATAATTTGTTTGACTATTTTCATCAGTTCCTTCGTAAATGTCTATCATAGATGAACTTTTATTGGTAAGCTCACTATAACCTGTCAAACAAGCTGCAACATATTCCCATGAGCCTCCACTCATATCATATACTCCCCATACATTTCCTGTAGTACTTGCTTTTTGTCCTTCAGTTCCTGTTGCTAAAAATTTATCCTTTTCTTCTTCACTTAATAAATCTTTATATGAATAAAATGCTCCTTTTGGTCCTGCTCCAGTTATAAAGTCTGAACATTCATTTACACCTATTTGTGTTGTTGCACCAAGTCCATATTCACTTTGTGCCAAGTAACTTACTGCTCCCCATTCAATGTTTTTTATTAAATGACTGTTTAATGCTTGGCTGTAACTTTGGCAGACCTCATACATACTGCTAACACTACTTTCTCTCCAGCTTGTTACATTTGGGCGAATACTTAAGTTTTCGCTTACACCTTTTTGTATTGATTCTCCTTCTATTTTTGCATCTGAATGGCTTGCTTCATATTTTGCAACCCATATTCCACTTAATTGTGTATTTCCATTATCTGCTTCAAATGCCGGATGCACTACTAATGTTCCTCCTGATGTTGGTCCTTCATTTTCTTTTTTATTGTTTAATTGTTCAGTTGTTAAAACTTCAACTTTCTTTTCTGTTTCATCTTTATCATATTTGTTAGTTTGGCCTTTTAAAAATACTATTTCGATTTTTCCAGTATTATTTGAGTTATAGCCACTTGTTATTTTATAAGCATATCTTGGTATCCATACCCAATAGCTTTCTACACCGTCTTTTTCTGTTACTGCATTAGCCCATTTTTTTTCTGAATAATTATACCACTCTGTATCTTCTGGAGTTGTTTTTTCCCATTTATTTTCTGTCCATTTTACTGGTGTCATACCAGTTCCTAATTTTGGAATATTTACTTTTCCATCAAATTCTTCTGGTACAGTTGGTTGTGGATTTTGAATATTTACATCTTTGCCTAATTCTGCGTCCATTTCATCTACAACACCATTAAATTCTTTGCTAGTATCATCGTCATCTTCTTTTACTTTATCTACAGCTGATTTTATTTCTCTTATTACTCCATTTTCTCCTAAAACCATTGTCATTGTTGCACCAGATAAAATTAATAATACTATTATTGTTACTACTAAAGATATTAATGAAATTCCTTTTTCAAATTTTCTATTTATTTTTCTATTCTTAGAAAGTTTATTTTTCATTTTTTCTCCTCTTCTTTAGTCTAAATTCTTCTTATATATATCAATAACATAATTTGTTTTTTTATTCAATACTTTTACTTAAATAAATTATATTTTTAGTATGTTCTATAATTCAATTAATTATTTAATAAAGTAACAAATACACCTTATTTAATATAACATAAAATTATATGTAAATATTAAATAAGGTGTATTTTAAATTTTAATAGTTAATTTATTTAATAAACTTATGCTTTTTTTGCAACTTCTGCAATTTTTGCAAATGCTTCTGGATCTGTTGCTGCAATTTCTGCAAGCATTTTTCTATTAATTACAACTCCTGCTTTCTTTAGACCGTTTACAAATTTGCTATATGTTAATCCATTTTGACGGCTAGCAGCATTAATTCTTGCTATCCATAATTTTCTAAAATTGCTTTTTTTATCTTTTCTTCCTGCATAAGCATAATTTCCAGATTTCATAACAGCTTGTTTTGCCATTCTAAATCTATAATGTTTTGCTCCATAATATCCTTTTGCTCTTTTTAATATTTTTTTATGTTTTTTACGTGTAATTCTTGCTGTTTTTACTCTTGCCATTTTATTTCACCTTCCTTAAATAGATTGTTGTTAGGGATTCTTTTTGTATAAACATTTTTGTTTTAAGTGTAAAAATGTATTTCCCATTATTTAATAATTATTAACTTCTTTTATTAGTATAATTTTAATTACCATATGGTAACATTTTTTTAATTCCTGCTTCGCATGTTTTATCTGCATAAGCATCTTGAACTTTTCCTCTAGATTTAGCTCTATTGGTTTTGTTTGCTAAAAGATGTCTTTTGTTACATTTTGTTCTTTTTACTTTTCCTGTAGCTGTATATGAATATCTTTTCTTTGCTGCTTTATTTGTTTTTAATTTTGGCATTTTAGTTTTCCTCCTTTTTATTTTTAGCTATTTATGTATTTTACTTATCAGCTTTTTTAGCTAATATAATAAACATGTTTCTACCTTCTAATATTGCACTTTTCTCTGGTGAAGAAATATCTGATAATTCTTCTATAAATTTATGAAGAACTTCTTCTCCTAATTTTATATAATTCATTTCCCTTCCTCTAAATTTAAGAGTAATTTTAACTTTATTTCCTTCTTCTAGAAATTTTCTAGCATTTTTTACTTTAAATTCAAAGTCATGTTGTTCAATATTAGGTGTAATTCGAACTTCTTTTAATTCTAAAACTTTTTGTTTTTTACGAGCTTCTTTTTCTTTTTTAGTTTGTTCAAATTTATATTTGCCATAATTCATTATTTTGCAAACTGGTGCTTCTGGATTTGGTGATACCATAACTAAGTCTAATTTTTTATTATAAGCTAAATCTAAAGCATCATTTAAACTAACTAAACCTTTTTTTTCTCCGTTTTCATCAATTAATTGCACTTTATTTGCTCTAATTTGTTCATTAATTGGTAAATCCTGTTTTATATAAAACACCTCCATAAAAAAAGATTGATTTTTTTAAATCAATCCATTACTCTAAACACATAAATATAACTTATAAATATATAAATATGTAAGTTTATTTACCTTTTTGCTAATATGCTTAAGGTGAGCATGGATTGCTTCTTTTTTTTACATTTATAGATTATACTATGTATAAACGGTATTTGTCAAGTGTTTTTAAAGAAAAAAACTAATAGTTGCAATTTGAAAGTAAAAAATCATTTCTAATTTATTTGAAAAATTAAAGGTTTATAAATTCAAAAAGCTAAAGATTTTCAAATATTTTCGATAAATTGTTGACTTTTACTTGTTTTTGTAATAAAATATTAAAGCATGTATAAGAATGTAATTATTTTTAGCTTCTCCCCGGTAGCTTAAAAATAGTTTCATATAGATAATGTTTTGAAAAATGAATGGAGGATATGAATTACCATGAATAACACAACTTATAGTGTAAAAAAGAATGAAATTCAAAGTAAATGGTACTTAATTGATGCTACAGATAAACCATTAGGTAGAGTAGCTGCTGAGGCTGCTAAATTATTAAGAGGAAAACATAAACCAACTTATACAACTCATATGGATGTTGGAGACCATGTAATTGTTACTAACTGTAGCAAAGTTAAATTAACAGGAAAAAAATTAGATCAAAAAGTTTATAGACATTTCTCTGGTTACATTGGAGGAATGAAGGAAACTACTGCTAGAGAATTACTAGCAAAAAGTCCAGAAAAAATGATGACACATGCCATTGTTGGTATGCTTCCTCATACAAGACTTGGTAGACAAATGGCTAAAAAATTAAGAGTATATGCTGGTAGTGAGCATGAAAATATAGCTCAAAAACCTGAAGTGTGGGAGGTAAAATAAAATGGCAAAAAAATCTGATAAAATTGTTTTTTTAGGAACAGGTAGAAGAAAAAAATCTATTGCTAGAGTTAGATTAGTAGAAGGTAAAGGAAATATTACTGTTAATGGTAAAGCACTAGATGAATATTTTGGAACTGATGTATTAAAAGTTATAGTAAAACAACCATTAGTTACTACTAATACTCTTGATAAATATGATGTTATTTGCAAAGTAACAGGTGGTGGATTCACAGGTCAAGCTGGTGCAATTCGTCATGGTATTGCAAGAGCACTAAATGAAGCAAATAGTGAATATAGACCAGCTCTTAAATCTGCAGGTTTCTTAACAAGAGATCCTCGTATGAAGGAAAGAAAGAAATATGGTCTTAAGAAAGCTAGAAAAGCTCCACAATTTAGTAAGAGATAATTACATATTTCATATAAAAATATTAAAAACCAGAAATTTTTTCATTTCTGGTTTTTTTAATTTTATTAAATGTATATTATTCCACAATATCTATTGCATTATTTGTGTCTAATCCATCTAAATTATAATAGCTATTTGGAATATTTCCTATTATTACTCCCTCTGCTAATAATACTTGGTTTACAATTTGGTCTTCAATTGTTTCATATGGTGTTAAAATAATTATATTACAGCTTATTTCTAAATATATTCTATGAAGAGTTTGGTTAATTCCTGCGCTTATAAATTCAGATTTAAGTTGTGTATCTAAGTTTCCTATTAGCTGCATTTTTATATTTACATTTGGACCTCTTCCTGCAAATAAATTACTTCCTAAGAAACTTCCTAGCTTAATTGTAAAAGTATTATTTTCTGTTTTTTCCATTTCGTTTTGTATATTTAATGGAATTTGCGAAATTATTTGATTTATTGTAACTATATTTGCTTCTACCATTTTTACATTTCCATTATCATCTTTTGTAACATTTAGCATGTCATTATAGCTATAATTTTCCATTACTTTCGTTGCTTCATTGTTTGAAATTTTAGTAGCAATTGATTTAGCCATATTCTTGCATTGCTTTTCTATTATTGGCTGAATTGCTTCAAGTGAAAAATAAACAACTGTAAATGCTATTATTAATATAACAAGTATTTTCATTAATTTATAATACTTATTCATTTGTTTATTATTTTGTATTTTAGGAGAAAGTTTTGGAATTCTTATTTTATTTCTTGTGTATATTTTAGCATCCATGGTATCTAGGAATAAATAACTGCTTTCCTATAGGCAAATTATTTATATCTTCTATTTGGTTTATTCTAGTAATATCTTCTACTGTGCTTCCAAACTTTTTTGCAATTTTCCATACAGTATCTCCAGGCTTTACAAAATAAATAACCATGCTATATTTACTAGAAACTCCCCTTTGTTCGTCTTGTTCTATTTCATCTATAATAGATATACTTGCATCTTTTCCACTAATTGCTGTGAAATTTAAATCTATTTTAACATCTATAGTTTCATCTGGTGCAACTACAAAGTCTTGGAGTGTAATTTCAATAATAGTATCTATATGACTATTTTCTGTAATTCCATCAAAGTCCATTGTAAAACTAAATGGAATTGAAGTTTGCTTTGTATTTACCCCAATTCCTCCATTTGAGGCAAATATATAATTTAAATTTATTTTTCCATTATACATGATTCTGTTAGTAAGCAAAGTTTGCTCTTCTATTACTGGCATAACTTCTACATCATAAATTTTATTTGAACCTATTTCTGGAATTGACTGTTTTTCTCTTATGTTACATATTTCACTTCTGTTTTCTCTTTTTTGCATTACTTTTATTTTCCTTTGTGAAAAATTTAAAGCTACAGTTGGACTGTATAAGTCTTGTATCATTTGTAATTCTTTGTTTTCATATGCCTGAGCACAAACTTCAATTTCAGCTTCTACATAAATAGAGTGTTCTTCAATATTATTTGGCTTTATAACAAGATTTTTAATTTCATATTTTACATCGCAAATATGTTCTTCACTAATATTTGGCATGTCTATAAAGCCAACTACTGGTATTGTAGCTTCTTTTAAATTAATTCTATTATCTGTTGTTAAATAGATAATTTTTACTTGCATATCTGCTTTAATTAATATTTTGTTATAACTTATTTTTGCATCTTTGTTTACAATTTTAATATCTGTTTTCATTACCTCAACTAAGTCGTCTGATTCACTTATTGATATAGTATCTTTCGCATAAACCTTACTAGAGCCCGTTCCTATTAAAGAGTTAACTTGAAAATCTTCATTTAAAAATTGAATATCTTTTAAATTTGATACCTCCTTTATATATTCTACTGTTTCATTAGATGATATTTTACTATCTACCTCTATTATTGCTTTTATATGAACTTTTCTTCCATTTAGTACTTTGCAGTCTATACTTTTTAGACTTAAATTTGTTTCTAAATTCATACCAGGTTTTGCTTTTTCTATGTCTATTATTTGTGTAAAATCTAAATTAGTATTTAAACTTCTAACTTCATTTTCTTCTGAATCTGCCAAATACATAATATAAGTATTTACTGTACCATCTAACCTAATTTTTCCGTCTAGAATTTCTTTTTTATAAATACATACTATACCGGCTATTACTAATAACATTTAATATATCTGGCTTTATATCAGGAACAATACAGTCATCTTCTACCATAAATGTATCTGTTTTTTGATTAATAATTTGATTAAGTACTAAGCTGTCTTTAGCTGTTTCTAGTGCCATTTTTTAATACCTCCCTATTATTTTTTTACTCACTTAAATATATTGACAAGGTCAAAAAAAAATTCCTAAAATTAGGAATTTTTTGTAATATTTTTTAGGCTAGGTTTTTTTGTCTTTTTGCTTGAACAACTGGTGGTGGTATTAAAGGACTATAGTTTGTTCCATCAAATACATCTACTTCAACAGTTCTTGTTAAAATATCTGTATAACTATAAGTTACATTTCTATTCTCTTCCTCATATTTTATAACAAAAATATTAGGATAAGCTTTTTCTATTGTAGCTTCTTTTTCAAAGGACTTACATCTTCCAAGCGAACCTTTGACAATTATCTTTTGTCCGATTTTATCGTTAATGTCTGTTTTTAAATTAGCTATATCGGTTGGACAAATCATAACATCACCTACTTTTTTAAGATAGGCAAATTATATCATTGGAAGCTAAAATTGTCAAAAAAGAAATGTTCGTGTCGGTTTTATATTTGCTTACGGATTAGCTACTTTGAAAGGATATTTTTCTAATTATTACAATTATATTACAATTGTGTTACAAAATAGTTACGGCTGTTTTGTAGTTCTTTAGCCATAAGAAAAGTATATAAAAAATATGAGTTAAATGACATTTTTTATTTAAATTTTTATATTTACTTTATATTAACAAAACTTTCTTTTTTCCCTGTCCTCCTGTTCCACTTACACCTCTTGTACCATCTCTTAATTCTTCTTGTATGTCTTGTATAGTAACAAATTTTTCTTCTTTTGTTGTTGCAATTTTTTCTGCTACAACAAGTGGATCCATAAAATCTATTAATATTCTTGCTGGTGAAGAGGCAAAATTTGCACCTGCCATCATTAAACCTTCATAATAGCTTTGACATGCGCCTGCAAAAATAACTAAATCTTTTTTTAAAGATTGTTTTCTAGCTTGTTCTACAGCTTTAATAAAATACCTTGAATTTCTATAATTATATATGTTATTAAATTGTGTACCTTTTTTTATCATTCCATCATGTCCTGTTAATACTAAAATATCTGGATTGTATCTTTGTAGCATGCTTGATATCATTATTGGTTGTTTTCTTTCTGGCATACTTCTTACAATAGCATTTAAACCTATTTTTTTATAATACCTATGTGATTTTTCACCATATCTTCTGTCTCCATCTATGTGCAAAATTTTTCCAGTATACACAACTAATCTTTCGCGAAAAGGAAAATTTTGCTTTAGCAGTTTTACCTTTTTTTCTATTTTTTTTATTACTCTTGTTTCAAAATCTCTAACATGCTCTTCAACTGTTTTTGGCTCTATTAATTCTAAATCTTCTACTGGACTATTAGCTTCAATGCGTATTGTAATTCCTTTTAATATAGCAATTTCTTCATTTTCTTTTGTTTTTATAATTCTATCTACAATAAATATAATATCTTTCCCATAGGATTTTCTTCCTACTATATCACCTTTTTTTATCTTTTTCATATAAATACATCCTTCCTTATAGAAAGAATTTAGCATTTTATAACATCTTATGCAGAATTTTGTAAAAAGGTGACAAAACGCAAAAATAAAGCACCTTAATTTTAAAGTGCTTTATATATTTTTATTCTGTTCTTAATGCTATAACTGGATCTTTTTTAGATGCAGCTTTAGCTGGTATTAAGCCTCCAATCAATGTAAGTACTATACTTAGTGCTACTAATATAGCAGCATTTCCAAAGTAAAGTGTTACATTTAAAGGAATATTTCCTGTAAAGTAATGAAGTACAGAGTTTATAATAGGTATTAATGAATATGAAATTCCTATTCCAAATAATCCAGATAATAAGCCTATTATAAATGTTTCTGCATTGAATATTGAAGATATATTGTGCTTTGATGCACCAATAGCTCTTAATATTCCTATTTCTTTTGTTCTTTCATATACAGAAATATATGTAATAATTCCTATCATAATTGATGATACAACAAGAGAAATTGAAATAAATGCTATTAAAACATAAGTAACTGCACTTACTATAGTTTTTACTGAATCCATAAGAATTCCTGTTGTATCTGTATAATGTATTACTTTTTCTTCCTCTCCTTGTGATTCCATTTTTTCATTATAAGAATCTATAAAGTTTATAAAGTTTTCTTTTCCATCAAAGCTATTAAAGTAAAATGATATATAAGTAGGCTCTTCCTTGTCTTGATAGCCTAAAGATATTAAGTTAGTATTAGCTGTAGCTTTAGTATCAGACATCATTGCTGTTACTATTCTAGTTATTTCATCTTCTGTCATTTTTAATTTAAATGCACTTGATATTTTGCTTTCATCTACATTAAATGCTGATGCAAAGCTGTTTGTTAAGTTTGTTGTAAGTTCTCCTACTTTTGTTAAAATATTTTTCTTCATAACAGTTTCTGTCATTACTTTTGCCATTGTATTTTCTGTTTGTTGTATTGCTGCACTATTTGTAAAGCCTGAAATAACAGTTGAGACTATGTCTTTATTAACAACTGCTTTTCCTGTTTGCATAGGTGGCATAACATTTTCATTTGGTGTAGTTGCAACGTTTCCACTTTGTGCATTTGTATTCATTTCTGAAGATGTAGTTTCAGTAGTTCCACCTTGTGGTAAAACTAAAGACATGTTGCTATATGTTGTTACATATATTTGTAATAAACTTTTTAGTAAGCCTGTATAAGTTTGTTTAAATGTATCTTTTGGAATTACATATTTTGTTTCAAGAGAATTTAATATTTTAGATGGTTCGCTTTCATTTAAATAGTTAGAAACTATGCTTTCTATATCTTCTGTTCCAAATTCTCCTTCAATAGTGTTAAATATACCATTTGCTAAGGTATTAAAATTATTTGCAAAGTCTTTTCTAGCAGGATCGGTATCTGTTGTTATTGAATTATTTATTTCCTTCATATAATTTTCAGTTTGTTTTTGTAAAGCATTTTGGTCTATTTTAATATTAAAAGCACTTTCAAGCTTTTTGCTATCTATGCTAATTAAATCTTGAAAATCAAAATCTAATTTATTATTTTTTTCATCAAATTTTGATCCTGAAAATACATCTACTTCTGTATTTGCAAGTTGTTTTTTTACTATTTCTGTATTTGAAGAATTGTTAATTATATAATCTATTAAATCACTTGTATATAAAACTCCAGGGTTTAGCATCATAGAAGTTGTTCCTTCTTTTGGACTAACAATACCTACAATTTTTAAGTTAATTGCATTATTATATAAGTTTTTAAGATATTTTTCATCTTGAGTCATATCTTCATATACATCATATTTTTCATTATATTTATATGTATCTGTTCCCATTATTAGTTTTAATTCTACATTCATTAAGTCTTCATAAGAAAGTGTAAGTGGCTCATTATTTACTTCTGCAGTTTCGCCATTCATTATTTTAGCTACAATTTCGGTTAATTCTTCTGTATTTCTTAAACCTAATGAATAAACAAGTAAGTCTGAAATAGTATTTGGTTCTGATAAAACTATTATTAATTCATTATAATTTTCTGGAAGGTGCCCTGCTAAAATGTCGTAAGAATTAGTAATTGCTTGTTTATCATCTGTCATTTGAGAATATATTGATGCAAATGATGACATCATGCTAGATTGAGTACTAAACAAATTACTAGGGTTAAGTTTTGCAATTTTACCAGTTGCATCTGTTGTATAAATTAAAGGTTCTACACTATATGAATATTTTATTGATGATATATCTTTATTTACCTCTTCTATATTATTTTCTAAATAATTTTTAAAGCTTTTTAAATCATTAGTGCTTAAATTTGATAACATATCTGAAATATATTGTTTTTCTTTTACTTCTTCTGTATTTTCTTCTGGCTTGTCATCTTGTGAAGTCATTGAAAGTAGCATACTTGTTACATCTGTAGTTTCTTGCATTATGCTAAGTGGGTACGAAGTTAAAGTATCTTCTTGAATGCTATCTACATAACCTTGAAATCCATTTGATACGGCTTGAACTAGTGCTATTCCAATAATACCTATTGAGCCTGCAAATGCTACTAATATGGTTCTACCTTTTTTAGTTAATAGGTTATTTAGGCTTAACCTAAATGCTGTTAGGAAGTTCATAGATGTTCTTCCTATTGATGAAGTATCTTTTGTTTCAGTATTTTCATTATATAAAATAGGATTTGAGTCTTCTGTAATTGTACCATCTAATATTTTAATAATTCTACTTGAATATTTTTCGGCAAGTTCTGGATTATGTGTTACCATTATAATTAGTTTATTTTTAGATATTTTTTTAAGTATTTCCATTACTTGTATACTTGTTTTAGTATCTAATGCTCCGAGTTGGTTCATCTGCTAAAATTATATCTGGGTTATTAACTAAAGCTCTTGCTATAGCTACCCTTTGCATTTGCCCACCAGATAGCTGATTTGGTTTTTTATTTATTTGATCTTTTAAGCCAACTTCTTCTAATGCTTTAATTGCTCTTTGCTTTCTTTCCCTTTTAGAGATTCCGCCTATTGTTAATGCAAGTTCTACATTTGATAAAACCGTTTGATGTGATATTAAATTATAGCTTTGAAATACAAATCCAATTTTATAATTTCTATATGCATCCCAATCTCTATCTTTAAATTTTTTTGTAGATTTGCCATTAATAATAAGGTCGCCTGATGTATATCTATCTAGACCACCAATAATATTAAGTAAAGTAGTTTTTCCACAACCACTTTGACCGAAGTATAGAAACAAATTCTGATTCTCTAAATTTTAAATTTATTCCTTTTAGTGCTTCTACTTTTTCATCTCCTGTTATATATGTTTTTTTAATGTTTTTTAGTTCTAGCATATTTAAGAAATCTCCTTTAAATTAAAAACTACAATTCATTATATATCTATATTTTGGCAAAATCAATATATGAGTGCTATGTTTCACATTATATTCACAAATTAAATGTAATTTTTTTTGCATCTGTATATATGTGTTAATATAAAAAACCAATGGCAACCTAAGTACCATTGGTTTCTTTATATATCCATTCACATTTATTTACAACATCTTGTATTAATCCACGTTTTGTTATGTGGCTTGCATGTCCTACCCATGCTCTTAGACTTGCATTTGTTTTTTTAAAATCTAACTGTTGATTTTTATACATTTGATTCCATATTTTTACTCTTTTGTACATTTTCTTTTTGCTTCTTTTTAATAAACGTATTTCTTTTAATTTTATTTTAAAGCCACAAAAGTTTACGCCTTGATTTACTTTAAAGTAATTTGTTTTTTTGTTTAATTCTAGTTCTAAGTTTTCATCTAAAAATTTGGTTATTTCTTTTAATATTTCTTTGCTTTTTTCTTTATTTTCTATTAATAATATAAAATCGTCCATATATCTTACATAATATTTTACTTTTAATTTTTCTTTTATAAAATGGTCTAGCTCATTTAAATATATATTTGCAAAATACTGACTTGTATAGTTTCCAATTGGTATTCCTGAACTACTACTACTTTTTTGATATAGTTCTACATCTATTTTATTAAGTATTTCTGCTCTTTTTAATGTATTTCTTTCTTTCCATGCATATATAATGTAAGCGCTCAGTAAAAAGGCGTACTTTAAAACCTCAAGCATTTCCTATATAATAGGTTGTTGCTTGAGGCTTATT
>CANQTQ010000006.1 GCA_947626765.1 uncultured Clostridia bacterium
TTTTAAATTTAGCGAGCCTTCCTGTTTCAAGGAAAGCCCGTTATTTTTTATCTAAAAGTATTATCAAGTAACATTTTTTAAAGAAAGAGCTTTTATCTTAAGTTTTTATGATATTTAACTACCATGAATTTTGCTTAAGACAAAAGCCCTATTTTTTTAGTTTATAATACAAACTTTTTAATTAATATTACTCCACTTGATAACATTGCAACTGATGATAATGCTAGAACTATGTAAGTAGGTGTTTCTCCTGTTTTTATTGATAAAATTACTGGTGCTTCATCTATGTCGTCTTCGCCTTCTTTATCATTTCCTGGTGTTGAATCTATATCTGGTGAGTTGTATTCATTTTCGTCTTCATATATTTCTGCCCAGTTTACTTTTTGTCCTAAATTGTCTTTACTGTTCTTCCATGTTAATACAATCTCTACTGTTGCACTTTCTCCTGGTTGTAATAACTTATCTTTTAATTGATCTGTTAATACTTTTCCGTCTTCTTCTCTCCATAGCTTGTTATCTGCTTGATTAAATGTTAATCCCGCTGGAATATAATCTATAATTTCTTTTGCATAACCTGCTATTTCTCCTTCGTTTGTTACTTTTATTACAAATCTAAATTTTACTGTCGTTTTGCTTAGTTGATTTGATTTTATTTCTACTTTTGCTGGTGCTTCTGGATTTTCGTCTCCTGTATGTCCTGTTTTATTTACTGTTGTTTTTCCATTATATGTTACTATTGATTCACTTACCCATTTCTTTAATGATAAATCAAAATATTTTACTTTTATATGTTCTTCATCTATGTCATCTTCATCTTCTTTATCATTATTTGGTTCTGAATCTACATCTTCTATTGGATTTCCATCTTCATCAGTATCTTCTGTTATTTCTGCTATGTTTGTTATTATTCTATCTGATGTATTTGGTTCTGTTACTTTAAATGCTATTTTTACGTCTTTGTAGTCTGGCATTGTCATTTCTTCTGTAAATGCCTCTAATAAGTTTTCGCCATCTGTTTCTTCTTGCTGCTTTGATAAATAGTCTGTTTCTATGTATTTAGCTTCTTCTACGTTTTGTGTTTCTTCTCCTTCTGCTGTATACATTTTCCAACGATACTCTATATTTGTTTCATGTTCTGGCAAGAATACTAATCCATCTGGTAAATCATCTTTTATTTTTGTAGCATACCCTGATGTATTTCCTTCATTAAAGATTCTTAATGTGTATGTAACAATGTTTCCATTTGCTACTTCTACAGGGTCTTTTGGATGTGTATATGTATTAGTTTCTCTATTATATACTGGTACTCTATTTGTAATTTCAGTGCCTTCTACTGCTGTAATAAATTTTCTTAATGCCAAGTCAAATCTTTTTAGTACTAGTTTTTCAAAATCATCATCATCTTGTTGACCTGGAATGTATTTATCTCCACGTTCAATTTCTGTATCTTTGTATGTTGGTAAGTTTTCATCTGAAGGTAAGTTATCATTTACTACATTATCTTCTGGTTTTGAGTTATTATTTGTTAAGCTATTTTGAGTAGAATCTCTATCTACTAAACCTTCATTATTTTTATATTCTACAATCTCTGCTATGTTTGTAATTTTTTCATATAGGTCTATATTATCTTTTACCTTACATTTAATTTGAACATCTATGTAATCTAAAGTAGTTCCATTAAATGCTTTTAATAAAACTTTGTCTTCATTTGATGTTCTTTGTTCATAGATTTCATTTTTATTTGCAGAATTTGTTGTATTTGGTGATGTAATATCTGTTGTTACTGTTCTACCATCACTAGATACTGTCCAACCATATTTTGCATTTAAATCATCATTTACTAAAAACTCTAATTGTTCTGGTAAATGGTCTGTAATTTTAGTTGCATAGCCATCAACTTGTCCTTCATTGTATACACGAATTGTATAAGTTACAATATCTCCATTAGAAACGCTAACTGGTTCTTTTGAATGTTCATAAGTTGCTGTAGTAGATTTTCCATTTACTAAATCTTGTAATTTTACATTTGGAGCTCTATTATATGATTTTACTTTTTCTCCAGTTTGTACTGAAGAGATAAATTTTCTTAATGCTAAGTCAAAATATTTTCCTTTTAATATTAAATTTTCAAAATCGTCATCATCTTGTTGGCTTTCTTCTCCATAGTTATTTCTATTAACATCATTTGGAGTAGAATCTCTATCTTCTACAGGTTTTCCATCTTTATCGCTATCTTCTGTAATTTCTGCAATATTTTTTAAGGTTTTATCTTGGTTTCCTACTGTAGCTATTACTTCACATTCTATTAATAAGTCTTCATAGTGTAAAGTAGTTCCATCAAATTCATTAATTAATTTATCTTTTAAGTATGTAGTTTTTACTGTTTTTCCATCTTCAGATGTCCATCCGTATGTTCTATTAATTTGGCTATCTGGTAGGAATTTTAGTCCATCTGGTAAATAGTCTGTTACTTCTTTAGCGTAGCCTGCTATTTCACCTTCGTTATATATTCTAATGGTGTATACTACTTTATCTCCTGTTTCTACTCTTAAAGGATCTTTTGAATGTACTTTATTAGCTGTTTGTGTTCCACCATTTTTTAAGCTTTGAAGTTCTTCATCTGAAACTGATGGTGTTCTTGTATTAGTTATATTTATTCCATCAATATTAGTTGTTTTTCCATTTATAGAAGTAATAAATTTTCTTAATGCTAAGTCAAATTCTAGTTCTGGTGTGTATGTATATACCTTTTCATCTTCAAATGGCACTTGCTGTTTTTCTACAATAACTACTGGTTGATCTGTTTTTGGATTTGGATTTTCTACTGACCAATATGTTGTAGTTGTTGTAAGGTATGAACCAGAAACTTTTAGTGTTAGGCTTGTAGTATCAGTATCTTTTGGTACTGAAATGTAAAAATCTTGACCTATTAAATTTTTTATATTTTGTTCAGTTGTTGTTTTATCTGATTTTAAAAGTATAACATCTGAAATATTGTTTGAAGCTCCACTTGTTACTGTTACATTTAAAGAATAATTAATATCATTTCTTAACTGTGTTATTTTATATGGTCCTAATATTAATCTATTTCCTTGAGTTGCTCTTGTAATTATTGTATCTTCTAATTCTACAGGTTGTGATTGTGAAGTAGCTTTATAGTTATAGCTTGAATTTGCTTCAGCTGTATTTACTAAATATTTAAACAATGCTCCGCACGCATGCATTCTATCCCATCCATTTTGGAAATAGTCTGAAACTCCAGAACCTCTTCCACTTAGTGGTTGCATTTCGCTATCTGCGTTTTCTGATACAGAATTTAAATAAAATTCAAAATTTTTATTACTACTTATATGATATTCTGAGTCTTCATTTGTAAAATACCATATTGCTAACTGTTGAACTGCATCAATATCGTCATCTGTTAAATAATCAAATTCATATCCTCCATTTATAGTTGGAAGACCTTGCTTTGATGCATAATTATTAGCTGCTTCTAACAAAATATTTTTATTTTCATTAGCTCTATCTTTTTCATCTTGAGAGGCATTTTCAATTGCTGGCACATAAATATTATCTAAAAGCCACATTAAAGATGCATATTTTGATTCATTTGTAGGTAAAGCATTTCTATATGCTCCCGATGTAATGCTATCTGGATTTTTCATATCAAAATGTGCCTTATAAACTTGTTGTTTTATTGTTGCTTCATAAGAGCCAAAACCAGGTCCACCTTTCAAACAGTATATAGTCTGACCTTTATCATTTTGTTCTTCATAAATTTTCCATACATTTTTTTGGCTATTTGCTAACTGATAGCCATAACCTGATTTTCTTAAGAATTTAATGTTTAAGGTTTTACCTTGACTATCTATTGCTGCTTGTACCATTCCAAATGAGTTAACTATTATTGCTAATATAAATAATAATATAACTAATAGCGCTCCTTTTTTTAATTTCATTGTTTTTACCTTCTTTCCAATCACATTAATATCTAAATTTATTTTACTTTTGTTTTTTTAACATGTCAATAGCAGTATTTTACATGATTTCCATATTTTTTTATATTGACATTTTTTTCTCTTACGGATTTTATAATTACTAATTTTATTAAAAAATTATAGCCTTATATTACAATTATATTACATTTTTGTCATATTTTCAAGGGTTTTGGCGAATAAATTGGTTGTTTTCCTAGATTCCGTAAATAAATATAAGAAAAAGCATATGAAATATTAATTTCATATGCTTTTTCCTTTTTTACGGGTTCATGTTTTTCCAGAACCTGTCTATTGCTTTTTGCCTAACTGCTTCTGGCAAATCCTCTTTTTTGATGCTTGTGAATTTGCCACACTCCGGGCACTGGAAAACGTAAACCTGTTCATCTTCACCCTCTAGATGACCATAGTCGCAAAGTATGAAGATATCATCCTCAGAAACTGCGAGCAGTGCTTGGCATCCGTCGTCGCCATGTTCGTTTACGTTTCCAGTGCAAGTTCTTTCAATTTCCCAGCTTTTCGGATTTCTTGTTGATAAGACTCTCATGGTGTAACCTCCTTAAAAGAAATTGAATTGATATAAATGCAACTTGTGCAATGTGTATATATTATAGCAAAGTACATATATTATGTCAAATTTTAAAATTTATGAAAAAGGGATTTAAGTTTATATAAAGGTATTAAAAATTAATTATTTTATTTATATTTTCTATAAATTCTATTCCTTCTATCTTATTAATTCCAAAACATTTCTTACCTAAATCTTTGAGTGATGCTCCACAATGATAAAGTTCTTTGTTATCTATAATAATAAATCTATCATGAAAATTATCTGTTCTTGCTATTTTTAGTGTCCCATATTGCTCATTAAATTTCTTAATATCTAGTTTTGTTATATTTATACTTACTTGAACTGCAATCTCATTTCTTAATAGACCTGAAAGCATTGCTATACCTTGTTCTGTAAAAACATATGGCAAATATTTACGGTGTCTGCCTCTACCTTCATTTTCGTTTAAGGTCACAAATTGTGACCTTAAAAAATTTATTTCAGTTTCTTCTTCATATTTTACTAAGTTTAAGTCTTTATTTATTGGTTCAATATTATTGTGATTATTCATATATAACCTAACTCCTTCTTTGGATAAACTTTGTTTGTATTATAAAACATATGTTTGTAAATGTCAATACACTTATACGAATAAATTATATTATATATTCCATAAAAAATATTAAAATCAAAACCAGGTATTCGAACTGGAGGAGTATTTTTTATATATAAAAACCATTATTTAAAAAGTGCCTATTTGTTAATACCTGTAAAAAATGTTAATGTAGTTTTTGGAAAATTATAAAAAATTGAAAAAAATTACAAAGAAGTTGAAACACTTGATATAAAAAGCTTTAAACATTTACAAAAATTCCACAGAATTCTTAAAAATCTGTGGAAATTGGTTTTAACTTGGAGGCGACACCCGGATTCGAACCGGGGATCAGAGTTTTGCAGACTCGTGCCTTACCACTTGGCTATATCGCCATTTAAATATACTTGTTACATAGCAAAAATCTTTGATTTTTCTCATATAATAAAAATGGAGCGGAAAACGGGGCTCAAACCCGCGACCTCTGCCTTGGCAAGGCAGCGCTCTATCAACTGAGCTATTTCCGCATATGCTTTATTTTCATAAAGCATTATAATAATAGCAAATTTTTATAAAAAAGTCAAGGTACTAACTTTAAAAATTCTATAATATAATCTAAAACTTCTTTTTTTTGAATAATATCTTCTGCCATAATGTCTAAATTTCCTATTATTTTATCTTTAATTTGTATTTTGGCACTTCCTATTATTTGATTTTTATTAACTGGTGCTTCTAAATAGTATAAACAAGAAAAATTAGTAATAATGCTATCTTTTTCTGATTTTTTTATTGCTATTTCTTCGTAAGGTAGCTCATTTATTTTTAAATGTATTTGACTTTCTTTACCTTTATTAATATATATACGTTTTTCATTTAAATTTTTCCATCTTTCAAACTCATTTTGTATTATTTCTTTTATATTAATTACTTCATAATTTTTATATGCATATTCAATTAATTTTATGCTATCTGATGTTCTAATTTTTTTAGTATCTGCTCCAAGTACTACTGTTATAATATCTAATTCTCCTCTTTTGCAAGCTGTTACTAAACATCTTCCAGCGCCATTTGTAAATCCTGTTTTTACTCCATATACTCCATTTAAATTTCCTAATAGTTCATTTGTATTAGAAATTATTTTTGACTTTCCATTTATTGTGATATTGTAGCTTTTACTTCCTACTATTTCTTTAAACTTTGGTATTTCTAAAGCGTAATCTGCCATACATGCAAGTTCATATGCTGTTGTATAATGCTCTTTTTCATCTAAGCCATGTGGAGTTACAAAGTGACTATTTACTAGTCCCATTTCTTGCGCTTTTTTATTCATTAAGTTACTAAAACCTTCTATACTTCCTCCTACATGAATTGCTAATGCTACGGCTGCGTCATTTCCAGACTTTAGCATAAGTCCATAAAGTAAATCATGTACTGTAATTTTATCATTTAGTTTTAATCCTAATCTTGAGCCTCCTGTACCTGCTGCTTTTTTATCTATTGTTACTATGTCTGATAGATTTGCATTTTCTAGCACCACAATACTAGTCATAATTTTTGTAGTGCTTGCCATTGGTACTTGTTTTTGACCATTTTTTTCATATAGTATGGTTTTAGAGCTTCTATCATATATTAAACCTATTCGTGCATTTAGTTTTAAAGTATCTTCTATTGTGGCTGATGTTTGAATTATTTCATTTTGAATTTCATTATAACTTAGTGGTTCTTCATCTTCTATGTCTGCATAAGATACACTAATTTGTAGTATAAGTAATATTACAGCTGAAAGCACAATTATTTTGTTAATTAGTTTTTTATACTGCATATAAAAATCACCTTATAAATTTATATTTTATAAGATGATCTTTTATTCTTATTATTTAAAATAATTCCTCATGTTCTTTTGTTATAATTTCTCTTTGCTTTTTGGAAATAATAATCTATTAAGTAACTTTATACTTATTAAATATTAAATCTTCTTTCATAAGCATCTTCTCCTATGCTTCGTCCGCCAGGTTGTCTTTTTACTGTACTTCCTCCTTCATTTTCTCCGTTGCCTTCTTCTTCGTCTCCTTGAATATCTTCTTCTTTCTTTCTGAATTTATTTTCTATTTCTTTATCAACTCTTGCTCTAGCTTCTTGCATACTTAAATTTTCTTCTCCTAACATATAGTTAAATATGCTTATTGCTTCTTCTCTTTGATAGCCTTCATCTACTAAACTTTGTATGATTTGATCTGCATGGGCTGCTAAATACATTTCATCATATTGTATGCCATCTTCTTTAGCGACTTCATTTGCTTGTGCTTTTTCATAGCCTTCTGTTTGTTTAGATGGATCTGCTTTTCTACTTCTAATTGAAGTAGTTTCATTTACTGCTCTTGAATTATAGTCTCTTCCGTTTAGTTCTATGTCATGTGATAACCATTCTCCATTTTGCCCTTGTCTTGCTTCTTCAATGTCTAAGTAACCGTAAGAGTCTATGTTAATATTTATACGTATGTCTCTAATGTCTTTGTCTATACTATTTAAGCCTTTTGTTCTCATTACTTGATATGGTACGTTTTTAGTAACAGGATTTCCATCGTTTCCAATACTTACAGTTTCTTGCCTTAAAGAAGTTTGAGAATCTTCAAAAAATTTAGATGGCTGTGAGTTTCCGTTTTCATCTATGTATTCTGCTTTAACAACTCCACTATTATCTCTATAAAAATACAAATTACTTTCAAGTTCTGGATGGTCTTTGTAAAAGTTGCTATTTGCTCTTACAAATAATATGCTATGAGTAGGTATTCCTTTTTTATTTGCTATTTCTTCTTTTTGACTTTCTTCTTCACTTGCTTTAGTTTCTTGTTCTTCGCTTTCTTCTTGTTGTTCTTTATCTTCTTGAGAAGTTTCTTTGACCATTCCTTTTTGTAAGCTATTATGTTGTTTTTCTTCTTTAGATTGTGCCATTTCTGATTTTGTTAAAACCACATCATCTACTTGTAACTCATCTGGTAATTCAAAATCTGAATCTTCAAGTTTTAATCTTGTAAAATATTTTCCATAATCTTCTCTTAATTTTTCTATATATTCTGGCATGAAATGCAATTTTCCATGTTCATTTACTGTTGCAATTAAGCTATTTGAACTCTCAGAGTATATTTCATAAGTTGTAGTGCTATCTTTTAAATTTTGTACTTTTGCAACAAATACATTATTGTCTTTAAATCCACTTTGAGTAAATTCAAAGTCTTGATAAAATGTAATAGTATCTACTGATGTTTGATTTCTATCTACTCCTTGTTCAATTAAGTCTACTATAGATAACATTTTTTCATGTAATTCTTTATTTCTTTTCTCTTCCATTATTAACTCCTTATATATATTAAGAGGGCTTTTATTTTTTTGCCCTCTTTTTTATAAAATTAGTTTACACTAAATGACATTACAAAGTCTGTTCCTTCTTTTAATTGCATTACAAAAGTTTTAGTAATAGTTTTTTCATTTTTACTAGATGCGTCTGAAATTGTTATAGTATACAAATATACATCATCTTGTTTTTCTGCATTTTTTGCAGTAGCCTTATTTTGTTCATAAAAGTTTTCTTTTATATATTTTTCAAAATCTGCTAATGTTTTAAAGTTGTTTGCTTTATATGTTTCGTCTAGCTTATTATAAGCATATTCATAATCTGCATTATTAATAGCTTCAAGGAATTTTTGAATATTTAATAATACCTTTTCTTCATTTGTAGAACTATTATATTTTTCTACAAATTCTGGTAAGTCTAATGTATAGGTGTCTAATATAACTTTATATTGCATTGGTGTGATTTCTTGAAAAATATAATAATTTCCATAGTTATCTATAAAAACATATTGTGTATAATCGTCTTTAATTTGTGTTGAATATTCTGATAAATTTATTATATTTAATTTTTCTCTATTATTTTCTATCCAATATTCAAACTTTTCATAAGTTCCAAATCTTTTATTTTTATAATTTTCTTCTAAATATTCATAAGCTAAAGATGAATTTCCTAGCATCATTTTTTTGAAGCTATCTAAATACTTATTTGAAATATATCCTCTGTTTATTTTTTCATATACATAAGAATTATTACTATTTTTTTGTATTTCTATGTTTTGATTATTTAACTTTATTTCATTAATATCTTTATATGTATTTTTTAATAATGGCTCTATAGAAAAAGTATTGTTTTTTACATCTAGTGTAACAATTATATATATATATCTTATAAATTTATTTTCTATACTTTGAGTATAACCATACACTGCATATTTCTCTGTTGTTCTTCCTGGTAAAATATTCATTTTTAATGGTATAAATAATTCTTGTTCATTTACTTGCTCTACATAAGAATATACATTATTTATTGTAATTTTGTTTTGAATTACATAGTCTTTATCTAATAAATCCATTATTAGTTGTGCTATAGCAGAGTCATCTATTACTTTTACATATTTTCCATTTTCATCAGTACCATAATAACTAGAATTATTTTTATTTAGCTTATTTAAATATTCAGAAACACAATTTGAAACTGTATAAAAATTAATCTCATCTGTTACTATTTCTGTTTTAGCATTATCATAATCATAGATATCTCCAGATATTGTTTCATTGTCAAAAATATTATTTACATTTTCATTTTGTCCATTTGAGTATTGATATTTCAGTAAAATTATTAGCATAACTATTAATAGAAGAATAATAATTATTATAGGTATTATCATATTTTTTAAATTTTGCATTTTATTCCTCCTATTTATTGAATTTTTTCAATTATACGCTTAACATTAAATATTCCTCCACTATCTCCTTTAGCTTTTACTTCTGCTGAGGTCCTATATGGTCCAGTTAAACTTCTTCCTGAGTCTATTATAAAAAATTTATAACCTTGATTTTGATATTGTTCTGGAGGAGGAATTATTGCTAATATATGTCCAGAAACACTACCTATTGCATATTTACCTGATGCCACTTGATTAATTCCATCTTCTGTACTTACTTCCGTTGCTCTTACTCCATAATACTTTTCTAAGAAGCCATTATTAAATAGTCCACCCCAAATTGTACCTGCTCCTTGCATATAATATTTACTCCAATCTCCATTATAGTATTCATCTACAGCTTCAACTACCTGAACAGGTGTAATTGCAGGATTATCTAAAAGCCCAGCTAATATCATAGCTAAACTCGTTGGACCACATCCACTACTTTTTATGGTTCTACCTGGAGCTCCATATCTATGGTCAGCATAATTTCCTTGTCTATAATGTGGAAACGTATGTCCATCAAATTTATAATAGTCAACTGCTCCTTCATACATTACTTTGTCTTTATATTTTTGGTAATATTCTTCTGCATATTGTTTTCTAGTTGGCAAGCTTCCACTTGGATTTCCAGGTCTTTCAAAAGAATAGCAAAATGCTTCTGCCGCTTCTGATGCACTCGATGCGTTTTTCCATTTTTCTTCATTGTAACCGTTCTTTTCCATAAACTGATATGTTGCATATCCATTGGCTCCGCCACCTCTGGTTAATTCTCCCACTAAGAATTCTATTTGTGTATCTTCATCCTGCCAAGTTTTTCCTTTTGATTCTGCATAATTCATTAAAGCTGTTTTTCTGTCATATGACCATTGAGCTAGCCCTATTCCTTCTCCCGTACCTCCTTCAATTGCTGAGGGATTAAATCCATCAGATTCATACTTAAGATTTCCCATTAATCCCGCAACAGCATATTCTGAATAACCCATATTTCTTAAACTGAACCATAATTTATCTTCTAAAGTATTTCCTATAATGCCACTACTATAACTAGAAAAAGTGTTAGGTGCAAATATACTAAAATCTAGGCTTGTAACTCCGTAGCTTCTTCCTGTATATTTATACATTATGTATCGCATCACTTGTTCCATACCTTGAGTTTCTGGGTTTTGGCGTAAAAGTTGAAAAAGAACTTCTGCACCTGATTTTAAGTATGAGACTGCTGATCTTTTTTCATTTGAATTTGGTATTTTATATTCTTTATCTAATAAATCTATAAAATTTTGTGTATTATCAACATAGTCAGATGTTGTTCCATTGTCATAAGATTCCGTAATTATTTCTTCATTATATGTTGCTGATGGATTTGTATACCATTTTACATTTCCATCTCCTTGCAAATTATCTTTAAGTTCACTTGGATCTTCTAAATGTTTATGAGCGCTTTCTAAATCTTGTTTTTCAACAGTCTGTGGATTGGTTAGCTTATTATATGTAACTTTAAAACTACAAATCCAAGTATTAACATAAGAAATTTTTACATCGGAAGTTTGAGTTATTGTTTTATTTGTTGTAGAGTCCTTTACAGTTGTAACAGTAGTAGTCTCTTTATTTCCCACTTTTTCATATACATTTTCCGTATAAGTATCTGACTTTATTTTTTGTTCTGTTATACTTTTATTTAAAACTATTAATTCTATTTTTGCATCTTTTTTTACTAACTCTGCTACTTTTTCTAAAAATTCTGGATTTCTTGTAACAGTTCCGAGTTCAATAAAAAACGAAATTGGTGTTGCATATTGCGAAATTATGCTTTTATAATCTATTACCTTTTCTGAATATTTAGATACTGGAGTTACCGTGCTAGAATTAGGGCTTGTAGTTTTATTTCCTTCTGCATCTGTACGTTCTGTTATTATTTCTTCACTAGTAGATTCATATTCTACTATGATAAGTTCTCCATTTGAATTTGTAGAAAAATATTCTGTAACCGATGGATCATTTGAATTAATTAATTCTTTAAATTTATCATATGATTTATAATCTAATTTTTTCTTACTTCCATCTGAGTTCATACGATATAAATATACTTGTCCCTGTAATCCTCTGCCGCCGTTTATTTAACTCTTGCGTAACTACTTGAGCTTCTACAAACATTCTCATATATTTTCTTTTTTCTTTTTGCATTTCTTCTTGAACATCTTCTGATGAATAATCTACATCACCCAGTAGCCCCAGATCATCGAAATCAATTCCCAGGCTTTCTACTCTTGATATTATGCTGTCTAGTTGCTCATCCGTAATTTTTATTCCGTTATCATCACCTAAAAAGAAATTTATAATAGATTGTCCTATATTTTTTATTGTATCAACAACTTGTGAAATAATTGCATAAACTGCAGATGCAACTATTAGAGCAATAAGAATGCAAACTAAAATTGGCATAATAGCTACAATTATTTTTTTCGTTACTTTTTTTGTTACCTTTTTTGCTTGTTTATTTTGTTTTTCATTTTCCTCATTGCTCATTCATTACACCTCCTCTTATAAATCTATTGTTATATTCACTCTTTCTAAATCCTCATCATTAGGATTTAAATCATATTTTTCTTTATCTAAATAAATATTATTTATTTCCATATTTGTAATTTTAATGTTTGTATTATATGTTTTATTAAATTTTAAATTAAATGTTTTTGTATATTTAGAATTAATTGTTAAAAGACTAGTTGCTAGTTCATTAATTAATGATGTATATTTTATATCACTATTATCTAATAAATAAATGTCCTTAGTGTTCTTTCCATCATTAAGTAATATTGTTTTCTCGGTATTATTTTTAACTGTTATATTATAGCTTTCATAGTCCATATATACAGTTCTACTATTTATTGTTATTTCAAAATTATTATCAATTTTTTGTTTATTTAAATTTTCTTTTTTTATAAACTGATTAATGTTTAATTTAAAGTCATTATTATATTTTACAACAGTAACATAGTCCATATAGTTATTTTTAGAATTATATCCTCCCGTTTGAAGTGCATTTCCATCTGTATAAATAATTCTATAAGTATAGTAGTTATTATTTTTTGCCCATAATTCAAGTTTATATGATTTTTTTGTTTTAAAAATTTGATTTATATAATTTTCTTTAAATATATCTTCTGTATTATATATTTGCTCTTTGCAATCATCTGTTAACATATTATATGCTTCATGCAATTTGTTTTCATTGCAATACTCTACAAATGTTTTAATTATGTTTGAATTATCTTCTACTTCTTTTTGATTTATTTTTTGATCTGTTATAACAGGATTGTTTGGTTTTGTAACATCTTGCGCTTCTGTATTATAATATGTTGTAGTATTACTATTTTGCTGTTTTACCATTTCATTTGCTATCCTAAGCAATATAATAACAAGGGCTATAACACCGAATAGTTATTAATATTTTTCTTTTGTTTGCATACCAATATTTTAATAACTTTCTCATGTGTTATAGCCTCCATATCCATTAATCTACTTTATGGAATTGTTTTACCATTCTCATTATTTTCTCTGCGTTTTGTCTAGCATCTCTTTCATTTAAAGAAGATCTTTTCATTATTGATCTTGTATAAGAATCTGTTAAATTTTTTACATACTTTTCATCTGTTAACTTCGTAGGATCTTTTATTTGTTTAGCTAGTTTTGTTGCTGTAGTTGCTTGTTGTCTAGCTAAATTTGTTTTAGCTTGTTCATCTAAACTAGATTCATCTAAGCCTTTAATAACACTATCTTCCAATTTTAATGCTTTCCCTATATCAGAAGCATCTGTAATTCCATTATTATAAAATTCTGTTGCACGCTCTGTTGCTTGTCTTAATTCTCTGCCAGATAGTTCTTCTCCATTTGGCATGTATTCTCTTTGTACACTTTCTATAAAATCAGAATTTGTGTTCAAGTTTTCTGCTTGTCTATGTAATGCTCTATCTGTAGAAGTGTTACCAGTAAATCCACTTATAAATCCTTGTACTGGTGCACTATTAGCTATTCCTCTACCGATTCTATCTACTGTATTGTTTAAAGCATTTCCACCTACTGATGCACCCAAAGCAAAGCCTCCTGCACCAAATTTGAAAACATCATCTAAATCGCCACCAGCAATACCCATTCCAACTCCAATTGCACCAACAGCAGCTCCAGCAGCGACTCTACCAGCTGTATGAACAGCACCCACAGCTAATCTTCCTCCGGTTCTTAGTGTATTTCTACCAACTTTTCGCCACCAGTGTTTGTTTCCCAGTGTCATAGATGCTCTACTTTTTATAGCCTGACCTGCTCCGTGAATTCCTCCTCTTAACCCTCTATATTCTCTCTCCTCTGACATTTGTTCATGCATATCATGAATTGGTGTTTGAGCAGGTTCTCGGTCAGTTGGTCTCTCAGACTCTGGTAAGGTTCTTCCTGCAGATTCTGGTCCAGTATCTTGAGCAGAATTATCTGCATTTTCTCCATATTGTTCTCTTGTTAGCTGTTCTGCTTCTTCATCTGTATAACCAACCATTCTCATTTGTTCTGCAAATTCTTCCCTTGACAAGTTTGGAGATTCTGGTTGATATGCTTCTCTTGCCATTGCTTCTCTTTCAGCAGGATCATAATCATTGGTTCCAAAATTATTTTCATCATAAGCATCTACCATCCTTTGCTGTGCCGTTTCTTCTGATGCATTTGATTCATTAGAATTACTTGAATTATTTGATCCACTAGATAGTGGTGGATCTGTGAATCCATCTACTCCACTTGGTGCATTTGGATCTTTTAATTGGTCCTTATCTCTAATATTATTGTTTTTTCCAGATCCTCCTGATCCACTTTTTCCACCTTTCCCCCTCATAGCCTTATTTAACATATGATATGCTGCTGATCCTCCTGCTGCACCTGCAAAGCTTCCTAATGCTCCACTTGTTCCAGCTTTATCAAATCCGAAGAATTTTCTTAATATTTTTTCAGCTGGACCTATAAATGCTAATGTTATTATTGCTATTAATGGATTTATACTTACTAAGTCTATAGAACTTGTAACAAATATTGTATAAATAATTAGGTGAAATGGCTGTTCTAATGCATTAAATATATATTCTTTAAACCATAGGTCAAAAGCTTGTGCTTTTCCATCTCTAATTTTATCTATTGGGTACGTTAAAGCAACTAATGGTGAAATTAATGTTAAAAATGCAATAATTAATACCCTTTTTAAATATTTAAATGTAAATAAACAAGTATAACATACCATTCCTATATATAATATTAAATACGTCAATTTAGTAGTCAAATTTGAGGATTGTACCTGAAATCGTATGAATCCCATTGTATCTGTTTGATATTTTGTACCTGATACTTCGAAAATTATATTGTTTCCTGCGTTTCCGAGATATTGTTTCTGATATTTCATCTACAATCGTAATGGTAAATGTCATTATATAATGGAGTGTAAATAGTAAACATAATGCTACTAACCAGTCTACTAACATTTGTTTATATTTTGATTTATCTGCAGCAGTAGAACTTATTACAATTCTAATACCTACATATAGTAAAACTAGCATTAAACCTACCACAGCTAAATTTCTAAGCGATACATACCATGATGCTATTGTTCTATGAAGCGTACTAGCTATTGAACGTTTATTCATTGCATCGCCATTTTCATATATTAAATTTCCATCACTATCTTTTTCTTGTGTCCAATCTGTTGGGCTTATAAAATTAATATCTAATGCTGGTATTTTATTTGCAAAAATTTTATCAGGTGTATACTTCATATTCGGTACAGCATATACTGTTCCCCATATAGAATTATTATAATCATCGGCATTAAACTTATTGCTTTCTATAACAGTAGCATCAGGTGGTGCTAACACCTCTGAATCAGGTGGTACTTCATCACTATGTATCATAAAAACATTTGCACCACTATCAACTCCAAAATTTCCATCTAGTAAAAATACTTGAAGTGCACCTGTTACAACATCAAATATTGTCGATACTAAGTCAAATAATGGATCTAATAGCATTCCTCCTATTCCTGCCTGAGACTTTACTGGCACAGAAAAACTAAGCAATAATACTATTATTATTGATATAAATGTCTTTTGTATAAACTTTTGGCTTGTAAGTAATTTTTTCATAACTCCCCCTAATAAATTAAACCGCTTGTTTGTTTCTTTTCCTTTGTGCCAATTTATTTAAGTTTGTTTCTACAAACTCGAATTCTTTTGCTGTAGGCTGGATTTGAATAATTGCACTATCCGCTCCAACTTTTAGTAATCCTTCACCTTTTAAGCAAGTAACTAAGAAACCTGCTTCTCCTTCACTTAGTTTAAATACTTCTTTTAAATATTGAATCTCTGATTTATCTTGTGCTAAAAATAGCTTTGTATCTGATGATGTTAGCACCGCTTGTGCTTCTGGTTTTTCATAAAAGTCTTGAAATCTTTGTGATATAATTGCAAGCGACACATTTCTTTTTCTAGCACGACGTGCCATTGTGTTTAAAAAGTCTACTGCTTCGGGGTATGGTAAAAGCATCCAAGCTTCATCTACTAATACTCTTTTTTTAGCAGCTTTATTTCTATCTTCACTATTTTTCTTAACATATTTTTCCCAAATCCATGCAAGTAATATTTGCTGTGCTAAAGGCCTTGCAAATCTTTCTTCTAGCTGTGATATGTCTAAGTTAATAAATAATGTTCCATCTAATAAGTCGAATGTAGATTGTCCATCAAAATATGCCATTTGCCCATCATATTCTCTTATGTATTGCTTCATAACTTTTAGTAAATAGCTATAATGGAAATTGTAGTCAACATTTGTATTGTTTGCTGCTTTTTCCTGAATTCTTTTGTACCATGAGCCAATTGTAGGCATTTTTTTCTTTTCTTTTCCTAATATATTAGAGTCTAAGCCTCCATTTGGAGATGTGTATAAGCTATTTGGATCTGATGTAATTCCATGTGCTACATATTCTTCTGATACAGATTCTGCTATAATTTGTTTTGTAAGTTCGTTTACTTCTTGGCTTCTAGTGCTTCCTCTTGCCATTGTAAGTAAAGCTTGAGTTACATCTTCTACTTTATTTTCTACGTTTAGAACTGTTCTATCTTTACCTGTAATTTCATCTTTTACAACTTCTGTTTCAATATCAAATATATTTATAATTGTTTTAGATGTTGGAGATAAAACTACATTTATTCCTCCTAAGCTTTCTGCAACTATGCTATATTCACCTTCTGCATCTAGTGCTAAACTTTGAATTCCCATTAAAACTGCTGAACGAGATATTAAAGTTTTCATTGTAACTGATTTACCAGCACCAGATTTAGCAAATATAACCATGTTATAGTTTGTTAAACTATTATGAAAGTTGTCAAATAAAATTGGCACTCCAGTTTGTTTATTTATCCCTAAAGGTATTCCTGTAGGATGTCCAACTTCTGATGTAGTAAATGGGAATACTGTTCCCATAGATCTACGGTCGAAAGTATGTACCTTTTTAATTTTATCTTCCATTAAAGGAAGATTTGATTTAAATGCATCTTCTTGCATTGCCCATGCACTTTTTACATTTACTAAAGATTTAGACATTTCTGTTGATAGTAGTTTTGTGTATCTGTTTAAATCTTCTAAGCTATATGCAAATAGTGTTGCAACAATTGATGCTTCATAAAGTTTATTATAACCTGCTGCAATTTCATCTCTAAGTTGCTCTGCTTCTAATCTTTTTTGTCCTAATGTACTTTCTCTATTAATGTTTCCTCTATCTGCTGCAACAATTCTTTCTGTTTCTAGTTCATTAATAACTCTGTTTAATTCGTTTTGTGATCTAGATTCTTGTATTGGATTTATATATATTGATGTATTAATATCTCCAAATAAGTACATATCTCTAAATAACTCTGGAAATGTACACATTCTAGGAAGACTTGATACAAAAAAGCTTCTTGCATATCTAGTTACATTTGAAATGATTTCTAAGTGATCTATATTACTAGTATCTATTCCTGATGGAGCTATTAATTCTTTAATAGTTTTCTTTTTTAAAATTTTAAATTCATCTGGTTTAGTATAGTCATTATGCTGTTTTTGCAACTCTTCTTCTCTTTGTTTGCTTTTCTTGCTCATTTTCTTTTGTACCTCCTTTTTCTAAGGTTTCTTGTTTTTTTGGTCTTCCTCTTCTCTTTTGTACTTCTTCTCTTACTTTTTGCGTAGCTCTTTCAGCGACGTCATTTCCTACCATTGATTTATTTTGTTCAATTATCATTGCTGCTAGCTCTGCTATTAAGTCTTCTTGGCTTTCTTCTTTTCTATTTAGTTCTTGTTCTTTTTCAGATTTTGCTTCTATTACTTTTTGGTTAGCCATTTCAAATGCTTCTTTTTCAATTTTTTCATTTAAAGCTTTCATTTTTTTATCTACAACATCTTGTGCTGTTGAATATAGCTCACTATAGCCTGCTTTAATTGCTTTATCTATACCATAAACTTCTGCATCATCACGGTTATATGCTACATATAATAAATCTACTAAAGCATTTGAGTCTAAAACTCTTCCATTTACTCCGCATGCAGATAATGTTCTTATTATAGATTGAGCTCTTGTATATAATTCTGAAAATGCTAAATTTCTAATTTCTTTTTTATCAAAGTTGTTTTCTCCTAGTTCCTCTGGGTAATATGGAATTACTACATAATATTTTTGATTTAGTACGTTCTTGTTTAAGCTCATTCTTTCTGTGTTATATATAATGTCTTTTCCATATTCATAAAGGTTGGTTTGCTTTGTAAGTTCATAAAAAGCTGCTTTTAATTCTTCCTCTGAATAGTTTCCTGAACTTACCATTTGCTCATATTTTTGTTTTTCTTTTTCTAGGTTTTCTTCTATTTCTTTTACTTTATTTTTATAAGTTTGTATACTATTTTCTAGATTTATTGTTCTTGTTTGTGTATATATTTGTATAGGATGTCTTAATGTATTTAGAAATTGAATGAAACCTTCTTCTACAGAATTTTTTTCTATTTCTGACATTAAATCATAGTTTACACCTTGACATTCTACTACCATAATATATTTGCTACCATTTTTGGTGGAAATCATATTATCTTCTATTTTATCAAATTCCATAAAGTCAAAAACTGATTCTATAGTATATGATTTTGTTGAAGTTTTTGCTTTTGTTTCTGGTATATTTGCTTGTCCATTTTGTGAGCCTTTAGATTTTGATTTAAAATATAGTATACAAAGGACTGCTAATAATATAAACATAAGTATTAAAATACCTACTATTGCATATGTAATTATTTCAATCATTGTTTTTTCCCTCCTTGTATATGTATATTTTCTTTCCTTTTGTTTTAAATTTTATAAATCTAAGTATTATATCATCTAAGTTTTCTCCACCTGTTTTTTTAGTAAACTCAAATTTTCCAAGTTCAGGCATTTTTAATGTACCTATTGCAAATCCAATTAGTGCAAATAATGCTACAATTGCTATTCCTACTATTTGCATATTTAGCATAGAGAATATGAAATAAAATAGCAACCCTATGCCTGCGCCTACTACTGTATATATTAATGCTTTTGTAGAAAATATAAATAAAATTCTGCTCTCACCTTTAACATTTCTAGGTAATTCATATGTACCCATTATTTAGCTTTCCTCCTTTGTTTTTATAAGTAAATTTCATATACTTTTACTTATATATTATTATAGCAAATAATATCGAAAATTGTAACCCATAAATAAAAAAAAGTGCATAAAAATGCACTTTTTAATATAATTGTAATATTTATGTAATGTTCTTGTAATATTAAGTAATTGTTATACTAAATATTATTCTTACAATAGCTGATGCACCTAAAATTAATACTGCACCAACAACATATGGAATCATTGTTTTCTTGTATTCTGCTTTTTCTGATGCACTACCCATCATATATTTAATACCTAAAACTAATAATACAAGAACAGCTACTACCATACCAACTGTTGTTAAAATACTAGCAATTTGTCCACCAATTTTTGCTACACCATTTGCAGTATCTCCAACTTCTCCTTTGCCTTCTTCCATTTGATCTAATACACTGCCTATATCTGAAGCATTAACTACTGTGCTTACTGTAAATAAAAGCATCATAATTACTAATAATGTGCTAACAATTTTCATAGCTTTTTGCATATGTATTCCTCCTTTTATTTTTTATTATTTATTTGATTTATTCCAATATGTTTGGAATAATTTTAAAATCTAATTAAGTGATCCAAGTAAAATAACTGCTAATTTCCATATTCCAAATGCTCCAAATATAACTCCACAGCCTACAAAATATGGAATTAATGCTTCTTTTATTTTTCCTTTTTGTTCAACACTTCCTGTTATAAACTGAATTCCAAGTATTGCTCCTACAATTACTGCTATAACTACTCCTATTACTAATAAGATGTTATAAATATTGTCTGATAAATTTTTAAGACTATCTGATGAGATTTTAGAATCTGATCCATCAGTTATAAAATCATCTGCTCCACCTATAACTTCGCCAGAAAATGATGCGTAAGTAATGGAATATTGCATAGAAAATAATGTTATAAAAAGTATAATTATTGAAATTATTATAATACATTTTTTAGCCTCCATTTTCTTACCTCTTTTCTTAATTATAATATATAATAAAATATTCTTCAATATTTTATTTAATTTTGATTATATTTTACTCGTTATATTGGATATAATTCCTGCAAATAGATTTAAAATACCTGTAATGCTTATTAACATAATTGCTCCTATTAAATAAGGTATCATAGTCTTTTTGTATTCCGCTTTTTCTTCTACGCTTCCTACCATGTATTTTATTCCTATAATTATAATTACTAATACACCTACTACTCCTCCTATGGTAGTTATAATTCCAAATATAGGTCCAACTTTATTCGTTACAGCTGTAATGTCAGAACCGTCTACCTTACCAGGAGCATAATGTCCTGGATTTTCTATTGGGTTATCTCCAGTAGTGGCTTTACTATATATAGGAGTAACAAGTATAACAAAAAGAACTAACATTATAAAAATAATAATTTTTTTATTTGTTTTCATTGTTCTTCCTCCTATTCATAGCTATAGTTATATTTAATTATACACTATTATTTGCATATTTTCAAGTATTATATTAACATATCTTTTATTCATTTGCTATTTTTTAATATAAATGTCATATAATTGTAATACCCTTGTAACATTTTTTGCGGTAAAACAAAAAAACATATATAAAATTCTTGGTAGTTATTCTAGAATCAATTGTTCATTATATATAAATTAGTATAAAATGTCGAATTTTGGCATACGATTTTTCTTGAATTATAAATGATAGCTTTGTATAATTAAAGTATTATATTTTATTCAAAAGTCATTTTTAGTAGCAGAAATTTTTATTTTAATATTTTTAATTTAAATTAATTATTTCATATATTTATATCAAATTTTATTTATTCAAAAATTTACTCATATGTAATATTTATTTATGAATCTTTTAGAAAATCCTTATTAAATAATTTAAAATTTGTTTTATTAAATTTGCCTTTTGCTTAACAATATAAAATTTATATTTAAAGGAGAATTAATTATGACAGAAAGTAAGACAAATTATCAAACAAATGAAAAAAAGCAAATATTACAACCAAAGAACGATGTAGTATTTCAAGCATTATTTACAAGAGGTAAAGAAAGCATAACTAAGGCATTAATAGAAGACATACTGAATATTAAAATACATAGCTTAGAGTTAGATAAAAGCAAAGATTTATTAAATGAAAATATTAAAGAAAAAAATGGCAGATTAGATTTAAGAGCAGTAATAAATGAAAACATAGAATGTGATATAGAAGTGCAGCTAACATCACATGAGAAAATGTTAGAAAGATTTTTGTACTATTGGTCAAAAATGTATGTAGCAAATTTGCAAATTGGAGAAAAATATAGAAGTTTAAGAAAAACAATAAGTATAATAATAGTAGATGATGAAATAAAAGAATTTAAAGAAATATCAAAAAGTCATACAAAATGGCAGATAAGAGAGGAAGAATATTTAAAAAAGATATTGACGCCATATTTACAGATTGATATAATTGAACTACCAAAGGCTATAAAAGAATATGAAAGAAATAGAAAAAACGAAATGCTACAATGGATGATGTTTTTGGAAAATCCAGAAAATAGGGAGGTAGCAAAGATAATGGAGAATAATGAGAATATAAAAGAGGCAAAAGAAGAGTTAGACAAAATAAGTCAAGATGATATTCTAAGAAGAATGGCATTAAAAGCAGAGATACAAAGAATGGATCAAGAAGAGTTAATGTACGAGGCAAGAAGAGATGGCAAAATAGAAGGACTTAAAGAAGGTGAACAAAAGGCAAAATTAGAAACTGCTAAAAAAATGCTATATAAAGGAATAGATATTGAAACGATTATAGAAATAACTGGACTAACTAAAGAGGAAATTATAAGATTAAAATAATAAGATATTGAGGATGGCATAAAAAAGTGGTTCTTCGTCAAATTAATGACAAAGAATCACTTAATAGATTTAGCTTTTTTAGTTTATTGACTTAAAACCAGCTTTTTTGTTTTTCCATTTCTTTTACTATTTTTAGGTATTCTAATTTGTGTACTGTAATACTGAGCTATTAACTCGTCTAGTTCTATGCTTATTTGATAGGTAATGTCATAATCATTTCCATTAATTATACTTTGGTTTAATTTTTCTCTTAGTTTACAAATTTCATCATTTAACATATATTCCACTCTCCTTTTTCTTCTTTTTATCTTTTGTATATTTTTAAAATACCATATTTTTACATATTAGTCAATGTTTTTTCTTAGTATTTGTAGTATTTTGCTAGTTTTTCGTATGTCATATTTCTTCTTTTTTTACTATAATTCGACATAAAATTACATAGACTTTTATATTTATTTATTTTTCTGTAAAATATGTCTTAAATTTCTTTATAAAAAATACCAAATAATGCTTTTGCACTATTTGGTGTTTTTTTATTAATATTTATTGTTAATTATAAATTTTAAATTAATAACTCTATAAATTAGCTTTATAAATATTTTAATTTTGTATTGGATTTACTACTGATAATATTTCATTTTCTTCCTTGAATACTGATTTTAATATTTCTTGTGTATATTCTTTTGTTACTGTTTCAAATTGTTCTATATAGTCAAATGTTTGCACCCCTTTTATGGTATCTGCTAAAAACATTCTAGCAATATCTCCAACACTATTATATTCTACTACATAATCTCCATAAACTTTTCTTCTAATACGTTCAAAATGTTCTTCATCTAATCCATTTTCCTTCATTTGTTTTATAGTTTCTAAAATTCCTTGTTCTATTTTTTTAGGGTCTTTTGAAGTTCCAGATATTAAAATATGTGCATATTCATTGCTAAATTCATAGTCTAAGCTTGGCTCAGATAAAAGTAAACCTTCTTTATAGAATTTTGCATATAATTTTGAACTTTTTCCTATAATCATATTTAATAGTATTTCTATTGCAATATGTTTTTTTACTTTTTCTTCTTTACTATTTTGCATGTCTTTAAAGCCTAGCATAAATATTGGTACACTAACTTCCATTTGTGCAGTTTCATATTTTTTATTTATTTTATCTTCTTTTTGTGGATAAATTCTTTTTATTTCTCCTTGATTTTCTTTTGGAAGTAAACGTTTTTTTATTTCTTCTATTAGGTTTTCTGGAATGAAGTCTCCACATACTACCATTATCATATTTGATGGGTGGTAAAATGTGTTATAGCATTTATATAATACATCTGGCGTAATTTTGCTAATTGATTCTATTGTTCCTGCTATGTCTATTTTTATTGGGTTTTCTTTGTACATACAATTCATTGCATTAATATATAATTTCCATGATGGGTCATCATCATACATATTAATTTCTTGCCCAATAATTCCTTTTTCTTTTTCAACATTTTCGTCTGTAAAATATGGATGCTGCACATAGTCCATTAGTTCATTTAAGCCTTCTTCAAAGTGATTTGTGCATTCAAAAAGATATGCAGTATGGTCATTTGTAGTATAGGCATTTGCATCAATTCCTAATGCCATTAAAGTATCTAAGCTATTTGTTCCATTAGGTTGCTCAAACATTTTGTGTTCTAAAAAGTGTGCTACGCCATCTGGTATAAATACTTCTTCTTCTGTTTTTGGCATTATAAATCTATTATCTATAGAGCCAAAATGTGTTCCCCAAATTATATATTTTTTCTTTGTATTTTTTTTAGGAACAATAATTACAGTTAAACCATTTTCTAATTGTTCTACATATGCTTTTTCTTTAATTTTTGAGCTTTCTATAATTTTCATTATTTCCTCCTTAATTAATCTTTTAAGAAATAAATTGTATTTATATTAACTGTTTTTGCTAAATTAACTATTTGCTCTTTGTTTACTTCTTTTATTTTATTTATATATTCTTCTATGCTAATAAAACGGTCTGCTAATTCTTGCCCATAGTAATAGGTTATTTCAGTGTCTTGTTCTTCTGTAATTCCTTCTACTGATGATAAAATTAATTCTTTACTATTTTTTATATCTTCTTGTGTAAAATTTCCATTTTCCATTTCTTTTAATTGATCTTTTATTGTATCTAATGCTTTTTGATAGTTTTTAATCTCTATTCCGCATCTTATAAATATACTATTTTTAACTCTAATATAACCAGAGTTTGCAGTATATGCTAAGCTTTGTTTTTCGCGTACATTTTGAAATAGCTTTGAGTTTGCTCCTCCACCTAAAATTGCATTATATACTGATGCGATAAATCTAGAGTTTTCTTCTGTGTTATTAATATCTAGTCCTAATACTAATTTTCCTTGTGTTACTTGCATACTTTCTTCTACTACTTTTGGCTCTTGCTTTTCCTTAATTTCAGTTGTTTCGTTGTTTACAATATATTCTGGATTTCTTTCTTGCAATTTTTGAATATTTTCATTTTTGCTTAAAATTTCTTTTATATCATTATTAATTATTCCTGAGCAGAATAAATCTATTTTACATTTCTGAATTAGATTTTGATAATAATTATATAACTCTTCAGGAGTAATTTTTTCTAAGTCCTCTATATAGCCATATTTATATAGTCCATATGGTTTATCTTTAAACATTTCTTCTATACATCTATCATAAGAATATTTATTTTTATTATCAATTTTAGCTTCTATTATTTGTTTTAAGTTTTGTTTTTCACTTTCTACATATTCGGGTTTAAAGCAACCATTTTCTGTATATGGATTAAATATTATATCTAATAAAATATTTATACTTTCTTCTACTAATTTTTCTGGTTTTGGTAAAAATTCTTCACTTAGAGTTTCTAGGTAAAATTTCATTATATGATTATCCCCTGTTTTTTCAACACCACAATCAAAGCTTGCACCGTACATCATTTCTAATTTTTGACTAATCTGCTCTTGAGTAGGTAAATTTTTTGTACCTCTTCTTAATACTGCTGTTAAAAGCGCATCAAGGGTAACATTTTCTCTTTTTAATGGTGTAGCTAAAAAGATAGCATACAAGTTAGTTTTATAATTGTTTGTATTAATTTGATGAAGTGTAAGTGCATTTTTTATTTGTTCTTTTTGATAATTCATATTTATTTATCTTCCTTCCTAAAGTTTGTTTTTTCTTATTATAATCTATTTTTGGAAAATTATTCAATAGTTTAAATACAAAAATATAGTGTTCTAAAAAGTAGAGATATATTTTTTTAGAACACTACATTTTTTATTATTAACTTAGTAATTTTTTTGCAATTTCATTAATAGTTTTGCCATCTGCTGATGCACCTAATTTTTCTTTTGATGTTTTCATTACCATTCCTATGTCTTTCATAGATGTAGCACCAATTTCATTTATAATTTGTTTTAATTTTTCTTCTATTTCTTCTGGTGATAGCATTTCTGGTAAATATTCTTCTAATATAGCAATTTCCTCTTTTATTTGAGATATTAAGTCTTCTCTTCCGCTTTTTTCGTAGTCTGGAATTGAGTCTCTTCTTTTTTTAGCTTCTTTTGCAATGATTTCTACAATTTGTTGATCTGTTACTTCTATTTGCTTATCTTTTTCTACTTGTAAGATAGCTGCTCTTACCATTTGAACTACATTTTTTCTAAGTTCATTTTTTTCTTTCATTGAATTTTTTAAGTCTTCTAACAATTTTTCTTTTAACATAATTTTTCCTCCTTTTTAGAATACTATTTTATTAACATGTGTCCCAAAAGTGACAAAGTGTCGCCTGAACAAACGTCCCAACCGCGACAAACAAAAAAAGGGATTAAACACTAATCCCCTTAATTTTTTAGAATTTTCTTTTTCTAGCTGCCTCTGATTTTTTCTTTCTTTTAACACTTGGTTTTTCATAGTGTTCTCTTTTTCTAACCTCTTGTAATACTCCATTTCTAGCGCATTGTCTTTTAAATCTTTTTAAGGCATCTTCTATATTTCCATTATTAACTTTAACTTCTGACATTTTTATTTCCCCTCCCTTCAGTAATTACACTCTTACGTGTGGGATTTTATTTTTGTTTTCTCATACATATTATATTATAACTGCCTAGATTATTTTTGTCAATACTTTGATTGGGAATTATTTGTCAAATTCAAATAAGTCTCCTAATGGTTTTGCTTCGTTTATACGTTTTATTGCTTCTGCAAATAGTGGTGCAATTGACAATATTTTTATTTTTGAAATTTGTTTTTCTTCTGTTAATGGAACTGTATTTGTAACTACTAATTCTTTAATTGGTGAATTTTTTATTCTTTCTATTGCTGGTCCACACAAAACTCCATGTGTACATGCTGCATAAATTTCACCTGCTCCATGTTCCTGCAATATTTTTGCTGCTTCTACCATTGTTCCAGCTGTACTTACTTCATCATCAAATATAAGTGCAGTTTTTCCTTTTACATCTCCTATAATGTTTGCAGCTACTGCTTTATCATCATTTCCTGCTCTTCTTTTATCTATTAATGCCATTGGACAATTAAAATATTTTGAATATTTATATGCTTTTTTTGAACTTCCTGCATCTGTTGCTACTACTACTTTATTTTCAATTTGTTTTGAATCAAAATATGCTTGTAATATATGTTGTCCAGTTATTCTATCACATGGTATGTTAAAATATGCTTGAATTGCTGGATTATGCAAGTCACATGTTATTACTCTATTTGCTCCTGCTGCTTCTAAAATTTCTGCAAATAGCCTTGCTGTTACTGGTATACGTGGTTGGTCTTTTTTATCTGATCTTGAATAAATAAAATATGGAAGAACTACATTTATTCTATGTGCTGATGCTCTTTTAGCTGCATCTATCATAATTAATAGCTCCATTATTCTTTCATTTACTGGTGGCTGCGTTGTTTGAACTAAAAATATATCTTGTTCTCTAACAGATTCTTTGTACTGTACAAAACTATTATCATTAGCAAACTTATAACATTCTACTTCTCCCATTGGTACATCTAGTGATTCACAAATTTCTTTAGTAAATTCTTCAGCTGTTGGACATGCAAAAATTTTTACATTATTCATTTTTCTTTTCTCCTTTTTTATTAATTTTTATAAAATTAAAACTACTTTGAAAACAACTAAAGTTATTAACAAACATTTAGTTTCAAAGTAGTTTTTATATTTAGTTTATATTTTTTATTTCTACAATTTTATTTTCTTTTAAACTTTTTTGTACATCTATTACTCTTTGATTTGAAGAACCACTATATTTTAGTCTTGGGTCTTTTAGTTCTTCTACAAATTGTCCATCTACTAATACATCTATGTATTTTAATACTTCTTTATCTTTTAAATCTCTATCAAATAAAAATCCTGTCCATGTCCATATTGTTTTGTTTGGATATTTTTCTTTAAACTCTTTGGCAAGTTTTGTTGTCCCTTCTATATTGTTTGGATGCATTGGTTCTCCACCTAATATTGATAAGCCAACTATACTGTCATCTTTGCATAGTTCTAATACTTCTTGTATTACATTATCATTGAATTCTTTTCCACCATTAAAGTCATGTGTTTCTGGGTTAAAACATTCTTTACAATTAAATGTGCAACCTTGCATAAATATTGAAACTCTAACTCCTGGTCCATTTGAAATATCCATTTTTCTAATTTTGTTATATCTCATTTTATTTTCCCCTTTTGCAGTTTAATTAGTAAAACAAAAATATAGTAATTCTTTTTTTACTTGAATTTACTATATTTTTTGTTTTTAAATTCTAAAATAGCTTATTATACTGCTTGTTTAGCTACTACTTCATTTGGCATTTGTGCATCTTTATTATCTATGTGTAATACTCTTTCTTTTATTTCTTGTGTTCTTCCTTTATTCCAGAACTGGCTTCCAATATAACCACAAGTTCTTCTTGCTACATTTAATGTATCATGGTCTCTGTTTCCACAGTTTGGGCAATACCATTCTAGATTTTCATCTATTAGAATTTCACCATCAAATCCACATTTTTGGCAATAGTCTGATTTTGTATTTAATTCTGCATACATAATATTATCATATATAAATTTTATAACTTCTAATACTGCTTCAATGTTGTTTTGTAAGTTAGGTGTTTCTACATAAGATATTGCTCCACCTGGGCTTAAACGTTGGAATTCGCTTTCTAGTTTTAGTTTAGAGAAAGCATCAATTTCTTCAAATACTGGTACATGATATGAGTTTGTAATATATCCTCTATCTGTAATTCCTTCAATTTTTCCAAATCTTTTTTGTAAGCATTTTGCAAATTTATATGTTGTAGATTCGATTGGTGTACCATATACACTATAATCTATTTTTTCTGCTTCTTTCCATTCTTTACATTTATCATTTAATTTTTGCATTACTTTAAGTGCAAATTCTTTTCCTGATCCATTATCTGTATGGCTATTTCCTGTCATGTATTTTACGCATTCATAAAGTCCTGCATATCCAAGTGAAATTGTTGAATAACCATCATGTAATAATTTGTGAATGCTTTCACCTTTTTTAAGTCTTGCTAAGGCTCCATGTTGCCATAAAATTGGTGCAACATCACTTGTAACTTTGCTTAGTCTTTCATGTCTAGCTTGAAGTGCTCTATGGCATAATTCTAATCTTTCTTCAAAGATTTCCCAGAATTTATCAAAGTCTTGTTTTGAAGATAATGCAACATCAACTAAATTAATAGTTACAACACCTTGATTAAATCTTCCATAGTATTTTGGTTTATTAGTTTCTGGGTCAACATATGGTGTTAGGAATGAACGGCATCCCATACAAGGATAACAGTTTCCATTACCATTTTTGTCTATTTTATATTCTAACATTTTCTTTTCTGAAATGTAGTCTGGTACTAATCTTTTTGCAGTACATTTTGCTGCAAGTTCTGTTAAATACCAATACTTGCTGTCTTCTGTGATGTTATCTGGTTCTAGTACATATAATAGTTTTGGGAACGCTGGTGTAATATATACACCTTTTTCATTTTTAAACCCTTCCATTCTTTGTTTTAAGAATTCTTCTATTATCATAGCTAGTTCTTCTTTATATTCTTCTGTTTCGCCTAAGTACATGCAAACAGATAGAAATGGTGCCTGTCCATTTGTATTTGTCATAGAGTTTACTTGGTAATTAAATGTTTGTACACCGTCTGATACTTCTTTTTTAGTATCTTGCTTAGCATATTCTGTACATTGCATTTCTGTTAAGCCTCTATCTTTGTATTTTTTGTAGTATTTATCATAACTGCTTTTTACAAATGGTGCTAAATGAGCAAGAGATACTGTTGCGCCACCATAAGTTGATGATGTTACACCTAAAATAATTTGTGTTGCTATTGTCATTGCTGTTAAAAATCTATGTGGCTTTTCTATCATAACTCCATTCATTATAGTGCCATTTTGTAGCATATCTTCTAAGTTAATAAGCTCACAGTTTGTTAAAGCATTTTGAGCAAAATAGTCTGCATCATGGAAGTGAATAATGCCTTCGTCATGTGCTTCTACAACATCTTTTGGAAGTAGAAATCTTCTAGTAATATCTGTACTAGTAATTCCTGCTAAGTAATCTCTTTGTGTTGTAACAACTCTTGCATTTTTGTTAGAGTTTTCATTATTCCAATAATCACTTTCTCCATCTATTAATTCTTTAATAGATTGGTCTGTAGTGTTTGCTTTTCTAATTAATGCTCTAGTATAACGGTATGTAATATATTTTTTAGCAAGAGAATATTTATCTAGTTCCATTAATTTTTCTTCTATAATGTCTTGAATGTCTTCTACTAGAATTCTTTTTTTATCTAAACTTTCAACATAATCAATAATTTCATTAATATTTTCTTTACTTGCTCTTTCTTTTGGCTTTACTTCTGCATTTGCTTTATTAATAGCTGCAGAAATTTTTTCTCTATCGAACTCAACTGTTTTTCCATCTCTTTTTATTACTTCCATTTTTGTACCCCCTATTTGCTGGCTATTTTTATTTGCCATTTTTCCCCTTTCATTTATTGGTTATTTTAATATTAATCTAAGATTTAAATAATGTCAAACTCGCAGTTTTTATGTAGTCATTGCCATTTTTTCGCTATTTTTAGCGGGTTTGAATTTGTTGACTTTAAAGTATTAACTTGCTTTTCAGTCAATATTTAAGTTGTTTTTAACACAATTACTATGTATTTTTTTTGTGTTAAATAAATATTACAATTTTATTACATTTTTGTCATAAACATAGTATTTTAGGTCTTATATTCCATTTTTTCCTATTAAGAATTTACTGTTTTTATTGATAAATACGCAAAAATTCGCTTTTAAGTTTTGAAAAATTTCCTTAAAAATATTTTTTAAAATTTGAATAGTTTTCAAAAAATCATTTTTTAAAAAATATTGGTTTTTTGTAAAATTTCTTTTTGATTGTTTTAGTGTATATATTTATATTACTACATTTTGTTGTTTTTGTCTATATTAAAATTAAGTAAAAAATATTAAATTTTATAAAAATCATTTTTTATTTTTTAAAAATTTTTATATAATTTTTTAAGTGGATTTTGTTTCAAATTTCGTCGTTGACTTTTTGTTTATGTTTAAAATAAAGATATATTGAATAAATTAATTAAAATTATTCATTATACCTTTATTTTTTACATATTTAATAATTATTTAATAGTTTCAATTGCTTTTTGTGTAAAGCTATTGTTTATTATTTTATTGTAGTCTGCTTCTTTTTCTAATTCTCCTGCTTCTTTCATTACTGTTTGAAGTAAGTTAAATGATTCTTCTTTTAGTACTGGTGTATCGCTCCAAGCGTCTATGTCCATATAACTTTGAATAGAAGCTGTAAGCATATCTAAATCTGTGTCTGGGAAGAATTCTGTAATAACTTCTGCAATTTCAGCTGCAGTATGTTCTTTTACCCATTTTTGTCCTTTATAAATTGCATTTGTAAAACCTTGTATTATATCTGGGTTTTCTTCTATATAGCTTTTATTTGCAAAATATGCAGTATATGGTATTTCTCCTGCTGCTTCTCCAACAGATGCTACTATATAGCCTGCTCCTGCTGCTTCTGTCATTGATGCTGTTGGTTCAAATAGTGTTACATATTCAGCGTTTCCACCTGCAAATGCTCCTGCCATTAAATCAAAGCTTATACTATCATCTAATACTAAATCTTTTTGTGGGTCAATTCCATTTTGTTTTAGAACATATTCAAATGTCATGTATGGAACTCCACCTTTTCTGCCTGGTATTACTGTTTTTCCTTTTAAGTCTTGCCAACTAAAGTTATCTGTTTTATCTCTGCTTACTAAAAATGAACCATCTCTTTGTGTCATTTGTGCAAATACTTGTGCATAATTTTCTTTACCTTCATTATATATATATATTGATGCTTCTGGTCCAGCAAACCCAATATCACTTTGACCTGATATAACTGCTGTCATTACTTTATCTGCTCCTTGACCAGTTGTTAGTTCAATATTTAAGCCTTCTTCTTCAAAAAATCCTTGACTTATTGCAACATATTGCGGTGCATAGAATACAGAACGTGTTACTTCGTTTACTTGAATTGTTTTTATTTCTTGTACTGGATTTTCACTTCCAGATGCAGTACTTTCTCCTCTTTTGTTTAATAATAAGTAAGTAGTAATTCCTACTGCTACTACTATAATAGCTAATAATACAATAAGATATTTTTTCATTTTTTCCTCCTGCTTCTAAAGTTCATGTCAAAGGAGATTTAAAAAAAGTATTTTGACATGTTATTTTTTTATTTTCTTACCATTTAAGATACTTTTTCTCCCTTAAATGTTTTTTTATCTATTATTTTTATCTTTTTTATTGCAAACTATTTTCTTTTTGATACCTTTCTCATAACAATTTTTTCTAATAGTACAATAGCTTCGTAAATTACAGCGGCTACAATTGCCAAAATTATAACTCCTGTCATTACTAAGTCTAGTTTAAAAACTTGGCCTCCATATACAATTAAATAACCGAAGTCCTGCTTTTGATACTAAAAATTCCCCTGTAATTACTCCGACTAATGATAAGCCTATATTAACTTTAAGAGAATTAAAAAATGTAGATATATTAGCAGGAATTACAATTTTAGTTAATATTTGAAATTTAGTAGCATTAAAAGTTTGAGCCATTTTTATTAATTCTTTATCTGTATTTAAAAAGCCATTTAAAATTTCTAGTATGGTAACAATAAGCGAAATTGCAATTCCCATAGTAATAATAGCACCCATTCCTGCTCCTACCCAAACAATAATAACTGGTCCGTAGTGCTACTTTTGGTAAGCTATTTAATATTACTAAAAATGGTTCTGAAACTTTTGCTAAAAATTTTGACCACCATAATAGAATAGCAATGAATACTCCTAAAATAACTCCTGATAAAAAGCCTATTAAGGTTTCTGTTAAAGTAACTCCAAGATGTTTTAAGAGTCCATTTGATGATAAATTTAAAAAGGTATCTAAAATTCTTGATGGCTGACTTGTTATAAAGCTATCTATTATTTTTTTGTTTGCAAGTATTTCCCAAAGTACTATAAATAAAATAAGAATAGATAATTGTGTTAATATAACAAGTATTTTATTTGTTCTAATTTTTCTTAAGTATTTTTTTCTATCATCTGATATATTTTTTTCATACATGTACATCCAGCTCCTTCCAAATGGTGTCAAAGTATTTACTGAATTTAGGGCTTTCTCTGCAATTAATAGGTGTTTTATTTTCCATTTCAAAGTCAATTGTGTGTATAGATTTTACTGTTGCAGGTCTTTTGCTTAATACTATTACTCTATCTGACATACTAATTGCTTCTGATATATCATGTGTTACTATTAATGCTGTAATATTTTCATTTTTTAATATTTTAAAGATGTCATTTGTAACCATGATTCTTGTTTGATAGTCTAGTGCAGAAAAGGCTTCGTCTAATAATAAGATTTTAGGGTTAATAGCTAGAGTTCTAATTAAAGCTGCTCTTTGCCTCATTCCTCCAGATAGCTGATTTGGATATTTGTCTTTAAAATCATAAAGTCCATATTTTTTAAGTAGCTCTTCTACATATTTTTCACTTTCTTTGGTTTTTTTACGACTTATTTCCAAACCAAACATTACATTGTCATAGATATTTCTCCATTCTAGAAGGCTATCTTTTTGTAGCATATACCCAATTCCACCTGTTATTTTAATTTCTCCTTCTGTTTTTGGTTCTAGCCCAGAAATAATTGATAAAAGTGTAGATTTGCCACATCCACTTGGGCCAATAATACTAACAAATTCTCCTTCATTTACATAGAAACTAATATCTTTTAATGCTTCTATTTCCCCATTTTTTGCTTGGTACTTTTTGCTTACATTTTTTAGTTCTAATACTTTTTTCATAAGTACCTCCTAATTATTCAATTTATCATAGTATAGTTTATGACAGTAGACATAATTTTGTGTATGTTAAGATTAAATTCTAAAAATTTGTCCTGGATAAATTAAGTTTCTGTTTTTTATACGATTTAGTCTTAATATATTTGCAATAGTAGTGTTGTTTTTTCTTGATATTTTCCATAATGAATCTCCTTTTTGAACTTTGTAGAGTATGTGCCCTGTATCATAGTTATTATTGTTAGATATTATTAGTTTTTGATTTGGATATATTAAATTTACATTTTGTATATTATTATTTTCTGCTATTTCGTGAACTGATGTATTAAAATTTATTGCAATTTTAGATAAAGTGTCTCCCTTTTGAACAGTATATATTTCAGAATTAGTGCTATCGTTTTGATTACTTGGGACTATTAATTTTTTTCCTGCATATATCAAATTTGGATTTTTAATGTTATTTAATTTTACAAGTTCTTCTACTGTAGTGTTATATTTTATTGCTAAGCAAGATAGAGTGTCTCCTTTTTTTATAGTTATTGTTTTTGTCTTTTCAGGTTTGTTTGGTTTTTCTGGAGTTTCAGGCTTTTCTGGAATTTCTGGCTTTGGTATTTCAGAGCCATCTGATAAAAATATTTCTTTTGTGTATTTATCTCTATCTACATAAGCCTCTATTCCTCTTATTTCTCCTACATCTGTATATTGCCATCCTACCCATGAATTCCAATTTCCATTATTTTCAGGCTCTTCTACTTCATATTGTGCTATCCATAGTGGGTAGTTTGTAATTTCTCCGCTCCATGTACTATTTGCATTAAATGCATCACTATATAGTACTACTTCTTTTTTACTTAATTCTTCTACTCTTTTTAAAAAAGCTAAACCAATTCTATTTATTTCTTGTTTTGAAAGGCTTCCAAAGTTTTCAAAGTCCATTGCTAACCTGCAATCTGCTGCTTTTCCTGATATTGTAGAAACAAAAAATTCTGCTTGCCTTATTGCTTGTTCTTCTGTTCTTGCAGTTACATAGTGGTAAAATCCTACTTTTAAATTGTTTTGTTTTGCTTTTTCGTAGTTTCTTTCAAATAATGGATCTACAAAGTTTGAACCTTCACTTGACTTTATATAAACAACTTCTATTCCTGATTGTTTTACTTTTTCAAAGTCTATATTTCCTTGATATGTACTTACATCAATTCCTTGATATATTTCTTCACTTGATGGTCCAAATGCTAGTATTGGCGTTGATAGTATATAAGTTATAAAAATAAATGTTAGTAAAAATATAAAATTTATTTTTATAAATTTTGTTTTACTCATAAATAAAACTCCTTTCATTTTTTATATATTTTATGAAAAGAGTTTTAGTATGTTATTATTTGTTTAATTATTTTATTTGTTTTATATGGTTTAAATAGAATTTGTTTTTATTTTTATAAACCTCTATTACATCAAATCTTATATATTTATTTTCTAAATGATGAGAATATATATAATATTTTGCAGCATTCCATATGTTTTTTTGCTTTTTTTCTGTTACAGCTTGTGCAGGTGTTCCATAATGAAAATTTTGTCTTGTTTTTACTTCTATAAATACATATTCTTGTTTTTCTTTAGCAATAATATCTATTTCTCCTTGTTTACAATTAAAATTTCTTTCTATTATTTTGTAACCATTATTTTGTAAATATTTAGATGCATAGTTTTCTCCTTCTTTTCCAAGTTCATGTCTTTCATACATTTTCTTCTCCTTTAATTCTTATATATTTATTGCCTGGAATATTTTTAATAACTCCTTCTATTTCTAGCATAAATAAAGCTTCTGAAATTTGTGCTATTGATTTATTAGTTATTTTTGCTATTTCATTTGCTGTAATTGGAAGTTGTCCTATAAGATTATAAATTTCTTTATATTGCTCTGAAATTTGTAAATTGCTTTCTTTTGGCTCTTGTTCTATGTAAAAGTCTATAATATCTTGAGGAGACGTGACTAAATTTGCTCCTTGCTTTATTAATAAGTTTGTATTATAGCCTGTTTTTTCATCTATTCTGTTTGGTATACAAAATAAATCTTTTCCTTGTTTAATTGCAAGTTTTGCTGTTATTGCTCCTCCGCTTCCATATTTTGCTTCTACTAACAATACTCCCATAGATAACCCGCTAATTATGCGATTTCTTTTTGGGAAGTTTTCTTTACTTTTTTCTGTATCTGGCGTATATTCAGATATAACGCAACCATTATTTTCAAGTATTTTTTTATATAAATAATAATTTTCTTTTGGAAATATTTTATTAAATCCGCTTCCTAAAATTGCTATTGTTTTGCCCTGTTCTTCCATAGAATATATATGTGCAGTAGCATCTATTCCTATAGCTAAGCCACTTATTATTGTAAAGCCTTGCTTAGAAAGTTCTTTTGCAAATAATTCTGCACAGCTTTTTCCATATTTTGTTGCTGCCCTACTTCCTACTATTGCAATGGATTTATTGTTTAGTAAATTAACATTACCTTCTACATATAGCTGCTCTGGTGGATTTTTTATTTTTAATAATTGTTGTGGATAGTATTTATTATCTTTTTTAATTATTTTCATTTTTTGTTTATTCCTTATATATTTTTTAATAAGCTCTTTATACTTTTGTTACTATTAACAGCTTTAAAATTATCCGCCACGTCGATTGCGTTTAATTTTTCCAATATTTTTTGTCTAAATTTCTATAGCCAATTGCCTCTGCAATGTGTGATTTTTTAATTTGTTCTGAGCCTTCTAAATCTGCTATTGTTCTTGCTACTTTTAGTATTCTGCCATAAGCTCTTGCACTTAGACCTAATTTATTAAATGCTATTTCTAAAATGTTTTTACTTTGACTGTCTAGCTTACAATATTTTTCAATTAATTTTGGAGTTAAGCTAGAATTAGAATATATTTTTTCTTCTTTATATCTATTTCTTTGAATTTCTCTTGCTTTGTTTACTCTTTGCTTTATTTGTTCTGATGTTTCTTCTTTTTGGTTATTTTCTAGTTTTTCGTATTTTACAGGTGTTACTTCTATTTGAATATCTATTCTATCTAGTAATGGTCCACTTATTTTTCCCATATATTTTGTAATCGTTTGCATACTGCATGTGCATTCTTTTTCGGAAGAACCATAATAGCCACATGGGCATGGATTCATAGATGCTACAAACATAAAATTACATGGATATGTTAAGCTGCCATTTAATCTACTAATTGTTACTGCTTTATCTTCTAATGGACCACGCATAATTTCTAGGGTATGCTGATTAAATTCTGGAAGTTCGTCAAGAAATAAAACGCCATAATGCGCTAAACTAATTTCACCTGGCTTTGGAACTCTACCCCCTCCAACAAGAGATGTTGCTGAAATAGTATGATGCGGTGAGCGAAATGGTCTATTTATAATTATTGGAATATCTTCTTTTAAAGTTCCTGCAATACTATGAATTTTTGTTATTTCTAATGCTTCTTCAAAACTTAAATCTGGTAAAATTGAAGGAATTCTTTTAGCTATCATAGTTTTACCTGAGCCGTGGGCTTCCAATTAGTAAACAGTTATGACTTCCTGCTGCTGCAATTTCTACAGCTCTTTTTACATTTTCTTGTCCTTTTACTTCTGAAAAATCTAATGAATATTTTTTTCCTTCCTTTAGGCATTCTTCCCATGTAATGTGATTTGAAGCAATTTTAATATCATTGTTAAGATAATGTACTACTTCACTTAAATCATAGGCTCCTAAAATTTCTATTCCACTTATTATTGAAGCTTCTTTTACATTTTGCTTTGGCATTATTATTTTTTTAATTCCAATTTTTTTAGCTTCTATGCAAATTGGCAAAGCTCCATTAACTGGATTTAAGTTTCCGTTTAAAGAAAGTTCTCCTATAAGTAATATATTTTCAGTTTGTTTCGTATAAATAACATCTATACTTTTTAATATTCCTATTGCCATTGGCAGGTCATAAATTGATCCTTCTTTTTTTATATTTGCTGGTGCTAAATTAATTACTATTTTTCTGCTAAATAGTTCATATCCAGAATTTTTAATTGCAGTTCTTATTCTTTCTTTTGCTTCTTTTACACTAGTATCGGGAAGGCCTACAATGTCCCATGATGGCATTCCAGCAGATACATCTACTTGCACATCAATTAAAAAGCCTTCTAGTCCGTGCAAGGCCATAGTTTTTACTGTTGATAACATTTTTTAAGCTCCTTTTTTTGGATTTTAGATTGATTTTTTAAAATTATTTTGTGTTTAATTTTGATATTAGCTAATACTAATAAATTAGTTTGATTTAAAATATTTTTGATATAAATTTTGATTTTTTTAATAATATATTAATCTATTTTAAAAAGCAATAATTTTTTATTATTTTGTTTATTTTAAATGCATTTTCTTAATATTCGACTTTTTTCTACGGCATTTGACTTTTATGGAATTTAACTTTTACGGTATTTGACTTTTACGGCATTTGACTTTTACGGCATTTGACTTCTATGTAATTTAACTAGAAAAAGTATTATATTATTTTCTTATGCTTATTAAAATAATATAATACTTTTTTAAATTACTAATATAATACTTTCTTTAAGTTACTGTAGCTCTAACTTTCCACCGCATTTTCCACATCTATATTTTTTTATTAAGTTTGGGTTAAATCTTTTTCTATAAATTATTTGTCCACAATTTTTGCATAGTATTTTATATTTATAGCTATTTTCTTCTTGATACTCTAAGTTACTTGCTTTATAGTCTTCTTTTTTATTTCCTTTGCTTGTAATGTTATAGCCTAGTTTTTTATTTATATATGTAGCATACTTTTTAAATTCTTTTCCGTGATTATTGCAAAATGGTATGCAGTGAATTAGCTCATGCATTATTGTATTTTTTATTATTTCATCATTTAAATCCATTACCCATTTGCTTATTTCAATGTGATGTGTATCAAATTTTTCATATTTAATAATTTTGTGTCTACCTATTTTTTGCACTACTTTATATTTTTTATTTGGATTTTCTTGCTTACAACAGCCATATCTTTTGTTATTTCTTTTTGATATTTTAATATCTATATTTCCTATTAATTCTTTATTTAGTATATCTATTCCCATATTTTGAAGTTCATTAATACATTCAAGATATAGCTTATTTAGTTTTTCATCTAGCATTTTTTCTCCCTGTTTGGTTATATTATATAATTTTTATAATTATTCTATTTCTTGTTTTTCTTCTTTTTTATCTTTTAATAGGTCTCTTATTTCTTCTAATAAAACGGTATTTGGATCTTTTTTAGGTTCTGGCTCTTTTTCTACTTTTTTGTTTAGTTTTCCAAGTAATTTTGTAATAACAAAAATGCAAACTGCAATTATTAAAAAGTCTATTACATTTTGTATGAAGTTTCCATATGTTACAGTTGCTTCACCTATTTTTAGGCTTAAATTACTAAAGTCTATTCCTCCTATTATTACTCCTATAATAGGCATTAATATGTCATCTACTATTGATGATACTATTTTTCCAAATGCAGAACCTATAATAACGCCAACAGCTAAATCCATTGCGTTTCCCTTTGCTATAAATTTTTTAAATTCTGATACAGTTTTTTCTCCTCTTTTTATTATTTCATCTTTTTCTTTTTTTAAATCGATATCTTTTTTCATTTCTTTCTCCTTTTAATTTTTGTTATTATACTACTTTTTTGAGTCAATTAATAGTATTTTTTACTTTTATTTTGAAATATTATATTTTTTGGTTAATTCATAAATTTAATTTGTTGACACTATTTTTATAAATTCAAATATAGAAAGTTTTTTCTTGTCTATACTAATAATTCATCTTTATTATCTACCTTAATTTCTTCAATTAATTCATTTACCATATCTCTTGCAACATCTATATTTAGGGCATCTAGATGTTTATCACTTCCATAAGAATTTATTTTTACATATAATGACCTAACCTCTCTTGTATTAAAGTCATGTTCTTTTATAGCTTCTAATGAAGCAATTAATATATTTTTATTTCTATTATAAGAACGTTCAGAAATATGTTCATATACTTCTTGTTTATCAAGTATTACATCAACTAGTTCATATGGATCTTCTCTATTTTCATCATATCCCCAATATCCTGCCCACCATAATCTTGCTATACCATTTCTTATAACACCTTTAGAGCCTCTTATTGCAAAATACCTTTGTTTTATTACTTCTCTTAGCTTTTCTTCATTTTCGTTATCATTAATTTTCCATCTATTACTCATATATTCTGGAAATTGTATATGTGTCATGTATGTCCATAATTCTGTTGAAACTGCTTGTACAGGTTTTAATTCTTTTAAATGTTCATATACTATTCTAGCATTTTGTTTATCTGTTTCTGGCCCTCCAATTTTTAAATTAAAAGGTTCTACTTCAATTTTGCTAGTTACTTCAAAATTAGTGTTTCCTTCTTTTTCAAACATTTTTATTAGCCAGTTTGGATCGTCTTGCATATGTATGTAGTATTCTTTATTAACAAGTATGTCTTCTTCGAGCTTATTTGCTATTTTTGTTTTGAAGATTTTTTGCCTCATTTATTCATCATCTCCTTCTTGATTTTCTAATAATTGTTTTAGTCCATTTATTGATTCTACTGATATGTTCTTTAATAATGCTTGTGCTGTTTCGTATGGATTGTTAAAAGCTTCTTCTTTAGTTATGCTTTGTTCTTTTATCATTTCATTTATTTTATTTATTAGTGTTTTAAACCAAAGTCTATTAACAAACTCTTCTTCAGCATCTTTCATATCATTTATGATACTTGTTAATATTGGTGTAAATATTATTGAATTTAAAATAATTATTTTTTCCTTATTGCCTTTAGATGCTAAATAATATGTTCCTATTTCTTCCGGTACTCTTATTAGAATTCTATCATAATTTGGATCATAAGTAATATTATTTCGTTCGCTATCTTTTTGTAAATTAAATATAGAATGTACTTCTTTTAAAACTTCGTCTTCTAAAATAATAACTTTTCTTACACTTTGGCACACTGCTAGCACTTCATTTTTATTAACTTTCATTTTAATATCTTTATATGCATCTACAAAGTCTATATTTTGATAATCATTAATGTCTTCTTTAACCAAAAGTGCTAAGCCTATGTCTATATAGTCTATTACTTCATCATTTTTTAATGTTATACTAATTTCGTTTTCATCATAGAATTCAAACATATGTCTATACATTGCATTTGGTGATTCTATTTGGACTGCATAACAGACTTTTTTATCTTGTATTAGTTTTTTAATTTCATCATTATTAATATGGCATTCTATTTTTATGTTATGTCCGTTTTTTAAACCTTGATATAAATATCTAGCTTTTATAATACTATTTTTATAGTCAACGGTATTTTCTAAAAGTATTGGATATGGATAATTTCCTTTAACCTTGAACATATACTTTTACCTCCATTACGCATTTTCTTTTTGTTTTAAATAATACTTCTATTTTTGTGTCATTGTTTCCATCTAAATCTACGTTTTTTATTATATTTCCTGATGTTTTTAGTTCTTGGTTACCTATATAAGCTTTTTCTACTTCTAGTCGTTCTAATTCTCCTGAATCTGTCCATCTTTGAAAACGAATTTCACAATTGCTTAATTTTTCCATTGGTCTAATTATTACTCTATACATATTCCTATCGTTGTCATATGGGGTTTTTATATAATACATCTGCCTTTCGTGATATAGATCTCCACTTCCGCTATTATTTTCTCCTTCACCTATATTCTTTTTTCCACCGTCTCGTACTCTATTTTCTTCTCCCTCTCCTTTGCCTCCTACATTTGGTTCTTCATTGCTTGTTTTATCTATAACATTTGGTGTATTAGGAGCTTTTTGCATTGCTAATATTTCTTGTTCTTCCTCTTCATTATTTATTATTTCATCAAAAGGTCTTTGTGGCTCTTCTATTCCATTTGGATCATCATCTTCTATGTTAAGGAAGTCTAACCCTTCTGCATCAAATTCACAAATATCATCAATATATGACAATGAATCTATTTGCATATTCATCCATGCATCTAGTCTTGTAATAGTTTCTTTTATTTTTCTTTTGTCATCATCATCTTCTATATTGTCTGCACTCCAAAAATCATGTGTCTGTGGCTCGCTTTCTCTAAGTTGCCTATTAAGTTCTTCTCCTCTTGCTATCAATATTCCTATGAAGTTTACAGGTCTTTTCCTTGGTGAAAAAATATTTATCTTCATTTCTGTATCTCTCATTCTTAGTATCTTTTTTTCGGGATATTGTGGCAATTTTGCAATTTTTAATTCTACGTCATTTTCACTACATATACTGCCATATCTTATTTCTTCAACGCTATCATCTAATTCTATAAATTTATATGCATTAAAGCTATCATGTTCATCTATTTTTACATTAATTTCTTTTCCTACTTGTGCTAGTCCTCTAATGTTTTTTGAATCTATGTTTATTTCTTCTTCATTGTTTATAATTTTAACTTCTAATTTATTTTCTATAATTAATTTCCAAAAGTTTTCTATGACAGAATATATAATATTTGCCATCCAATTTTCTTCTTCTAGTTTAGCTCCTATAATATATAAATCTGTTCCAGTTTCGTTTCTTCTATAAAATTCATCCATAGTTTCTTGGTCTCGTATTGGCTTGCATTCGTTTTCTTCTATTTTTCCCCAATATCCAATGCCTCTTTTTTCAACTCCATCTTCTTTATGAGAGCATAAAATTGCTTTGCCTTGAAACGCATATCCTTCATTTTCTACGAAAGTTCCGTATAAAATTGTTCTAAAATATGAAAAAACAAATGCAGCATGTTTTCCTGAACCATAAGATCCACCGCTAACTCCACTTTTCGTTGAATTTCCTGATGATTTTATTAATCCATACCAAGCACTATTTACTCTTTTTTCAATTCCTACTAGTCCTGTAGTATTATAATCACTTATTTTTAAAACATCTATTGTATCTTTTTCAAGTTTTTCATTAGCATTTTGTCTAAATTTTTGTAGTCTGTCTGATTCGGGAAAATATTCTGCACTTGCATTTATACTCTCCTTTATATTTTCTATATTTGGAATTCTATCTTTTTTTAATTTTGCTAGCCTAAATTCTACTCTTACTTTTTTATTTTCTCCTTTTATTTTTGCATCGTACGAGTTTTGAATAATTTCCCTTGCAAGTTTTCCATACGGACTCATTTTAAATTGATTTATACCTTGATTTTCAAAGCCTTCTGCTTCTCCTCCATTATTATTTGGAAAATACCATCCTCTTTTTTCTTCCATTTTATTTACCTTTCTTACTACTTTTATTATAACTTAAATTTCCCTATCTCCTGTTTTTCAGTAAATTTCATTTTACTTATTTTTAAAGAATTTTCAATTGCATTAAAAACGTTTTTTATATCCTCATCTGTATATTCATAATTATTTTTATTAGAGCAATTTCCTAATAAATCAATCATACTTATTATTTTGTTTGTTCTATTTTCTACAATTCTTTTGAATCTTTCTCTTTTTGTTTCCATTTAATACTCCTTCCTTTACTACATTTTTCTCATATATTATACATATTTTTTATTTATTTGTCAAATATTTTAAAAATGTAGTGGATTTTTCCACTACATTTTATTATTTTATAACCTGATATGCTTCATTTTGAGAATTAATTAGTCGTACTAACCTAGTTTTTATTATATCTATTGATGTTCTTTGTGTTGTTTCTAATTTATTATCTTCTACAAATATTAAGTCATTAATATGATTTACTTGCTTAAATATTTCTTCTAATACATTTACTACAATGCTATTTCCAGCCATTTTATTTAACTTTTCAATATTAAAGAAATCCCTTTCTCTATATTTAAAATTATTATCTACAATATTATCATAATCTTTTTCATCAAATCCCATTAATAAGAAGCACTCTCTAGGAGTTAAGTATCTAAATTTACTTTTTCCTTCTTTACCATTATCATAATCTATTACACCAGAATTTGGATGTCTATCTTGTTTTGTTGTAACAGTTGGTACAGTTTTGGCTACTACTTTTTTATTATGATAAATCTTCGGATTAAGTTCATATATATCTCTTCTCGATGGTGTATCATTAGGTTGACACATATCTGCTTCTTTTCTATATTTCTCATTATGATAATCTAATCTTAAGAAATCCTTTAATTTTCTTTGTTTTATGTCTAAATATTCTATAATATCATCATCTTGCAAATTGTGATTTTTAAAATAGTTCTTTACTCTTTTTCTTTTGATTTCATCTTTTTCTACTAAAACACTAATCATATAAGTTCTTACTCTTTTTTGCGGAATTCCAAATTTACTAGCATCTAAAGTATATATTTGGTTGTAGTATCCTATTTCTTCTAAATAATCTGTCCATTCTTTAAAGTTATCTCTATGTCTATCTGAAAGTATATTGCTTACATTCTCCATTAAAAGAAATCTTGGTAATTGCATTTTTTCAGCAATTCTTTCTTTTAATATTCTTTCTACTTCCCATAACATTCCTGATCTATTATGTGCATTTCTGTCAATACCGCTTTTGTTTCCATGCCAATTTCCTGCTACTGATAAGTCTTGACAAGGAAATGAATATGTTAATAAATCTACCCTATTTGGTAAATCTTGTCCCTTTATATCTGTAATACTAACTAAGTTATTGCTTCTTCTTATTGCACATAGTACTCTTTTTAATACTTCTTCACTTAAGCCTTGTATATTTTTTTGCGTTGCTGGTTTTTTTCCATCTAAACTTAATGTATAATTACTTACACTTTGCATCAAATCTTGTTTTGTCATGTTTTTATATCCGTTTAAATCTTGTGGACCATTATGTATTAAATCATATGCAATCATAGCATTAATATCCCAATCGGCTGTACATACTATTTCATAGTCTATTCCTATATTTTTTAATGCTTTTGCTTGGCTTCCAATTCCACTAAATGTTTCTACTACTTTTAACATTTTTCGCTCCTTTTTACTATATGTATTTTATCAGAAGTTTTTTATTTTTTCCAGCAATTTATAAAAATTTATTAATATTTTTATTATAGTTAATCGTACAAATGTATTTACTTTGCAAAATTGCTTTTAACTCTTTACTTGACAATATTTTTACTCTAGTTGTAATATCACATTTTTTAAGTTTAAATAAAAAAGTTATTGTAGATGATAATGTGAATGCTAAAAACATTCTTTTTTCTATAAAATAAATAATAAATAATGTAACTTAACCTTTTTTGTATATCAAAAATCGCAAGTTTTTAACAACTTGCAATTATTTATTACTGTGTAAAGCCCGGTCTATCGACCTTCGGGTTATGAGCGACGGTTGACGGCTTTTTGTAACTTTGTGAAAATTAGAGTTTTTGTTGGTATTTTAATACTTACAGGAGTTTTTACTTATAGAACATTTGTGCATTTTTAGGGCATTTTTGGAGAAGTTTTTCCCCAACTTTTTCCCAAGTGATATAGTACGTTTGTTCTTAGGAATTTGGCTCTTGTAAGAGATATTTTTATTTAAAAATTTTAATTTTTATGGAGGTTATTTTATGAGTAATTTAAGAGAAGTTAATGATGATATTTTGAAAGATTGGTTAGATTTTAGAGAGGAAACTACTTTTTGCGAGATGTCTCCTCAAGATAAAAAATATTGCATATGTTTTGATGAAATATCCGAAAAAATCTTGAGAAATGTTCCTGAACAGAATAAGAAATATGTTCAAAAACAACTAGATGAACTTGATAAAAATTTTATGGATTATTTATACTACTGGAATGAGAAATACTACAGGAATGGATTTGTAGATGGAAGTCAGCTAGTTATGGGATGTTTAGAGAAATAAATTAATACTAGGAAATAATTATCCCCCAGTATAACTGAGGGATAGTTATATAATTTTATTTGCATCTACTGATATTTTTAGTTTTGGATATTCTGTATTTATCTTATTTGATTGTTTTCTTTTTCTTCTTTTTAACTTCGACACCAATTTCTTCAAATTTTTCTGCTATAGAAGGGCTTCCTGCTGTTAATTTCTTAATAGATAGATCTTCTGCTTTATCATTTGCTAATCTTAGTTGATTTTTGCTACCTAATAAGTTATCTTTAATTTTTTGCAAATGTTGTATAGATTTATCAATTTCTTCTATTGCTGTATCAAATTTATCACTTGCTAACTTAAAATTTCTGCTAAAAGCATCTTTAAAATTATTCATATTTTCTTCGAAATGAGAAATATCTATATTTTGATTTTGTATTTGAATTAATTCTCTTTTAGCATCTATAGATTTTAACCCTGCATTTCGTAATATGTTTATTATCGTAATAAATGATTGTGGTCTTATTACATACATTTTTTCATATTTATATGATACATCAACTATACCAGCATTATAATAATCATTATCTTTTTCAAGCATAGAAACTAAAACAGCATATTCACAATTTTTTTCTTTTCTATCTTTATCAAGTTCTTTAAAGAAATCTTCATTCTTATGTTTTGTTGCTGTTTCATCTGCTTCATTTTTCATTTCAAACATAATTGAAATAAATTCTATTTCATCATCAGTTTTATCTCTAAAAATAAAATCTCCTTTTGAACCAGATTTTGCGTCATTATCCTTTTCAAAGTATGCATTCTTTAGCACTGGTCTAAGGAATTCATTATATTGTGTTTTGCAATGTTGTTCCAGAGACTCTCCTATCATTTTTGTAGAAAGCTTTAATTTCATATCTTTATATAATTCTATTTCTTGATTTTTTGTTTGAATTTCTTTTTCATGTGATTCTTTTAAGTTTTGTTCTTTTAACTGATATTCTTTTTCATTTAGTTCAATTTTATTTTTTAAACTAGATATTTCGCTTTCTTTTTCTTGAACTGCTTCCTTCAAAGCTAATTTATTTTCAGTTTCATTTCGTTTTATTTGATTTTTTAATTTTTCTATTTCCATATCCTTATCAGATATTTTTTGTTTGAATTCATTTGAAACTTCTAATTCTTTTTTATCTATATCGTTTTTTAACTTTTCTATTTCCTTATCCTTATTAGATAATTCAATTGTATTTTTAAGATTTAGCTTATTCTCTAGTTTTTCTAATTCACTATTCTTTTCTTTTGCAAATTCTTTTTCTCTTCTTTTGAGTTCTTCTTCAAATTCATGATTTCTAATTTGTTTTACAATAGATTCATAATCCTTTTCATCAATTTGGAACACTTTACCACAACTTGGGCATTTAATTTCATTCATAAAATCTCTCCTTTCATATTTATATTTCATTATATAATCTTGTTTCTAACAATCCATTTAAAAAAGATTGTTTAGTTATTTTTAATTCATTTGCATCTCTCAATTCAATTATCTTTGGATAGTCTTCTGAATGCTCTCTTACCATTGAAAGAAAGCTAGAAGATTCATCTAAGCCTTTTACCTTATGAGGCATTGGGCCTATTAATACATCTGAGTAAGACATATTATATTTGAATTTTTCAAAATTATAGTTTGTTAATTTTTCATAGTCTAATTCAAATTCAATTTTCTTTGGATCAATCCCATTCTTTTTTGCAATATATTCCAAATCACTTTTGTTTACTCTAGATTCGCCTATTACAATTATTTTAGAATTACTGTAATTATAGTGAAAATGTCCTGCTGTTTTCTCTTCTAATTCGTATTTTTTTAAAACTTCATCAATTCTTCCATTATAATAGGCACTGCTAATTTCTTTCGTTAATTTTTGATAAGCCATATCCAAAATTTGTACTAAATCCATATTATCCATTATTATCGTTCTCCTCTATTTCATTAGTAAAAAGATTATCAATTTGGTATTTTAGTTTTTTTACATGCTCCTGTGCTATATTTAACTCCATCAACTTTCTTTTGTATCTTTCAACAAAAATATCTTGTGTTTCTTTATCAACTATAGATACTTTCATTTGTTCAATTCTACTTGGATTAATTGACATTATTATTGCACCAGTTTGAATTTGCTCTAAAGATAGTTGTCCATTTTCAGAATTTAGATATGCTTGTAAATAATATGGATTAAGTTTTTCAGTATTTAATCGCAATACTAAAAGATTTCCATTTGGAATAATATTTCTATTTTGTATTTCGGCAACAGCAACTTTTATTTTTGTTCCTCTGGCAGAAATTACTACATCACCATCTTTTAACAAATATCTATCATATTTATTGTTATTATCATTTATTCTTAATAAACTACTGCTGATTCTACCATCTTCTATATCACTTATAGTTAACAATTCATAATTACCATTTTTATTTGTAATTTCATTTTGTTCTTTTGATGTAAGTTGATATCCCCTATATTTATCAATTATATATTCCTTAAGTAAATGAGGATTTATATAATTGGGTTGTTGCTTTTTAACATATGCATTTACAGTTAATATAACATCATCTGTTCTACATATTTCATTACATTTTTCAATTTTTACCTTATCTTCATCCTCGTTTTTACAATTTATTAAATCTATTATTGATTTTACATTTAGTTGTTTTTTTCCTATTTTATTTTCTATATATTCTTGTGAAGCATCAATAAATTTAATTTCATTATTTTCATTATGTCTTGACAAAACAATTAAATTTGCTGAAATATTGCTATTTGGAATTACTCCACTTGGTAATTTTATAATTTCTTTTACTACACCACTAACAAGAAGGTCTCTTCTATAATCAGCATCCATTGACTTAAACAAAAGTCCATCTGGTACTATTATTGCTGCTTTACCTTTATTTTTTAAAATAGTAACCATTCTATTAATAAATAACCAATCTGCAGTTAATCCTGGTTTTCTCCATGTATAAAATAAATCCTTTTCCATTTGATTTAATATAAATTCATTTACCCTTAACCCTAAAGGAAATTCACAAAAAATCTCATCATATTTTTTATTAAATCTATGTGTTAAAGCATCTCCATTTATAATTTCAAAATTAATATCTTTCAATATAGATAATCTAATTTTTGAAATTAATACATTATCTCTATTTATTTCTACTCCATCTAGTTTTAAATTTTGGTTAGCTAAGCTTACTAAAAAGTCACCTCTACCCGAACATAAATCTAAAACGTCATCCTGTTCCTTTATATTTAAGCAATTAATTACTAAATCTATAATTTCTTTTGGTGTTGCATCATCATCTTTCATTGAGTAATTCATTACATCTAATGTATTTTCAGAAAGAATTTTTTTAATATCTTCTTCTGTTAAATTAACAATTTGAGAAGAAAAATCAGTATCTATTTCTTTATTAAAATTATTCACTTCAAATAAAGATCTTATTTCTTCTAAAACTTCTAATTCATTTGTATAAACATCAGATTTTTTATAAATAAATATTAATCTATCTAATATTTTATTGATTCCCTTTCTCTCAAAAAATTTAGCTGATAAATCAAAAGCATGACATTCAAACAATTTTAATAAATCAATATTATTCTTTTTAGCTAAATAAATAAGATATATTATAGAATAAAACATTTTTTTAGTATCATCTTTTCCTATGTATCCTCTAATATTATCCATAAACTCATTGTAGATTTTTGAATAATTTACTTTCTCTAATTCATCTTTTTTCATACACATTTTCCTTTCTTGGTTTTTTAATACCAGTTAAATTGTAACATATTTTCAAAATGTTGTCAACTGGTTTTTTAAAATCAGTTATTTTTATTACGTTATGTGAATGAAAAAGCAGAAAATAATTTATCCATTTTAATGTAATATCTGCTAATATATCTTAAAAAATATAGATAGAAAAATATATCGTATATTTATTTTTTTACATATTAAATATGAGTTTGATTTTTTACATTAAATAGTTTATAATATCATTAAACTTTTTAGAGGGGGGGATTTTTTTGAGTACAAAAAGAGCAAAGAAAGAGCAACAATATGATGAATATTGGAAATTAACTGTAGAATATACTGATATATTTGGAGCACAATTTAATAATACTTTAAAAGTTATTGTAAAATACATTGATGATAATATTGACAAAATCAATGATTTTAATGTTGAAAAATATATTGATAGAGATAAAGATGAAAGACTTAAATTTCAAGAATTATATGGAAATCTACAAAGTTTAATATTTTCAATATATCACAAAGTTGATTTAGGCTCTATAAGAAAATCTATAAATCAATTTGTAAAACTAGGTTTTGTAAATCCATATTTAAAAGGATATCATAAATTAACTAAAAAATTTCTAAATACATCATCTAGTTATAAAGAAATGAAACAAAGTATTTTTTCTGAAATTTTTTATAATAGTGCATCATTTAATTCATCAATAACAAATGATAATAGAAATAAAAGAGAAATTAATTTTTTATTAAAAACATTAATGTATCATCCAGAAAAAAAATTATCTAAAACGGATCTAATAGCATTAATGGTAACTGATTTAGCATCTTTTCCAAAAGGGTATTTAACAGTTGATGAATTAAAATCACAATATAGTTATTCTAAAGCTATTGATTTTGAGGAAAATAAATATAATCAAATTCACTATTTATTTACATTTTTAAATTTAATGCCCGATTTAACTGCAGATAAAGATAAAGGAGTTGCATTTACTGAGGATGGTACAGTATTATCTGATATTGATACCACTAGAGATCCATATATGCATGCATTATATAGGAATAATTTAAAAATCGAATCAAAACGTGTTTATAATGACATTGTATGTTATGTTGAAAAAATTGCTTATAAAGGTTTAGTTGCATCACATATAAAGCCTTGTCATATTTGCTTGGAAGAATTAAAAACAAGTGAAGCATATGATTATAATAATGGTCTTTTAATACAACTAAATATTGATGCTTATTTTGATAAATTTGATATTTCATTTAATGATGATGGTACAATTCTTATAGGTTCTAATGTAGATAAAAGCATTGCTGAAAAATATTGTAAATATTCATTAGATAAAGAGATTTTAACACCAGAACGCTTAAAATATTTATCTTATCATAGAAAAAGATTTTTAGAAAAACATGCATCTTAATGTTTAAAAGGAATCTTCATTATTCAGAAGATTCCTTTATTTTTAAAACAATTAACATTTCAACTGTTTGATTTTTATTTATACTTCCTGTTACTTTGTACTGATGTTCTTTGCTGAACACTTTTACTGTTCCATAGTTTGAAAGCATATCACTTAATTCTTCCACTGTTGGCTTAGTTTTATTGCTTTCACTTATTACAATATAATTTGTTTTTCCAATACATTTTTTTACAAGTTTTTTTAAATTAGTCAAAAACATATTATTCTCTGAAAAATTAACATACTGAATTTCATGTTTTACTGCTTTATCATATAATCCATAAAAATCTCCATATTTATTCATAGTAGCTGGATAAGGAGGATCCATATATATAATATCTACTTTTTCTTTTAAATTATCAATCATATCAAATGAATCATAGTTAAAACTTCTATTAACTTTTTTATTATCAAATACAGCATTATTATAATTTTCTAAATTATCTCTTATATGTTTCTCAAATGTAAAATTGTGATACGCTCTTCTCCTTTTATATTTTTCATAACTATAATCTTCATCTCTAAGTTTTTGTATTTGATTCCATGGCACATTCATTCTTGAATATGGTAATTTTCTTATCATAGCTCTTCTAATTAATGCAAGAAACATATATTTTTCATATTCATTTTTTATTTTTTCTGAAATAACAAAAAGTTTAGCAAGTTCTCTCACTTCATTATCATAATATAATCTATTTGATAAAAAACTTATTTCTTCATATTTTTTGTTTATTTGAGCTTCTGTGACTTTAATATCAAGAATTTCTTCGTTTAATTTTATATTCTTATTTTCTATTATTGCTTTGCTTATTACATAATTTGAATAAAGTGCGTCATTAGAATATACTGTATAGTTATTTTCCTTTAACGCATAAGCTACTGAATTACCTCCAGAAAACAAATCTAATACTATCCCATTTTTTAAAGGAAGATTTTCTATTATCCAACTAGCAAGTTTGTCCTTATTTCCTATATAATTTATTTTAGGATATTTACTCATTATCTAGCACCTCCTTTACAGAATTGGCAATTTGAAATGCCAATTTAGGTGGAACTGCATTGCCTATTTGTTGTTGAACCTTTCCTGCATTTCCTTTAAATATAAAATTATCTGGAAATGTTTGTATTCTTGCTAATTCCCTTCCTGTCAATGCTCTATTTTGGTTAAAATGAAATACCTTTCTCATATCTCCCGTTATACATATAGATGGTTCATTACTATTATATCGTATGTATTTTCTTATATCACCTGATTTAGGCCTTATGTCTTCTGGTATATCATTTCTATCTCCTCCATCCTTTACGTAACTCATTTTTTCTAGCATTTGTTTAGAATGATTCATAGCATTGTGATTCGGTATGTCACTACTTTCTCCACTTTTCAATTCGGGTAAATCTTTTAAAGCTTCAGCGATAGTAATTTGTTTTGTAATTTTCTTTGGAAAATTAAATTTATTTTCTTTATTTAATGTTCCAATAATAAAGATTCTTCTTCTTTGCTGTGGTACCCCATAATTTACTGCATTTAATACATCATATTTTACAGTATAGCCCACCCTTTCAAATTCTTTTACAATTTCCTCTATTGTTTTTCCTTTATTGTGTGTCTTTAGCGCTGCTACATTTTCCATTACAAATATTTTGGGCTTAATGACTTCAACAAATCTAACAAATTCTTTAAATAATCGATTTCTCTCATCGTCAATAAAATTTCTTCCGATTTTTCCTGCTATAGAAAATCCTTGGCAAGGTGGTCCTCCAATTATAACATCTATTTTTTTATTACCAACTATTTTTTTTATTTCCTCATTACTAATGCTCTTTATATCTGCAATTTTAAGATTATGCTTAGGAAAGTTAAATCTATATGTTTCGGCAAAACACTCATCATATTCTACAGCTAAAACATTTTCAAATTTTGCTTCGTCAAATCCTAAAGACATTCCACCAGCGCCAGCAAATAAATCTATGTATTTATACTTATTCATTTATACCTCCGTTGTTTATTTTAGCCATTATTTTTAAATATTGTTCATATTCCATAATTACCATATATTCTTTACTATTTTTTATAACTTTTATTGGTTTTTTATTTTCTTCAACCTTTTTAAAAATTTTGGCAGCTTGCCCCCTATTAAACTCTCTTGCCTTCACAGAGTCTAGCATCATATCTCTAAAATTCATTCTTTTTCCCCCATTATTGACATATTATCACTAAACAATAAAAATGTAAATAGTAATTACAAAAATAATTTTATTTGTCATTACTTTTTTAATTTTTATGAAAAAAATTATCATAAGGATACCCTGCTTCAATATACAACTCTGTTAACTCCATTTTATATTCTTCTAGTAACTCCAAATATTTTTGCTTAAATACATTTTTACAAAGCCATTCTACTCCTTCTTTTGAAATTACAACTTTTTTATTAACTAAAAACTTATATTCTCCAAAGCCAAGATCACACATTTTCCTAATTGATTTTCTAATAGTAATATCTTCCTTATTGAAATACTCACATAACTGTTTAATATTCATATCGTCATTCCTCCAGTTTTCCTTATGTTCTATTTTCAATAATTCTTCATATTGTTTAATTCTATTTTCAAAAAAATCTACATCAGCATATATTAAAGATTTTTCTTTTTGAAAATACACTTGATTTAGCCATGCATATCCTTCAACTAAAACCAAATATTTTCTACTTCTAATTTTTTCACTTCTCCATCTACAAGTTGGATGTTTTTTTATCATAACATCTATAGCTTTTCTTAAATCCACATGCTTTATTTCTTTTCCATGTTTAGTAGTTACTCCTAATGAATGAAACCTATTTAAAATTTTATTATACGATAGAAAAATACTATCCAAAACTTGCTCTGAATCTCTCCACATTTTTATCACTTCCTTATTATAAAAATTTATTAATGCTAGTTTACGAAGCATTAATAATTAGCAAAATTTATTTTGCTCGAATTTTAGGTAGTATTTTTTAGTACCTAATATTCGCCAGCATGGTGTTTTGACACCCTTTTTGCTGTTTAGGGCAAAATGCCCTAAAACCTTTTTTGCTCTCCGAGGGATTTTTTTGTTCCAAAATTTTATATTTAATTTTTAATTAAAATATTTTGAAAAAAGTTCAAATTTTAAGAATAAAAACTTGAACTTTTTTGCTTTACTTTTTCTCAAGAATATATTACAATATATTTAGATTTTTATTTGAGTTAGCATTTAGTTTGGTCGCTTGTGCTAACTTTTTCTTTTTCATTTTCATCATATCTTTTTAGTTCAATTCCATAACACATTTGATACAATTTTTGAATAATTGCATTTGATAAATCTTTGTCATTACTTTGATAAAATCGATTCAATAAATTTTGTTTATCAAATCTAGTTGTAATTATAATTGGTAGCTTATTTTCATTTCTATTTTCTATAATTGTGTATAGCTTATCTAATGCCCATTGACTTATTTTTTCTGTTCCTAAATCATCTATTACAATCATATCTAAATTTGAAAACAAATCAATTAATTCATTTTCTGACTTTGAATTATCTTTAAAAGTTTCTTTTATCATATCTAATAATGATGTTAATCTTCCCATCAAAACTAATATATCTTTTTCTATTAATTCATTTGAAATTGATGCTGCTAAATGTGTTTTCCCTACTCCAGAATTTCCAGTAATAATTAGTCCATTTTCTAGCCTATTATTGATACATTTATTTGTAAAATCTTTTGCAATTTCTACTTCTTTTTTATTAATATCTGTTACTTTAAAATTATCAAATTTATATTCTTTAAGCCTTTTACTTATATAATTCTGTGAATAAAATTGATTAATAATTTCCTTATAATGCTGTCTTTTTTTCTGTTCTTGATCTTTCATATTAATTTCTTTCCAATAATTTATAGACTTCTCACAAGTACACCTTTCATATTCAATAAATTCTGGAGATATATTGACATATAAATAATCTAAACCTATTGGTTTTAAATCTTTTCCACAAAACTTACATTTACTGTTCAAATTCTTTTTATTGTAATCATATTTTGTATTCTCTAAAGCCATTTATATTCTCATTCTCCTTCCTGTTCTTTATTATATTTTCCTCTAATATATTTTTGTTTTCTTGTGTGTTATTTTCCGTTACTATAACGTTACTTTTTTCTTTTTCACTTTTCAATTTTTCACGATATTTTTGTTGTCTTAATCTGTTTTGTTCTTTATACTTTTCAGATGATTCAATACTTTGATACTTGTCCCAATTTTTAATTTTATATGCTCCATCTTCTACAATTAACATATTTAATTCTTGAAATTTTTTTATGATTTTCTCAATTTTTTTCTTAGATTTTCCCATAATCTTTGAAAAATTTTCTATTGTCATTGGTATATCTTTTCCTATTACTAATTTTCCTTCACAATTACATTCCATAGAAATAGTTAATAATTGAATCCAAACTCTGAAATATGTATCTCCTTCTTGTTCTTTTAATAATATTTGAATTTTCCTATTCGAAAATATTTTTAGTTCTACTTTTAACCATTGTAAACTATACATATCCTCCTTGTATAATATATTTAGGTTTTTAAAAGGTTACCCATAAACCTTTATAGATAATTATGTTAATGCATGATATA
>CANQTQ010000007.1 GCA_947626765.1 uncultured Clostridia bacterium
TAAGTTTTTGTTACAGAAATATTACGTACAACTAGCTTTCATAAGTTTTCTTCGTTAAAACTATTATCTAGTAACAACATAAAATATAATTTTCTAAAAATTACTTGAAATTCACTAAAAAATATGTTATAAATATATTGAGTGGTACTCAAGAAACTTTCGAAGCCTTGAGTCATTTTTTATATAAATTGGAGGTAAAATTGAAAGAATACAAGAATAATGAACAACTAATAGAATATTTAATATCTAAAAATGTAAAGATAAATAATAAAGAACAAGCATTAAAGAATATAGAAAAATATTCGTATTATTCTATTGTTAATGGCTATAAAAGTGTTTTTAAAGATGCAGATAACAATTATAAACCTAATGTTACTTTTGAAGAAATATTTGCTCTATATGAATTTGACAAAAACATAAAAGCTATATTTTTAAAATTTACTTTAGAAATAGAAGTTATAATAAAATCGCTTATGGCAAATACATTAGCAGAAAAATATGGTATTCAAGATTACTTAAAAATAGATAACTTTGATGAAAATGCTAATAAGGATTTAAAAGATAATTTAATTGAAAGTATAAATAAAGAGATAGATGATAACTATAATAAACATACAGCAATTACACACTATAAAGATACATATAATTTTATTCCACCTTTTGTATTAACTAAAATTTTAACATTTGGTGTTATTAGTAGGTACTATGGATTGCTTAAACAAAGTGATAGACAAGATATAAGTAAATATTTTAAAATTTCTGACAAGTTACTAAAACAGATACTTGTAAATTTAACAATGATAAGAAATATCTCTGCACACTCAGATAGATTATTTTGTTATCGTAACAAGTATTACATCAGTTTCAAAAATATAGATAAAACTTATAAAAGAGACGGTAATTTTACAAATATATATATGATTATGGAATGTATGAAAGTATTATTAGATGAGGAGAAATTCAAGGAATTTAAAGGTTTATTTGATAAAGAAGTTGATAAATTAAAAGAAAAGCTAAATTCTATTAATATAAATGATATATTAAGAATAATGGGATTTAATGTATAAAAAATATAGTTTTATAATATAATATTTGTGAGTGGTACTTAGAAAACTTTAGAAGCTCTAAGTCATTCAAGTAGCCTAGAGTCTTAAATGATTCTAGGTTTTTTTATATTTATTGTATACATTTTGCAAAATATATGTTATATTAATTATACAGTTGATTAATCAGATTTTTTTTGAGCGAAAAGTGGGAGGAAAATTTTTCGCAAATTACCTCCTTAATCGCTCCAACGACAAATCTGTTCGAACTTTTATATAGAACAGATAGATACAAATATCATTTTGAAGTATAACTTTTTATAATATATAATAACATAATTACAAAGTTACCTCATACTACACATAGGATCTTTTTCATTAATACATTTTTTTAAAGTCAATATTTTATCTTCACTTTCAGTATAATTTCGGAGTATTTTTTGCCCAATACAGCCACTTTTACGTATAGAATATTAAACTTATAAAAAACTTTAGAACCAAACTCCTTTACTATGAATAAAATAGTAGAGGGGTTTTTATTTATATGAATTTTATAAAAGAACAAATTAAAACAATAAAAGAAAAGGATCCAGCAATAACAAGTAACTTTGAAGTACTTTTATACCCATGTTTTAAAGCAATAATTTATTATAAAATATCCCATTATTTTTATAAAAAAAAGCATTTCCTTATTGCAAGATATTTAAGTGAAAAAGCCAAAAGAAAAACTGGAATAGAAATACATCCAGGTGCAATAATTGGAAAAAGCTTATTTATAGATCATGGAACAGGAGTTGTAATTGGAGAAACTGCAGTTGTAGGAGATAATGTAACAATGTTTCATGGAGTAACTCTTGGAGGAACGGGTAAACAAAAAGGAAAACGCCATCCAACAGTTGGAAACAATGTTTTTATTGGTAGTGGTGCAAAAATATTAGGAAATATAACAATAGGAAATAATGCAAAAATAGGTGCAAATGCTGTAATACTAAAAGATGTGCCAGAAAATGCAACTGTTGTTGGAGTTCCAGGAAAAGTTGTAAAAATAACACATGAATAATAGAAAAGTTATCTTTTTATAGTATCTACCATACTTCTTTCAAATGCACGGAAATTAAATGGAACTTTAGCGTAACATGTAAAATTTAGTTTTCATATAATTTAATATAGGTAGTAAAGAAATTATCAAAATTAATTATAGAAATATTATTACAAGAAAGGGGAACAAACAAATGAAGAATACTAAAAACATTATAATAATAGTATTATTAATTGTAATAGCAGTAATGGCAGTTGGATATTCAGCATTTGCTACACAATTAAAAATAAATGGAACAGCACAAATTATTGGTGAATGGAATGTAAAAATTACTGGAATTAAGGTACAATCTGTTAGTGAAGGTGCTAGTGCAGGAACTCCAGAATTTACAGTTACAAGTGCAAGCTTTGATGCAAAGCTTTCTAGACCTGGAGATAAAATTGTATACGAAGTTACAATAGAAAACGCTGGAACAATAGATGCTACTTTGCAAAGTGCAAATTTTACATCAGATGAAGAAAGTGGCTCTCCTGCAATTAAATATGAAACAACAGAGCCAGCTAAAATACTAAATTCTGGAGATACCACTACATTTACAGTAACTGTTATTTATGATGAAAATATAGAAGAAGTGCCAGAAGTTACAACTAAAACTATAACTGGAATTATAGAATATGTTCAAAAATAGTAGGCAATAAATGATAAGAAATTTAAAAAAATTTATAAAACGAAAATCAACATTAATAATTTGTTTAAGTATTTTAATAATACTAATTTTTATGGCAAATGGCTATAGCTTGCTTAAAACTAAATTAACTATAAATGGAAATTCTACTGCAAATTTAGATTTTTATGAAGATTGGTACCCAAAATTAAATTTTGTAAAAACTAGTCAAATGGAAGATGTATTTTTTTATCAAATTATAGTTGATAATGATTCAAATAAAACTTATTATAAATGGAAACTAAAAATACAAGATACTGGTTATATTGATTTTCCATTTGGAATTGATGCAAAAAAAGAAAACAATAATTGGATTTTAGATTATTCTAGTTGGGACAATAGAATTGAAGCAGGTAAAAAACTTTTCTTAAATATAATATTTAGAGTAAACGACCTAGATAACTCAATGTCAAAAGAAGAATACGCTAAATATTTTTTAGAGAATTTTGTTCAAATATCTGGAATATCTAAAATTAAAATAAATAGAAAAGGTGAGGCAGTAACAAATGGAAATGCAACATTAACTTTAAAACAAAATGAAGAAGAAATAAAAACTTTTGATTTTGAAGAAAATTTAGATTATGAGCCTAATAGTCAAAATGAAAAACAGTATATTTTAAATATTTATAATAAATCAGATAATGACTATTATGAGCTTAGAGTTAATATGTTTACAGGAACTGAAAACATATTAATAGGAATATCTCCTTATGAAGTTGTTTGCCAGCACATTGATAATGTTACTTTTGAAATTCCTACATGGATATATCTTACAAAGGATACAGCAGTATCTGTTTATATTACTGTAGTTACAGAAAATAACACTTTTAATCCAGATATTGTTGTAACTGGGTTAGTAGAATAAAAAGGTGAAAACAAGTGAAACATTTAAAAAATAAGGGATTAATGTTAATTATAATTATTTATTTATTAATAAAAATCCCTTTTACAATAAAAAATAATACATTATTTACAAATATTATTAATCCTATATTTTGGACTTGTATATTAATATATGTACTATTAGACATGAAAAATGGCTATCTTAGGGTTAATGTAAACAAAAAATATTGTATAAATGCCGTAATAATTTCTTTTATTAACATACTTATCTATTTTTATTTAGGATTTATTCTAGGATTTTCAAAAAGCTTATACAATCATAGTATAGCTTCAATACTAAAAAATTTTATTATAGAGTTATTACCAGTAATAGGTATTGAATTTGCAAGAGAAGTTATTGTAGCTAGAAATAAAAGCAATAAATTAGTTTTAACATTTATAACAATATTATTAATATTACTAGAAATTAATTTATATGTAATAATGGATTTATCTAATAAAAGAGAAGAACTATTTAAATATGTCTGCTCTCTAGTAATACCTTTAATAGCTAGCAATATATTATACACTTATTTAACACTAAAATGTTCTTTTATAGTTACTTTAATATACAGAATTTTTAATATGATTGTAATTTTAATTTCACCAATTGTTCCTAATTTAGATTGGTTTATAATGGGTTCGCTAAATATAGTATCAATATTAATAATCTACTTGTTATTTAAATATAAAATAATTAAAGAAAGTATAATAAAAAACAAAAAAGAAGATTACTATGCAAAATGTAGTTATATTGTAACATTTATTTTAATAATAATACTAATATGCTTTATGACTGGTATATTTAAGTATGAACCAATAACAATACTTTCAAATAGTATGAATCCTAAATTTAGCATTGGAGATGTAGTTGTTTTTAAGAAGCTAAGTGAAAATGAACTAGAAGAAATTAATATTGGCACCATTATAGTTTATACAGCTAATGAACAAAACATAGTACATCGTGTTGTAAATACAGTAAATATAGATAATAAGGTATTTTATCAAACAAAAGGAGATAACAATAATTCACCAGATTTAAATTTAGTAGAGGTAAAGCAAATTAAAGGTGCATATGTATTTCATATAAAATATATTGGCTTTCCATCTGTATGGTTATATTATTTTTTTAACCAATAATAAACTATTTGCTATATATGCGTAATAAATATATACCAAAGAGAAAAATAGTCTAATAAAAAATTGGCTTAAAGTTGAAAGGAATGAATTTGGTATGAAACAAGCTAAAAGAAAGTATAGAAGTATAAGCAAAATAAGAAATACCACTAAAAAAGTTAATTATATTAGTATATTAATTTCTATAATTATGGCAATATTAGCTATTATATTTATAGCCTTTGGGGTTACTAACAAAGATAGTGTAAAATCAATATATAGCTATTCATCTAAAAAAAGTAGCAATTATGAAGTACTATTAAAGCCGAATGACTTCTATGATACTGAAACACTTCCTTCTGATAAATATTATGCTTCAAAATCAGTAGATAAATATATAATAAATTTTATATACGATTTTAAAGCAAGTAAAAAAGCAAATTTAGATTATACCTATAATATTACAGCTGAAATTGTTGGAACAGTATTAAGTAGTGAAAATCAAAATAAAGAAGTATGGAATAAAACTTTTTCAATTTTAGAAAATAATAAAAGCATTTATAAAGATAATTTTTATATAAATGAGAAGATTGATATTGATTATGAATATTATAATAACTTAGCTCGTTCTTATGAAGAAACTTATGGAATTTCTATTAAATCAACTTTAAAGGTATATTTTAATGTTTCATATAATATTAATCTTAAAACTTTAAAAGAAGAAGATAAAAAAGTTAACGATTGCATTGAATTAGATATAGATTTAACTAATACAGTAACAAGTGCTAATAAAAATTATGATGATGTTACTAGCAAAGATATTACTAAAGATATTAAGAATTTAAATAATAATAGAATATTTTATATTTTAGGAGTATTATTTGCTATAGCATGTATAACCATAATTATAATAATTATAAAACAAAACAACAAAACACCTGAACAAAAATACAGACATAATATTAATAAGATTTTAAGATATTATAGAGAACTAATTGTTACTGTAACAAATGAACCTAATTTAGAAGGCTTAAAAATTATGGAAATTAATAGCTTAGATGATTTAATAGATTTAGCTGAACAAAATAACAGTAGTATTATTCATTATGAAGCGGCTAAGAATAAAAAAAGTAATTTATATGTTATTATTAATAATTATGTGTATGTTTATATTGTAACTTTTGAGGAACTAAAATAATTAATTTGTTAATTTTAGAATATTATTACTAAAATATGCAAAAAATAATATAATAATATTTTATGTATTGACAAAATATATACAATGTTATACAATATAAAAAATGGGGGGGTGTTAATATGCCTAAAACAGATAGTATAAATATAAGAATAGAACCAGAACTTAAAAAAAGTGTTGAAGAAACTTTAGATTATTTAGGTATGAATATAGCAGATGCAGTTACAATTTTCTTTAAACAAATAGTATTAACTGAAAGTATTCCTTTTATAATAAAAAAACCTAAATATAATAAAGAAACTATAGAAGCAATAAGAGAATCTAAAGAAATGGCAAAAAATCCAAATAAGTATAAGTCTTTTGATAATATAAAAGAACTAATGGAGGATTTAAATAGTGACGAAGACTAAATATAAAATTGAAATAACAAATAGATTCAAAAAGGATTATAAAAAAAATAAATTAAGAAATAACTTTAATGAAAAAGAGTTTATAAAAATAATTACAATGTTAGCTAATGATGAAAAAATACCAGATAAGTATGAAAATCATTTATTAGAACCTAAAAATGAGCGGAATATGGGAATGCCATATAAAACTAGATTTGCTTTTAATATATACTAAAAGTAATAAAATATTAGTATTAACATTAATCAGAATTGGTAGTCATTCAGACTTATTTCAATAGTATAATTAAAAAAGATGGAAAATTTAAGAATTCCATCTTTTTTTAAAGGTTGATATATTTTGCATAACATGATAAAATATTATAAGAATTTTTAAAACAAGGAGATAAAGCCATGGGATTTTTTGAAAAACTAAAACAAGGTTTAAGCAAAACAAAAAGCTCATTTGATGAAAAAATAAATAATGTATTTAGTAATTTTAGAAAAGTAGATGAAGAATTATTAGAAGAATTAGAAGAAGCACTTATAATGTCAGATGTAGGTGTAGAAACATCTACTAAAATTATTAGCAATTTAAGAGATAGAATAAAAAAAGAAAAAATAGAAGATGAAGAGGGAGTAAAAAATGCTTTAAGACTTGAAATAAAAGAAATTTTAGATGAAACAGACAATTTACTAAAATTAGAAACGCATCCATCTGTTATTTTAGTAGTTGGAGTTAATGGAGTTGGAAAAACCACTTCAATAGGAAAAATTGCTAATAGATTAAAACAAAATGGCAAAAAAGTTGTAATTGCAGCAGCAGATACATTTAGAGCAGCAGCAGTAGAACAACTAGAAATTTGGGCAAATCGTGCAGGCTGTAAAATGGTAAAAAAAGAAGAAGGTTCAGATCCTGCATCTGTTGTTTTTGATGCTATTCAAATAACAAAAAATGAAAATGCAGATGTATTAATTTGTGATACAGCAGGTAGACTTCACAACAAAAAATATTTGATGGATGAATTAGTAAAAATTAAAAAAGTAATAGATAAAGAATTGCCAGAAGCTTCTAAAGAAGTATTAATGGTGCTAGATGCAACAACAGGTCAAAATGCAATAGCACAGGTAAAAGCTTTTAAAGAAACTGTAGATATTAATGGAATTATTTTAACAAAACTAGATGGAACTGCAAAAGGTGGAGTAGTAGTAGGCATTGTTGCAGAAAACCAAATGCCAGTAAAATTTGTTGGTGTTGGAGAGCAAATTGATGATATGGAAATTTTTAATAGTGAAGATTTTGTAAAAGCTTTAATATAATGAAAGGAGGAATATTAGATTAATGTTATAAAATTTGGATAATAACATATAGATTCTAATATTATAAATTAAATGGAACAAGTAAAAAATTCTGAAAAAACACAGAAGAAAACATTAATAAAAAAAGGCACAAGAAGATGTATAGTTTTAGCTTTTTTATTAATATCAGTTATAATAGCTTATGTTATTTATAGAGGAAACTATTTAGAAACATTAGAATTAGGAGAAGAATACATTAATATATTTTGGCAAAACCTAACATACAAATTAGCTACTTTTGGAATTAATTTTATATTTTTATTTTTCTTAATATATATTACAAATAAAAGAATAAAAAAAGGTTTAACAGCATTTTTTGAGGAAGAAAAAAAGCAAATGCCTAAAATGTTAAACAAATCAATAGCTTTTATTGCTTCTATTATAATTAGCTTTTTTGTTACAAATATTATTGTAGAAAAATTTATGCTATGTATTAATGCAACAAATTTTGCATCAACAGATCCAATATTTGGCTATGATATAAGTTACTTTATTTTTGTACAACCTTTTATACAACTTATGTTAAAATACCTTATTGCAATAGTAGTAGGTTTAACAGTATATGCAACACTTTATTATATTATTGCATTTAATATGTATTTTGATGGAATAGATAGAGAAATATTAAAGGAAAATGTTTTAATTAAGCAGCTTTGCAACAACATTATGATAATTGCTATTTTAATAGCATTAACTATATTTATGGAAACATTTAATGTAGGACTTCAAAAATTCTTAAACTTACAAGGAACAAATACATATGGAATTTGGGGGGCAGGGCTTTCAGAAGTAACAATAAAACTATGGGGCTACCGTATTTTATCTATAATAATTGTAGTAACTATTGCCTTAGCAATTCATTATTTTAAAAAGAAAAATACAAAAAGAGTAATTACATCATTAGCTGTTGTACCATGTTACTTAATGCTTATGCTTATTCTTTTAGCAGGGTTTGAATTTTTTATTGTTAGTCCAAATGAATTAGATAGAGAACAAAAATATATTGAAGCAAATATTAATTATACAAAACAAGCTTATGGAATAAATATAGAAGAAGTAAATCTACTAGAAAATGAAACAATTACACAAGCAGACTTAGAGCAAAATGCTACAGTAATAGAAAATTTAGTTCTTACAAATAAGGATATTGTTTTAAAAAATTTGAATACTCTTCAAACAAATAAAGGCTACTATACTTACCGTACCGCACAGTTAGCAAATTACAATATTAATGGAAAACAAAGTTTAGTATATGTTTCACCTAGAGAAATAGCTTCATCTTCAGGTACATACAATAATAAAACTTATGAATATACACATGGTTATGGTTTAATTATAACTTCTGCTACTTCAGTAGATGATAAAGGAAATTTAGTTCATTTACAAAAAGGTTTTACAAAAACTAATGAGGATGTAGCAAACATTAATGAACCAAGAATTTATTTTGGATTAGAAACAAATAATACAGTTGTAACTAACAGTAATAAAAAAACAGAATTTGATTATCCAATAGAAAATTCAAATAAAGCTGAAAATGCAGAAAACGAGTATTCAGGACTTGGTGGGCTTAAACTTGGATTTTTAGATAGATTAATTTTATCTATAAAAGAAAATAACTTTAAATTAGCATTTTCTAGTTCAGAAAGTAAAATATTAATTAACCGTAACATTATAGAAAGAGCTAAAGCATTAATGCCATATATTATGTATGATGAAAATCCATATTTAGTAGTAACTAAAGAAGGAAGACTTGTATGGGTACTAGATGGCTATACATATACAGACGCTTATCCATTTTCACAGAGAATTCTATTACAATCAAATAAGCTATTAGGAAGAACTGATATAAATTATATCAGAAATTCTGTAAAAGTATTAATAGATGCTTATGATGGAACTATTAAGTATTATATTACAGATAGAAATGATCCAATTATTATGGCTTACCAAAAAATATATAAAGATTTATTTGTAGAAAAAGATACTCAAATTCCACAAGATATAAGTAGTCAGTTTATATATCCAGAATTTTTATATAATATTCAAGCTGAAATAATGGAAAGATATCATAATATACAAACTGATGTATTATATAGAGGAGACGACATATGGGAAGTTGCAAAACATAATACAGGAAACGTATCTAACAAAGTAGGAACAGAAATACAGCCATATTATACTATGTTAAAATTACAAAATGATAATAAAACAACATTTGGATTGGTTTTACCATATACACAACATCAAAAACAAAGTATTACCTCATATTTAGTTGGTACAAGCCAAAATGGAGAGCAAAAGTTAACATTATATAAATATCCATCAGATAGTAATATATTAGGACCAATGCAAATAGATACACAATTAGAGCAAGACGAAAGAATTTCAAAAGAAATAGAAAATATAAATGTTACTGGAACAAGATTAATAAAAAGTATGACAGTTGTTCCAATAAATAATTCACTTTTATATGTAGAGCCTATATATCAACAATACATTAATGAAGATGTATCTACGCCAATTTTAAAGAAAATAGTAGTAGCATCTGGAAATAAAGTAGCTATTGGAGATAATATAAAAGAAGCATTAAATAATTTAGTATCTCAATATGCAGTTGATATTGAAATAGAAGATACAGATGATGTAAATGGATTAATGGAAACTATTATAAAAGTAAATAATGAACTAAAAAAATCTAGTGAAAACAGTAACTGGGAAATGATAGGCAAAGATATGGCAAGACTTCAAGAATTAATTACTAAGTTAGAAACATTACTTAAAGAAGAAAATGAAAATAAAGAAAATACTAATAATCAAAATATAAATGAACAAAATGTAATAAATAGTATATTTAATAATGTATTGCAATAAAATATTTAATTATAAAATAAAGAAAATTGTATAAAATTTCTAAAAATCTCCATCTTAAATAATAAGGTGGAGGTTTTTAATGTTTAATAAAAAAGAAAAAAAAGATAAAGTAGAAAAAGATCTACTAGAAAGTGTAGATAAACTAAATTTTACATTATCAAAAAACAATATATTAGAACTTGCAGAATTGCTAGGCAATAAAAAACAGTTATTAATACGAAATTTAATGACAGGTATGGCCAAGGGCATAGGAATAGGAATTGGATTTACTATACTAACAGCAATTTTGCTAATAATATTGCAAAAAATAGTAACTCTAAATATTCCGGTAATAGGAGACTACATTGCAGATATTGTAGAAATTGTACAAAATAATTAAATAAGTATTTATTTTTTTCTAACTTTTATATATAATGTAAATATAATTTAATTAAAAAATAAAAGGTGGAAGAAAATATGAATTTAGCAAACAAAATAACTATTATAAGAATTTTATTAGTACCAATTATGGTTATAATACCATTTTTAAATATTAATTCTAGTTTATGGGGAATACCAACAGAATACATAATAATAGATATTATATTTATAATAGCAGCTTTAACAGATAAGCTAGATGGATATATTGCAAGGTCAAGAAATCAAATTACAAACTTTGGAAAATTTTTAGATCCAATAGCAGATAAAATTGTTGTAATTACTGCAATGGTTATGCTTGTAGAATTTAATCATTTACCAGCATGGATTCCAATTATAGTTATTTTTAGAGAGTTAGCTGTATCTGGGTATAGATTAATTGCTGTTCAAGCAAATGGAAATGTAATAGCAGCAAATAAATGGGGAAAATTAAAAACAGTAACACAAATGCTAGCAATAGCACTTGCATTTATAGATCCTAATAGCTATGGAGCAATATTTAAAGGAAATTTAACAGGCTATGAATTTATTATAAATTTATTAGTTACTTTAATTATGAGCGTATCTGTAGTTGCCACAATTTTCTCAGGCTGGGAATATATTAAAGGCGGAAAAGATTTATTTAAAGATTCCATGTAAGAGTTATAATTTATAAGCCTAAAAGTATAAAAAATAGTTTTAAAATATATAAAAATATCTTAAAAGTAAAAATAGCTTTAACATATATAAGAATAGCTTTAAAATATATAAAAATAGCCTAAAAGTATATAAAAATTAGAAAGATGAGGACAAAAAATGGATTTAGAACAAGCCAAAAAGAGAGCAGAAGAACTAAGACCATTGCTAAAATACTATACACAAAAATATTTTGATGATGAGCAAGTTGTTAGCGATTATGAATATGACATGCTTATGAGAGAACTAAAGCAAATTGAAAAAGAATATCCAGAGCTTATTACAGAAGATTCACCTACACAAAGAGTGGGTGCAAGTATAAAAAAAGGCTTTGAAAAGGTAACACATGAGGTTCCTTTGCAAAGCCTTCAAGATGTATTTACTTTTGAAGAAGTAGAAGAATTTGATGAAAGAATGAAGGAAGCATCAATAAAGTACAATAGACCACTAGAGTATGTTGTAGAAACTAAAATAGATGGTTTATCTTCTGCTATAGAGTATGTAAATGGTAAGCTTGTAAGAGGTGCTACACGTGGCAATGGAATAATTGGAGAAGATGTTACTCAAAATATTAGCACAATTAAAACTGTACCTAAAACTTTAAAAGAACCAATATCTATTACTGTACGTGGAGAAGTATTTATAGGAAAAGAAGACTTTGAAAAACTAAACGAAGATAGGTTATTAGAAGAACAAGAACAATTTGCAAATGCTAGAAATGCAGCAGCTGGTTCACTTAGACAATTAGATAGCAAAATTACTGCATCTAGACCACTTAATATTTTTATATTTAATGTACAAAAAAGTACAGATATTACTTTTGAAACTCATTATGAAAGTTTATTATATCTAGAAAAATTAGGCTTTAATGTAAATCCAGTTAAAATCTTATGCAAAAATATGCAAGAAGTAAGAAAAGCAATTGAAGACATAGGAAAAATGAGAGATAATTTAGACTTTGGCATAGATGGAGCAGTAGTAAAGGTAAATGATTTAGAATTAAGAGAAAAAGTAGGAACTACATTTAAAACACCAAGATGGGCTGTAGCATATAAATATCCACCAGAAAAAAAGGAAACTTTATTAAAAGATATTATTTGCCAAGTTGGAAGAACTGGTGCTATTACTCCCATGGCAATATTAGAACCTGTATATGTAGCTGGTTCGAAAATATCTAAAACTACACTTCATAATGAGGACTATATTAAACAGAATGACATTCGTATAGGAGATACAGTTCTTATTCAAAAAGCTGGAGATGTTATTCCAGAAGTAGTAGGTGTAGTAAAATCAAAAAGAGATGGAACAGAAAAAGTCTTTTCTATGCCAACAGTTTGCCCAGTTTGTGGAGCAGAAGCAATTAGAGAAGATGGAGAAGCAGTTGTTAGATGTATTGGAATTGAATGTCCTGCAAAACAATACAGAAATATTATTCATTTTGCATCTAAAGATGCTATGGACATAGATGGCTTAGGAGAAGCAATAATAGCAGAATTAATAGAAAAAAATCTTATTTCTAACATTGCAGATATTTATAAATTAACATTTGAAGATATTGCTTCTTTAAAGAAAAATGGCAAAAAGTTTGCTCAGAATTTGTTAAATGCAATAGAAGAAAGCAAAAATAAAGATTTATATTGTTTAATTAATTCTTTGGGAATTAGACATGTAGGTGTAAAACTTGCAAAAACTTTAACTAAATACTATAAAACAATGGATAAGTTAATGGAAGCATCTTATGAAGAACTAAGAATGATAGATGATGTTGGAGAAATTACAGCACATACAATTAGTGAATTTTTTAAACAAAGCCAAACTCTTGATTTAATTGAAAAATTAAAACAAGCAGGAGTAAATATGAAAGTTTTAAAAAACAAGTCAAAAGATAATAGATTTGATGGAAAAACTTTTGTATTAACAGGCAGTTTGGAAAAATATACAAGAGATGAAGCAAGCAATATAATAGAAAGCCTTGGAGGAAAAACTTCTTCTTCAGTGTCTAAAAAAACAGACTATGTTTTAGCAGGAGAAGATGCAGGAAGCAAACTAAAAAAGGCTCAAGAATTAGGAGTAAATATTATTTCAGAAGAAGAATTTATTGCAATGATTAACAATTAAGAATTAAGAATAAAAAGAAAATTTTATATAAAGAAATGATAAACATTAAATAATAAAAAAAGAATTCTATATAAAGAAATGATAAACACTAAATAATAAAAAGAATTAAAATAGTAAGTGCAAATTTTGGAGGAAAAATGGACGGAAAATATGATTTTGAAAAATTTGAAAAAAATTTAGCAGATGGATATCAAATATATTTTACTTATGTAAGAAATAGATATTTACTATTTAAAACTGCAGATAATTGCTATACCCAAAAATTACTTACAGTAAATGATAAAAATCCACAACCACGAAATAGCATAATTACTTATAAAAGGGTAAAAGAAATGTTTCCGCACATGGAAAATATAGAATATAAAACTGGAATATCAGATATTATAGATAATTAAAAATAAGAAATAACAAATAATAAATAATTAAATAATAAGTAAAATAGATAGTACAATAAAGTGTACTATCTATATTTATTTTATGTACTCTCTAATAAATTTTTTTCTTCTTGCCAATTAATAATTCCAGTATTTGTTAAAGACTTATAGTCACAGAACAAACATTTTGACATAAAGCTTGAAATGTGCTATAATTAATTTATACCAAATTTATAGGAGGTTATACTCACAATGGCAAAAATCATCATTGACGAAACAACACGGACAAAACTGAACAAAGAGCTCCAGACTTTCGGTCTTTCTATCCAAGGCGCCAGCAAGGAGCCGGGAGGTCGTTGGTGGATTTCCATCAACAAGGGTTGTAGCATAACCTACAACGAAACGAGAGTGGCCAATCTTATCATGAAGGAGCTGAATGTGAGCGAGATTGTCCTCGACGACAAAACGTTTACACGTGTTGCATAACCACCGCCAATAGCCACAATTAAGGCTAATTCAAAAGACTTCACTTTAAAAGTGAAGCCTTTTGAATTATATAGAAAAATTTTTATTTTAAATAATCCTTTATTATGCTTAAAATAACATTTTTACAAATTCTTGTCTGGTTTAACAATAACAGTTTTTTGATTAGTATAAGTAACCATTCCATGATTTGCACCTTTAGGTTTTTTAACATTTTTTACTAAAGTATAATCAACTTGAGTATTAGAAGATTGCATAGCTTTGCTATGGTAAGCAGCAATAGCTGCACATTTATTAATAGTTTCTTGAGAAGGAACTAGATTATTTGTAGTTAATATAACATGGCTTCCGTGAATATCCTTTACATGAAACCAAATATCTTCTTTATTTGCAATTTTAAAAGTAAGCTCATCATTTTGCTTGTTATTTTTTCCTACTAATACTTTAAAACCATCAATTTGATATACAATAGGGTCTATTAATTCTTTTCCTTTTTTAGCTTTTTTATTTTTTATTTGCTTTTTGCTTGTTTGCTTTTGAGTAGAAGAAAAGGAATCTTGAATTTCATCATATATTTCATCTAAATCATTAATACTTTTACTAGCTTGAATTTCATAAACTATACTTTCTAAATAATTAATTTCTTTTTCAAGTTCAATTTTTTGTTCTTGAACTACTAAAAAAGTATTTTTTAACTTATGATATTTTTTAAAATATTTTTTTGCATTATCTGATGGAGAAATAGTAATATCTAGTGGTATATCAACTAATTCATTATTATAATAATTTGTAAGTTCAATATGAGATATATGCTCTTTAGGTATTTGATATAAAAAGTTAGTAATTAATTCTCCATATAACTTATATTTATCTAAATTTTCACATTCTTTTAATTTATCATCTATACCAGAAAGTTTTTTAGAAATCTTTTTTAATTTTGCAGAAATGAATTGTAGTAGTTGATTTCTATATGATAAAAATTGCTCTTGTTGTTGCTTGCTTGTATAATAATCATCCAAAAACAAATTAACTTGCAATGGTTCTTTTAAACTTTTACAAATTTGCAAAGTATAGTCATTTTCAAAATTAATAAGTTCAACATTATTATTGATAATTTCATTTTGAACCTCTAAAATATATTTAGCAGTAGTATTATAATTATCTAATGTTAAAATATCATCTATATTTAAATGATTTATTGCATTTATAACAAAAGTTTTACTAATACCAGTAAAATTTTCAGCAAAAAAGTTAGATAAAGAGCCACCTTCTTTTAGCCTATATTCTAAACTTTTATAGTCAGAAACACTAATTTTATTTGAAGTAGGAAAGATATATTGTGCCCTTGGAAGAACATCGCGATTTGCACCATCAAAAGTAGAGAAATGTTTTAATGAATCTATAATAATGCCATCTTCATTTAAAAGCAAAATATTACTGTATTTACCCATAAGCTCAACAATTAGCCTTTTAGCTGCTGAATTATATTCATCATCACTTTCAGCTAAATCTATTATTAAAATTCTTTCTTGATTTATAGTACTAATATTTGCAATTTTACAGCCCATTAAATGCTTTCTTAAAAGCATACAAAAATTAGGAGCAACTAAAGGGTTTTCCTTTTTAGAAGTAGTTAAATATGCAGAATAAAAATTAGAAGAAACATTTAAACTTAAAGCATAAGATAAATTATTTGCATAAATACTAAGCAATACTTCATCTGAACTTGGCTGATAAATTTTTTGAATTTTTCCATTAATTAAACATGTTTTTAATTCTGATACAACAGCATTTAATACTAAGCCATCAAAAGCCATATATAATATCTCCTTGTTAATTTAATAACAGTGAAATAATAACATATTCTATTTAAAATAGCAACTTTTAAAAAGTAAAGAATTGATTTAATATTAATTTTATATTAGACTATTCATGCAATTTAATTATCAAGCCAAGATTTTTGTTTGTTTCTATTGACATAAAAAACAGGATTATATATAATACGAAAGTAGTTATAAATAAATGCTTCTATAGCTCAGTAGGTAGAGCGCAGCCATGGTAAGGCTGAGGTCGCCGGTTCGATTCCGGCTGGAAGCTCCAACTTTATAAGGAGAAAAATGCAAAATGAAAATGGGAATTGTAGGTCTACCAAATGTAGGCAAAAGTACATTATTTAATGCAATAACAAAAGCAGGTGCGGAATGCGCAAATTATCCTTTTTGCACTATAGAGCCTAATGTTGGAGTTGTTGCAGTACCAGATGAAAGACTAGAAAAATTAGCAGATATTTATAATACCCAAAAGGTAACACCTGCTGTAATTGAATTTGTTGATATTGCAGGTTTAGTCAAAGGTGCTAGTCATGGGGAAGGGCTTGGAAATAAATTCTTATCTCATATTAGGGAAGTAGATAGTATTATAGAAGTAGTAAGATGCTTTGAAGACTCTAATATTGTACATGTTGATGGAAGTATTAATCCAATTCGAGATATAGAAACAATTAATTTAGAATTAATTTTTGCAGATATGGAAACTATTGAAAAGCGTTTGGATAATACAAAAAAGAAACTAAAAGCAGATAAAAAATATCAAGAAGAAATAGATATATTAGAAAAAGTAAAACAAGCATTAGAACAAGGAAAGCCAGCAAGATCAGTTGACCTTAATGATGAACAAAAAGAAATTTTAAAAGACTCTTTTTTACTAACAATGAAACCAATATTATATGTTGCAAATGTTTCTGAAAAAGAACTAAACATGGTAGAACAAAATGAAAATGTACAAAAAGTAAAAGAGTATGCTAAACAAGAAAATGCAGAAGTTATTCCACTTTGCGTAAAAATAGAAGAAGAGCTAGCAAGTTTAGAAAAAGATGAACAAAAAGAAATGCTAGAAGCACTTGGACTAGAAGAATCTGGCTTAGACAAAGTAATAAAAGCAAGTTATGACTTACTTGGACTAATGTCATTTTTAACAGCAGGAGAACCAGAAGTAAGAGCTTGGACTATTCAAAAAGGAACAAAAGCTCCAGAAGCTGCAGGAAAAATTCATACAGATATTCAAAGAGGATTTATTCGTGCAGAAATAGTTTCTTATGATGATTTAATAAGAGAAGGTTCTATGAATGCAGTAAAAGAAAAAGGCTTAATGAGGCTAGAAGGAAAAGATTATATTATGCAAGATGGAGATGTAGTTTTATTTAGATTTAATGTTTAAAATATAATAAATTTCTATAAAAAGTTAAAAAATATAAAAAAATATAAAAAAATGGAAAAAAAACTTGACTATTTAGAAATAAAAGTATAAAATATTTTTGAAATAGAAATATTATGTATAAAATTTTCTATTTTTACTAATAATAAAGATAGCAAATATCGAAAGAAAAAAGGAGAAAAAATATGAAGAACAAAAAAATCATGTTAGTATTTATTTTAATTATTGCATACTTATTTGTAATGATAGTTGGAGTAAAAGCAACAAACCCACTTCCAATTATAGACTCTAATAATGAACAAAATCAAGGAGCTAACGATACTAATATAGAGCCTACACCTACACAACCAACACCTTCGCAACCATCACCTTCACAAACAGGTAATTCAAATGGAAATAGTGCTCAAACAAATTCTCTACCAGATACAGGTGTAGCAGAAGATACTGCATTATTTGTTTTCATAACAGTTTGTGTAGCATCATCTATTTATGCTTTTGTAAAAATAAGAAATTATAAAAATGTTTAATAAATAAAAAGAATATAAATTAGTTTAACTAGTTTATATTCTTTTTTAAATTATTTCTTTTGCTTTTATAACAGTTCTTTTCCCATTCAAATTATTACAAGTAATTAATGTAATAATTCTTTCATTGTTTACATTTTGATCAATGCAAGATAAGTCATTAGCTTTTACTTCAAACTTATTAAAAACTGAATAATTAATTTTATTGCCAAACAAATCATAAATTTCAACTATATCTCCATTTTCCAATTTGTATAAATTACTAAAGAATTTATTATCAACAAAGTTATGCCCAACAATACACAAATTACCATATTCATTTGGCATAGGACCTGAAAAACGGCATAAAGAAATTTTTAATAAATCTGAGTTTGTTTCTGAAATAATTGGATAGTTTAAACCTATTTTTGAAATTTTAATTATACCTATTACAAATGGGTTTTCTATAAGAACAGATTGCTTTTCTATTGTTACATTTTCTTCTCTTTGATACAGAGAGGTTAAAGAATAATTATTTAACAATTCTTTTGATATTTTTTCGTTTTGCTTTAATTTATAAATTTGATATATAAGAATTAATATAAATATAGTAGCAATTATACTAGAAATTATAAATTGTAAAAAATATTTATTTTTATAAATAGTGCTATTAAATCCATTTTGAAGTGCATTTTCATTAATACTTTCATTAGCATTTTCATTAGCGCTTTTATTAGTGTTTTCATTAGTGCTTTTATTATTGTTTTTTTTAGTATTTTTTCTAGTGCTTTTTTCAGTGTATTTTTTAATACATTTTTCATTAGTAGTTTCTTCATAGGGAATTTCTAATATTTCATTACTAAATTCAACTATTAAATTTGACTTTGCGTTTTTTTTCTTCTTTCTTAGTATAACTTCTTTCATAATAAAATCACCTTTATTTTAGTATTATCAATTAATTTAAAAATATTTATAAAAAACTTGGGAAATATCATAAAAATTCATTTTTTATAAAATGAAAAAAAGCAAATTAATAACATAAAAATATAAACAAATAATTAAAATGAAAAAAATTCAAAAAAAAGATGTAAAAATAAATAAACTATGATAGAATATACTATGAAAAAATTAAAATTAAGGAGAGTGTTAAAGTGCCTAATAAATTAAAGTATAAAAGAGTATTATTAAAATTAAGCGGAGAAGCCCTAGCAGGAGATGAAAAGCACGGAATTAATGTTAAAACATTAGAAAACATTTGTGACAAAATAAAAGAACTTGTAGACCTAGGTACGCAAGTAGGAATTGTTGTTGGAGGAGGAAACTTTTGGAGAGGCAAATATGGCTATAATATGGAAAGAACCACATCAGATTATATGGGAATGCTTGCTACATGTATAAATGGTTTAGCACTACAAGATGCTTTAGAATCAAGAGGCGTATATACTAGATTACAAACTGCAATTGAAATGAGAGAAATAGCAGAGCCATACATTAAAAGAAAAGCAATAAAACATTTAGAAAAAGGAAGAGTAGTTATTTTTTCATGTGGAACAGGAAACCCATACTTTACAACAGATACAGCAGCAGCATTAAGAGCTGCAGAAATAGATGCAGAAGTAATATTAGTTGGTAAAACTATTGATGGTGTTTACTCAGATGATCCAAAAATAAATCCTAATGCAGTAAAATATGATAAAATTAGTTATTTAGACATTTTAAACAAAGATTTAAAAGTAATGGATTCAACTGCTACATCACTTTGCAAGGACAATAATATTTCTTTAATTGTATTTGCAATAGACAAACCAGAAAATATGGTAAAAGCAATTTTAGGAGAAAAAGTAGGTACTATTATTGAATAATAAAATTATTTAATAAATAAATTAAAAAAATAATAAAATTAAGGAGAGTATAAAAATTATGAATAATGTTTATGAAGAAAAAATGGATAAAACAATAAGTGTTTTTAAAGAAAATTTATCAGCAATTAGAGCTGGAAGAGCAAATCCAGCAATTTTAAATAAAATTACAGTAGATTACTATGGAGTTCCAACACCAATAAACCAAGTAGCTGGTATTTCTGTACCAGAAGCTAGAATGATTTTAATTCAACCATGGGATGTAAATTTATTAAAAGAAATAGAAAAAGAAATTTTAAAATCAGATATAGGAATTAATCCAAACAATGATGGAAAAGTTATAAGACTTAACTTCCCTGAATTAAATGAAGAAAGAAGAAAAGAAATAGTAAAAGATATTAGAAAACTTGCAGAAGAAGCTAAAGTTGCAGTTCGTTCTATTAGAAGAGATGCTTTAGATGAATCAAAGGAATTACAGAAAAAATCAGAAATAACAGAAGATGATTTAAAAAACGAAGAAGATCAAATTCAAAAGTTAACAGATAAAAAAGTTCAAGAAATAGATAGTATACTAGAAGCAAAAGAAAAAGAAATAATGAGCATATAAAATTTTGCAAGCTAAATAGCATAAAGTTTTTGGGTAACTTTAAAACCTAAATATCATATAAGGAGATAATATTAGTTTTTAAAGCTAATACAATTATTAATATGGAAGAAAATTTATTACCTAAACATATTGCAATTATAATGGATGGAAATCGCAGATGGGCTAAAGAAAGAAATTTAGATACTAAATTAGGACATAAAGAAGGTGCAGAAAATTTAAAGAGAATTGCAAAATATGCAAATAAAATTGGAATAAAATATTTAACAGTATATGCTTTTTCAACAGAAAACTGGAAAAGAACTAAAGAAGAAGTAGGAGCATTAATGCTTTTACTTCAAAAGTATGTTGAAGAGTTTTTAAATGATAAAAATCTTGATAATATAAAAGTAAATATTATAGGTGATATATCTAAGTTAGATACAGGCTTACAAAAAAGTATTGAAAAAATAATGGACAAAACAAAAGAAAATACAGGGCTTACATTAAACATTGCATTTAATTATGGCGGAAGAGATGAAATTGTAAAGACCATAAGGAAAATATCTGAAAAAGTAGAAAAGAAGGAAATATCTATAGATGATATAAATGAAGATCTGGTATCAAATAATCTATATACAGCAGGTCAGCCAGACCCAGATTTATTAATTAGACCAGGTGGAGAACAAAGAATTAGTAATTATCTTTTATGGCAATTAGCTTATACAGAATTTTTATTTATACCAAAATATTGGCCAGATTTTTCTGAAGCAGACTTAGATGAAGCAATATCAACATTTATTCAAAGAAATCGTAAATTTGGTGGAAAATAATAATTTAATAGAGAGGAAAAAAGTATGAATGTAAAAAGAGTTGTATCTGGATTAACATTATTTCCAATAGTAGTTATTTTGTTAGTATTTGGTAATAAATATGTTGTAGATATTGCTATATCTATAATTGCAATTATGAGCCTACACGAATTTTATAAAGCTTTTCGTACTGGAAATAAAGCAAATCCTATTGATTGGATTGGCTATTTAGCTGCTGCTATGATTTCAATAATACATGTTGTTCCATCAAGTTGGATTTTAAAAACAATAGGAATACTATTGCCAACTTCAATTTTACTCTTATTTTTACATGTTATTATTACTAATTTAAAGATTGATATAAAAGACATCGCAGTTACTTTTTTAGGAATATTTTATATAGTTATTTTCTTAATGTTTATTTCAATCATTCACGAAAATTTGGAAAACGGTAAATTTTTAATTTGGTATGCATTTTTTACCGCATGGGGAACAGACATTTTTGCTTATTTTGTAGGAAAAAAATTTGGAAAACATCACTTTACTGAGATTAGTCCAAATAAAACAATAGAAGGTTGTATTGGAGGAATAATTGGGGCTATTTTATTAACAACACTTTATACTATTGCTTGTAATTATATTTTTAATGTTCAATTTCCATATGCTATTATAATTGTAATAACTTTTGTGTTAAGCTTAATAAGTCAAATTGGAGATTTAGCAGCTTCTAGCATAAAAAGATATACAGGAATTAAAGACTTTAGCAATTTAATTCCAGGGCATGGAGGAATGTTAGATAGAATTGATAGCATAATTTTTATTGCACCATTTGCTTATTTTTTATTTATGATGCTTTAAATTGTATATTATTGTACTATTAATTATATATTTTGCACTGTTTTTAATCCGACCCGCTTAGGGGTGCGAATTACTGTATACTTTCTTTTTTGTAACTTGCAGTAGTCTAAATAATAGATGGCAAATGCTCTCTAAATTAAAAACAGTGCAAAATATATAATATAATAGTACAGTATAATAAAACAGGAAAAGGAGAACTTATTTTGATTAGCTTTTTAATAACTATAATTAAAATTGTGTTTATATTAGGACTTCTTGTACTTATTCACGAAGGTGGTCATTTTTGTATTGCTAAATTATGTAAAATAAAAGTAAATGAATTTGCAATAGGATTTGGACCAACTATATGGAGAAAGCAAGGAAAAGAAACAAAATATGCTTTAAGACTTATCCCACTTGGTGGTTTTGTAAATATGGAAGGTGAAGAAGAACGTTCTAATGAAGAAGGTTCTTTTAGTAAAGCAAGCATTCCAAAAAGAATTGCAGTAGTAGCTGCAGGAGGTTTAGTAAATATAATCTTTGCTATTATAGTATATTTTGCTTTAATGAGTTTTACTGGAAATAATGTTTCTACAGTTATAGATTCAATTATGCCAAACACAGGTGCAGAAGTATCTGGAATACAATCTGGAGATAAAATTGTTAAAATAAATAATAAAAATATTCATTATAAAACAGACTTGGAAAAAGCACTTGAAAATTATAATGGTAATAATTTAGAGGTTATAGTAGAAAGAAATGGAGAAAAACTAACTTATAATGTTAAACCAGTAGAAGAAAAATATAATTATACTGGAATTGCCATTTCAGGAACTGAAGAAAATACTAAAATAGCAGCAATTTATCCTAAAAGTCCAGCTGCTTTGCAAGGCTTACAAGCAAATGATTTAGTAGTTTCATTAAATAATATAAATGTAGAAAATGATGTTCAAAAATTAGTAGAAGAAATTAACAAAAACATAGGTGAAAAAATTATTTTTACAGTTATAAGAGGAGAAGAAACAAAACAAATAGAAATTACTCCTGAGGTAAAATCAAATTATTACATGGGTGTATATTTAAAAACGGCAGATAATACTTTTGCAAATAATGTATATTATGCATTTTTTGAAACAGGAGAATTTGCATTTTCTATTATAGATAATTTAAAAATGCTGTTTACAGGAAATGTTTCAATAGACCAAATGATGGGACCAGTAGGAATTGGCGAAGTAGTAGCAGAAACCAATGGCTTTGCAGATTTTGTATATATTTTAGCTTTAGTTTCTATTTCACTTGGATTTACAAACTTACTTCCATTTCCACCTTTAGATGGAGGAAAAATAGTTATTTTACTAATAGAAGCTATAAGAAGAAAGCCATTAAAAGAAAAAACAGAAATAACAATTCAAATGGTAGGATTTATGCTTTTAATTGGGTTAGCAATTTTAGTTACTTATAACGATATTTTAAGACTAGTTTAAAAAATAATCTATAAACTGTTGATATTCACATAAAACTATCCGCCACGTCGCTTGCGTTTTGTATATATTTTTTCTAGGGCTAAAGCACGAAAAAATATATACAAAGAAGCAAGTGGCTACTCTAAAATTTATAATTAGCTCTAAATTTAATTGTATGGAGAAAAACAATGGAAGAAAATTTAAAAACAGTAAAACAAGTATTTAAAGACTTTAATTCAAATAGCTTTGCTTTAAGTGAAGCTAAAGTTGCTTGTGTTAATATATATAAAAAAACAAATGAATTAGAAATCAAATTAATTGTTATTTCTTCTATTTTAATGAAAGATTTAATAGAATTTGAAAAATATTTAAATCAAAGATTTGGATTTAAAGACATTAATATAAAAATAGAAAAAAATGAGATAGAAAATGATATTAATAAAAAAATAGAAACTGAGTGGAACGACATTGTAGAATATATGGCATATAAGCATCCGTTAACAAAGGCTTTATTAAAAGATAGCTCTATTCAAATTGAAGATAATAAAATAACTGTAAGGTTAGCAAGAAGAGGAAAAGAAATATTAGAAGCAAGAGAATTTGAAAAAATATTACCTTCAAAATTACAAGATTTGTACGGAAAAAAATATATTGTTTCATATAAAGAAGAAGTTACTGATGAAATGATTGCAATGTATCAAGAGCAAGCAAAAGAACTAGAAAAACAGGCTATTTTATTTGCACAAAAGGAAGCTGAAGAGTTTAATAAAGAAAAAATGGAAGTAAATAATACTGAAAATAGTTCTAATGTTCTAGATGCAAATAAAGAAGTAGAACAAGTAGCTCCTGAACAAAATGAACCACAAGAGACTTCACCAATAATATTAGGAAGAAGTTTAAAAATAAAAGAAGAGTTATCAAAAATAGTAGACCTTTCTGTTGATAGTGGAAAAGTTTTATTAGATGGTGAAATTTTAAATGTAGATTCTAGAGAATTAAAATCTGGCAAGCTTTTAGTTACATTTGATTTATATGATGGTTCTAGTACAATTACATGTAAGGCATTTGTTGAACAGGATAAAGCTAATAGTGTTATAAAAAGACTAAAAGAAGTAAAAGGCGTAAAAGTTAATGGAAATGCTCAATTTGATCCATTTGCAAAAGAATTAGGAGTAATAGCAAATGTAATTATAGAATCTACTGGTATAAAAAAAGAAGTAAGAAAAGATGAAGCAAAAGAAAAAAGAGTAGAACTTCATATGCATACACAAATGAGTCAAATGGATGGAATGACTCCGGTAAAAGATTTATTAAAGCGTGCTGTTAAGTGGGGAATGAAATCAATAGCTATTACAGACCATGGTGTTGTACAAGCTTTTCCAGATGCTCATAAATATATACAAAAAGAACATCCAGATTTAAAAGTAATTTATGGTGTAGAAGCATATTTAGCACCAGATAAAACATCATGTGTATCTTTTTCTAAAGACCAAAATATAGAAGATGCAACATATTGTGTACTAGATTTAGAAACAACTGGACTTTCATTTAGAACTGAAAAAATTACAGAAATAGGAATTATGAAGGTTAAAAATCATGAAGTTATAGATGAATTTTGCACTTTTGTAAATCCTGAAAAGCCAATACCACAAAGAGTTGTTGAAGTTACAAATATTACAGATGATATGGTAAAAGATGCTCCAACCATAGAAGAAGTATTACCAAAAGTTCTGGAATTTGTTGGAGATAGTGTGCTTGTTGCACATAATGCAGATTTTGATATTGGATTTTTAAAGCATAATTGCTCTGAACTTGGTTTAAAATTAGGAAATACTTATATAGATACTTTGCGCCTAGCAAAAGACTTATTTCCACAATATAAAAAATATAAATTAGGTATTATAGCAGAAAACTTAGGTATTAAAGTAGAAGTAGCTCATAGGGCTCTAGATGATGTAGATACAACTGTAAAGGTATTTAATGTTATGCTAGATATGTTAAAAGAAAAAGGTGCTACTACTTTAGATGAAATAGATACAAAATTAAGTGGAAAAGCAGATTACAAATCTCTTCCAACATATCATGCTATTATACTTGCTAAAGATTATATTGGACTTAGAAACTTATATAAATTAATTTCTATTTCACATTTGGACTATTTTTATAAAAAACCTCGTATTTTAAAATCAATTTATAAAAAGTACTCTGAAGGTCTAATGCTAGGTAGTGCATGTGAAGCAGGAGAACTATATAGAGCAATTATTGCAGGTAAATCAGATGAAGAAATAGAAGAAATTGCATCTGACTATGATTACTTAGAAATTCAGCCTAATGGAAATAATATGTTTATGGTTAGAAATGAAACAGTAAAATCTGTTGAAGACTTACAAGATATAAATCGTAAAATAGTAGCTTTAGGAGAAAAGCTGCAAAAGCCAGTAGTTGCAACTTGTGATGTTCACTTTATGGATCCGCAAGATGAAATATACCGTAGAATATTAATGGCTGGTCAAGGATATGATGACGCAGATGAACAAGCACCTCTTTATTTGCGTACAACTGAAGAAATGCTTAAAGAATTTGAATATTTAGGTGAAGAAAAAGCTTATGAGGTAGTAATTACAAATACTAATAAAATTGCAGACATGTGCGAAAATATAAGCCCAATTTCTCCAGAAAAGTGCCCACCATATATTGAGGGCTGTGAGGAGACTATTAGAACTATTGCATATAATAAAGCACATGAATTATATGGAGATCCACTTCCAGAAATAGTACAAAATAGATTAGATAAAGAATTAAATTCAATTATAAATAATGGTTTCTCTGTTATGTATATTATTGCTCAAAAGCTAGTTTGGAAATCTAACGAAGATGGTTATATTGTAGGTTCAAGAGGTTCTGTAGGTTCATCATTTGTTGCAAACATGACAGGTATTACAGAGGTTAATTCTCTTCCTCCACATTATAGGTGTCCAAACTGTAAATATTCAGACTTTACAGATTATGGATATAAAAATGGATTTGATTTGCCAGATAAAAACTGCCCTAAATGCGGTCATGCTTTAGCAAAAGATGGAATGGATATACCATTTGAAACTTTCCTTGGATTTGATGGAGATAAAGAGCCAGATATAGACTTAAACTTTTCTGGAGAATATCAAGCAAAAGCTCATAAATATACAGAGGTTATATTTGGAAAAGGAACTACTTTTAAAGCTGGAACAGTTGGTACTGTTGCAGATAAAACAGCTTATGGATATGTAAAAAAATATTATGAAGAAAGAGGTATTCCGGTTAGTAATGCAGAAATTGTAAGACTTTCACAAGGTTGCACAGGTATAAAAAGAACAACAGGACAACATCCAGGTGGTATTATAGTTGTACCAAAAGGTAGAGAAATATATGAATTTACACCAGTACAACATCCAGCAGATGATCCAAATTCAGATATTATAACAACACATTTTGATTATCACTCTATTGACCAAAACTTACTTAAACTAGATATACTTGGTCATGATGATCCAACAATGATACGTATGCTATATGATATAACAGGAATAGACCCAACAAAAGTACCTTTAGATGATAAAGACACAATGTCTATATTCAGTTCTACTAAAATATTAGGAGTAACACCAGAGCAAATTCATTCAGAAGTTGGAACTTATGGTGTACCAGAATTTGGTACAAAATTTGTAAGAGGAATGCTTGTAGATACTAAGCCAACAACATTTGAAGAGTTACTTCGTATTTCTGGTTTATCACATGGTACAGATGTATGGCTTAACAATGCACAAACATTAATAGAAGAAGGAACAATTACCCTTCAAGATGCAATTTGTACTCGTGATGATATTATGCTTTATTTAATAAAACAAGGATTACCACCAAAACCAGCATTTAAAATTATGGAGTTTGTTCGTAAAGGTAAGCCTTCACAAGACCCAGAAAAGTGGAGTGAATTTGAAGCAACAATGAGAGAATACAATATTCCAGAATGGTATATAGGTTCTTGCAAAAAAATTAAATACATGTTCCCAAAAGCCCATGCAGCAGCCTATGTAACAAATGCATTTCGTATTGCCTGGTTTAAAGTACATAGACCAGTAGCATATTATACAGCATTTTTCACAATTCGTGCAGATGAATTTGATAGTGATATTATGTGCCATGGTGTGGAAAAAGTTAAAAATAAAATGAAAGAAATAGACTTACAAGGCAATAGTGCAACTACAAAAGATAAAAATATGTATTCTATATTAGAATTAGTACTAGAAATGTATGAAAGAGGCATAACATTTTTACCAATAGATTTATATAAAAGCCATGCAACTAAATTTAAGATTGAGTCTGATACAGAAATAAGACCACCATTAAACAGTATACCAGGTCTTGGAACTGTTGCAGCAGAAGGAATAGATGAAGCTAAAAAAGATGGAAAATTCATGTCCATAGATGATATGAAAATACGTTCTAAAATAGGGAAATCAGTAATAGAAATTTTAGAAAAAGTTGGGTGCTTAAAAGGCATGAGCCAAAGTAATCAATTAAGTTTATTTGGATAATTATTTTTGAAAATTAGTAAGCAAAAATCATATATTTGCTTACTAATTTTTTGCATAATTTAAGCTATGTTTATTGAAAAAATTTACATAATAGTATATAATAAAATCGAAAATTAAGTTTTTGCTAATATGAGGAGCGTATTATGGGTAATAAAAGGAAAAATGTAGATCAACTTACAAAAGATTTAGAAGATGTAATTAGAAAATTATATACTCAAATACAAGGAACAGACGAAGAAAAAAGAGAAGCAATAACCAAAGAAGTAGAAGCTAAAATCAATTCTATTGAAAGTGCGCAAAAAGCAAGAAAAGCATCTAGATTTAAAGCAAGAGCAGGAGAAATACCGGATGATTTAGAAACATTAATGAGAGAATTTAACTATGAAAAGAAAACTTCACTTTATGCTCTTATGTCAAAAAATGGAATATATGGAAAAGGAAGAATACTACAGGCAATAAAAGAAAAAGCAGAACTTGGTATAAGCGAAGAAGAAGCAAATAAACAAATAGCTGAGGAAGGAAATGTAACGCTAGATGCAGTAGCGAGAATAAGACAAGAAAATAATGGAGTGAGTAGATTTAAACAAAGAGCAGCAGAAATACCAGATGATACTGAAACATTGATGATAGAATTTGGATATGCTAGCATAGCCTCTGTTTTTAGAAATATGAAAAGTAATGGAATATATACTAAAAGTAAAATACTTAAAGAGATACAAGAGAAAACAAAACTTGGCATAAGCGAAGAAGAAGCAAATAAACAAATAGCAAAGGAAGGAAATGTAACAGTCGAAGCAGTAGCTAGAATAAGACAAGAAAATCGTATAAAAGAGGGGAAAGAACGTCAAAGCAAACTAGGAGAAAAAGCAGCTAGATTTAAAGAAAGGGCAGCAGAAATACCAGATGATACTGAAACATTGATGAAAGAATTTAACTATAAAAACAGAAAAGTAGTTACTTTTTATATGGTAAGTTATGGAATATATGGAAAAAGAAAAATAATACAGGCAATAAAAGAAAAAGCAGAGCTTGGCATAAGCGAAGAAGAGGCAAATAAACAAATAGCTAGAGAAGGTAATGTAACTGTAGAAGCAGTAGCTAGAATAAGGCAAGGAATATCTAAACCTAAAACAAATAGTACAAGAGTTAATGTGCAACCTTCAAGTACGCAAATTAAAACAATTGATAAATCAGAAGTACGACCAGATGCAAGAACGGTAGCTGTGCAATCAAGAGTAGTAGAGCCAAAAACAGAAAAAACAGTAAAAACAACTGAAGATGCAAAAAAACCAATTACTCATACAACAGATACAAAACCAGGAGTTAATCTACATGTTGCTAAGCAATTACAAAAAGAAAAGCAAGTACAAAGAAATGAGATTGAAGAAGCAAGGCAAAGAGAAATTGAGCAGAAAAGATTGGAAAAAGAATTACAACGAGTTTCAAAAGAAAACGCCAAAAAAGAACAAGCTATAAGACAAGAATCAGAAGTTTTTTTGAAAATGGCAAGAGAGCTTCATTCAATAGAATCAATACAAGGAAAATTTCAATATATTGATAGATATGATATGATATTACTACTTAGAAAGCATAAAATTTTATCAAGAGAAGAAGTAGAAGAACTAATTGAAACTACTTCACTATTAGATGAAGAAATTGCACAAAGAGCCAATGCAGAAACAGCAGTAGTGCAAGAAGTTAGAGAAAGTATTAGAAAGAAAAAAGAATTAATTGCAAAAGTTTCAGACACTAAAAGAAACTTTATTATTAAATTAATAAAAGAATCACGGATATGTTAATGTTAAATTAATAGCAAATAGAGCTGCTGTATCAGTAGAAACAGTACAAGCAATAAGAGAAGATTATTATAAATCTTATAGAGCTAAACCAAATCCAAATTCACCTTTTAGAAAAGCACAGTTTAGAGGAAGTATTAATATGCTTAGAGGTGTTGTAAATGTTATAAAAAATGTTGACCAAAGCAAAAGTACAGAAATAAATAGAAGAATAAAAATAATACTCGTAGATTATGAAGACTTATTGCAAGAAGCTGATTATGCATTATTAGCATATGGATATTTAAAAGTTTCTGAATATATGAAAGCAATTGAGTTTGCAGAAGAACATTTAGGACTTACAGAACCAACTATTCAAGGTGTTACAAATAAAATAAATGAAATCTTAGAAAGAGCAAAAACAGAACAAGAAAAAGCAAAAGAGGAAGCTAATAAAGCTGCAATAGCAATAGGAGAAGATTAGTTTTATATTTTAAAAGGATTTTTACATATGAAAATAGAAGAATTGTTTAGTATAAAAAATATAATTATATATGTTATAATAATAAATTTATTTACATTCTTTATGATGTGGTTAGACAAGAGAAAAGCTAAAAAAGGTAAATGGAGAATACCAGAAAATACACTATTAATTCTTGTTTTACTTGGAGGAGGCATAGGTGGAATTGCAGGAATGTATACATTTAGACATAAAACACAAAAAATGAAATTTGTAATAGAGTTTCCAGTTATTCTTATATGTCAAATATTACTTATATTGTTAATAATCTTCTAACATTTATAATAAAAACTTAATAATATTTTTAAAATAGTATTATAAATTTTCTATAAAAGTAGCAAATAATATAATGCTATTTTTTTTTGCTTAATATTTGCAAATTTTTGTTATAAAATTTTACTATAAAATTTTTTATAAAAAATAATGAGTTTTCATAAAAAATAAAAAATAATTTTCAAGAGTTATCCACAAAAAATGTTAGCTATTTTCAATTATTCACAAAGTTATCCACATTTTCCACAATATTGTGGAAAATATTTTTTGTAAACTATATGTAATTTTTATGTAACACAAATTGGAAAAATGTAACAAATTTGTAATAAATATGTAATAAATTAAGCAAATATCATATAAAAGCTTAAGTTTATATCAAAAAATGTGTATTAAATATGTTTGAAATATTACAATAATATTACAAATATAAACAGTATTACTAAAATAAAAATATTAGTTATCCACATATTTAAATAAACAATTGATATTTTATTTTTCATATAGTAAAATAAAGAAAAGTATTCAAAAAAAGTTTTAAAATTAAAAATAGCAAGCTGCTTTACTTAAATTTTATAATTAAAAAGAGGGGAAAAAATAAAAATGATGAATTACAAAGAGAGAAAATTTTATAAGGAAAATTTACAAGAAGTATTACATACAACTTTAAATCCTTATGAACCAGGAGTAGTAAGAATACACTTAGTGCCAGCAAAATATAATCCATTTAAAGCAGATCAAAGCTTAGTAATATTAAATGGAAAAGACATTTTGCCAATAAATTTAGCATGGACAATATTGCTTGCAATATTTATAAAAGAAGTAAATAGCTTTAAAGGAAGTGAAGTAACAGAAGAAGATTTAAAAAAAGTTATTACAAAAACAGTAAATAAGGCTTTAGAGGTATATAAAAAACCAGGGAGAATTACATTAAAAGAAGATTTAAATAAAATATTATCTGTATTTATAGATATCGCAGAAGGTAGAGAACCAAATGAAAAAATAGGGCAGCTGTCTATTGGAAAATATGCAAATAAAATGAAAGCTCCACATAGAATGGATTTAATGGTAAGCAGTATGGTTAAAGATGGAAAATGGAACTGTAACCAAAAATGTTTACATTGTTATGCAGCAGGACAAGTTTATGCAGATAAAAAAGAGCTATCAACAAATGAGTGGAAACAAATAATAGATAAATGTAAAAAGGCATGTATACCACAGCTAACATTTACTGGAGGTGAGCCTACAAAAAGAGATGATTTAGTAGAACTTATAGATTATTCTAAATGGTTCATTACAAGACTAAATACAAATGGAGTTTTATTAACAGAAGAATATTGCAAAAAATTATATGATGCTAGTTTAGATAATGTACAAATAACATTTTATTCAAGTAATGAAGAAGAACATAATAAATTAGTTGGAGCAAATAATTTTGAAAAAACAGTTGAAGGAATAAAAAATGCTTTAAAAATAGGATTACCTTTAAGCATAAATACACCATTATGTACAATTAATAAAAACTATGTAGAAACACTAAAATATTTACATAGCTTAGGTGTAAAATATGTTACATGTTCAGGCTTAATAATTACAGGAAATGCAAAAACAGAAAAATCAAGAGATACTCAGCTTTCGTCAGATGAATTATATAATATTTTAAAACAGGCATGTGAGTATACAAAAGAAAACTTAATGGAAATAAGTTTTACATCTCCTGGATGGATAGAAGAAAATAAAATAAGAGAATTAGGATTAGCAGTTCCAAATTGTGGTGCATGCTTGAGCAATATGGCTATAGCACCAGATGGAGAAGTTGTTCCATGTCAAAGCTGGCTCGGAAAAGATGCAGGGCTTGGAAATATGTTAAATACAAAATGGGAAAAAATATGGAATAATACTAAGTGCAAAAAGCATCGAATGTATTCTACAAAAGGTACTCGGACAATGCCCACTAAAAGAAATGGGAGGTTGTTAATATGAAGAAAAAAATTATATTATTTGCTTTTATTACATTTTTATTTTTTATGCTTGTACTAAATACTAATACAAAAACATATGCTACAGATTTAGATGAAATTGTTAATTATATTGTAACTGTTGAACCAAGAACAAATGATGGTTCATTAGATATTACTTATGAAATAACTTGGAAAGTATTAGACTCAACTACAGAAGGACCATTAGAATGGGTAAAAATTGGAACACCTAATTCATACTTTGATACACCTACTGCTTTAACAAAAAATATAAAGTCAATTAGACAATTTAATGGTTCTTATGTTGGAATTTATTTTACTAAGTCATATGAGGCAGGGGAAGAAGTTACATTTAAATATTCAATACATCAGCCATATATATATACTATATCATGGGGAAAGTGTAAATATGAATTTACACCAGCATGGTTTACAGATGCTAAAGTAGATCATCTTACTATAAAGTGGAACAAAGATAAAGTAAAAAGCCATAATAGTAATATAGTAGAAGATAATTATTTAATATGGAACAAAACTAATATGGCTAAAGGAGAAAAACTAACTGCAAAAGTAAAATATGATAAAACGGCTTTTTCTTCTTTAACTTCACAGAAAAAAAATTCAAGCATTGGTTCTGGTTCTTCATATTTCGGCATTATTATGTTTATTCTTGTATGGATTGCTATAATAGTTGCAAATATTAGAAGAGGTGGCTATTATGGCCACAGAGGTTTCTATGGTGGAGGCTATTACGGAGGTTTTGGCAGATATGGTGGATGCGTACATAGCAGTTGTGCTTGTGCTAGTAGTTGCGCAAGTAGTTGTGCAAGTAGCTGCGCTTGTGCTTGTGCAGGCAGTGGTAGAGCAGGTTGTTCAAGAAAAGATTTCTATGGAACTAATTTAACTACTAAAAAGGTAGAAGAAGCATTAAAAAACTAAATAGAAAATAATAGATCAAATAATTAGGGGGAATATTATAATTATGAATAATAGCATTATAATAAAAGGGGCAAAAGAACATAATTTAAAAGATATAAATTTAGAAATTCCAAGAGACAAATTAGTAGTTATTACTGGACTTTCTGGTTCTGGCAAATCTTCACTTGCATTTGATACATTATATGCAGAAGGTCAAAGAAGATATGTTGAAAGTTTATCTTCTTATGCAAGGCAATTCTTAGGATTAATGGAAAAACCAGAGGTAGAATCAATAGAAGGCTTATCTCCTGCTATTTCAATAGATCAAAAAACTACATCACGTAATCCACGTTCTACAGTAGGAACTGTTACAGAAATTTATGATTATATTCGTTTACTATATGCGCGTATAGGTACACCATATTGTCCAAACTGTGGCAAAAAAATAGAAAAACAAACAATAGATCAAATTGTAGATAGTGTTATGAGTTTAAAAGAAGGTACTAAAATTCAAGTTTTAGCACCTGTTATTCGTGGAAGAAAAGGCGAATATACTAAACTTTTACAAGAATTTCAAAAAGACGGTTTTGTGCGTGCTAAAATAGATGGTGAAACTTATGAACTAACAGACGATATAAATATAGATAGAAAGAAAAAACACAACATAGACTTAATAGTAGACAGATTAGTTGTAAATGAGAATATTAGAACAAGACTTACAGAATCTGTTGAAATTGCATTAAAATATGCAAATAATCTTGTAACAATAGATATTCCGGGAGAAAAAGAAATATTATACAGTCAAAATTATGCATGTCCAGATTGTGGAATTAGTATAGAAGAATTAACACCTAGAATGTTTTCATTTAATAACCCATTTGGTGCTTGCCCAACTTGTACTGGTATTGGTTACCTTATGAAAATGGACGAAGATTTAATTATTCCAGATAAAAACAAGACTCTTTATGATGGTGTAAAAGCTTTTGGAGCTAGCACTATGAAAAAGGGCGAAACAATGGCTAAAATGTATTTTGAAAGCATTGGCAAACATTATGATGTAGATATAAAGCAGCCTATTAAAAAGCTTCCAAGATGGTTTTTAGAAAAAATATTATATGGTACAGGAGATGAAGTAATAGACTTTGAATATACTTCATATGCTGGCACAAGAAGGTTTTCTACACCATTTGAAGGAGTACTTCCTACACTAGATAGAAGATACAATGAAACAAAATCTCAAGGTATGAGAGACTTTTATGAAATGTATATGAGTGAAAGTGCTTGCCAAACTTGCCATGGAGCAAGACTTAAAAAAGAAAGCTTATCTGTTAAAGTAGGTGGAAAAAACATTAACGAATTAACAGATATGTCAATAGATAAAATAAAAGATTTTTTAAATTCACTAGAATTAGATAAGCAAAAAAGAATGATTGCAGATCAAATTTTAAAAGAATTAAATAAAAGATTGCAATTCTTACTTGATGTTGGCTTAGAGTATTTAACATTATCTAGAAGTGCTGGAAGCTTATCTGGTGGAGAAGCACAGCGTATTCGTTTGGCAACTCAAATAGGTTCTGGCTTAACAGGAGTACTATATATTTTAGATGAGCCAAGTATAGGCTTACATCAAAGAGATAATGATAAACTTTTAGCAACTCTAAAAAAACTAAGAGATTTAGGAAATACTGTTTTAGTAGTTGAACATGATGAAGATACTATGTATGCAGCAGACCAAATTATAGATATTGGACCAGGTCCTGGTGTTCATGGAGGAAAAGTTATTGCTCAAGGTACTGCAGAAGAAATTAAGCAAGTTCCAGAATCAATAACAGGTCAGTACTTAAGTGGTAAAAAACAAATTACTGTTCCTAAAAAAAGAAGAAAATCAAATGGAAAGTCAATAGAAGTAAAAGGTGCTACTGAACATAATTTAAAAAACATAAATGTAAAATTTCCATTAGGCCAATTTATTTGTGTTACTGGTGTTTCTGGCTCTGGAAAAAGTACTTTAGTAAATGAAATATTATATAGAACAGTTGCTAAAGAATTATATGGTTCAAATGAAAAACCAGGAAAATGCAAAGAAATAAAAGGAATAGAAAATATAGATAAAATTATTAATATAGATCAATCTCCAATAGGAAGAACTCCTCGTTCAAACCCTGCTACATATACAGGTGTATTTGATATGATACGTGATATTTTTGCTTCAACAGAAGAAGCAAAAATGCGTGGATATGATAAAGGTAGATTTAGTTTTAATGTATCTGGAGGTAGGTGTGAGGCTTGCTCAGGAGACGGTGTTTTAAAAATTGAAATGCATTTTTTGCCAGATATTTATGTGCCTTGTGAAGTATGTAAAGGAAAGAGATATAACAGAGAAACATTAGAGGTAAAATATAAAGGAAAAACAATAGCAGATGTATTAGATATGACAGTTGAAGAAGCTTTAGAATTCTTTAAAAATTTACCTAGAATAAAAAGCAAAATTCAAACATTGTATGATGTAGGTCTTGGATATATTAAACTTGGGCAACCTTCTACAACGCTATCTGGAGGTGAAGCACAACGTGTGAAACTTGCAACAGAGCTTTCTAAAAAAGCTACAGGAAAAACTTTATATATTTTAGATGAACCAACAACTGGTCTTCATATTGCAGATGTTCATAAATTAGTAGATATTTTACAAAGATTAGTAGATACTGGAAATAGTATTATTGTTATTGAGCATAATTTAGATTTAATAAAAACAGCAGATTATATTATAGACTTAGGACCAGAAGGTGGCGAAAAAGGTGGACAAGTTATATCAGTAGGTTCACCAGAACAAATTGTTAAAAATGAACAAAGCTATACAGGAAAATTTTTAAAAAAATATTTAGAAAAATAAAAATGAAAAAGTAACTATTATATAATAGTTGCTTTTTTATACACAAGAGATACAAAACTAAATGGGCACTTTAATAAAATGCAAAGTAAGGAAAAAACAAAAAAAGAAAGGGAATAAAGCAAAATTTAAAATTAAAATTTAAAATGCCCATTTAGCTTTGTATCTCTTGATAAATATAAGAAATTTAACTATCTGCAGTTATTATTGTTATTGCTTCTTTCATTTTTATTATTGTTATTATTATTGCTATTGTTGTTATTATTCTTGTTGTTATTATTTTGTTTATTTTGATTTTCTGACATAAATGCCACCTCCATTTCTTTATTTACAATATTATTGTGAACTAAAAAACAAAAAATATTCAAAAAAATTTAAAACTATGATATAATTTAAAAAATAAATTTTTAAAAAAGAGGTCATAAATATTATGAGTAATTTAGTAATTGGAATTGAAGGATTAGTTGGAGCAGGAAAAACTGCTATTTGCAAAGAATTGTTAAATAAAATACCAAATAGCATTTTGCTTCAAGGTGGAAATTTATATAGAGCAATTGTTTTTGGTTTAATGTCTTCTGGAATTAATTTAGAAGAATTAACACAGAATATGAATAATGCTAATATAAAAGAAGTTATGGAAAAGCTAAAAATAACAATTGAAATTGAAAATAGAGATACTGTAATTTATATAAATGGAAATAAAATAGATGAAGAAAATTTGCAAAATGCTAAATCTTCTTTAGCTGTTTCAGAAGTTAGTAATGTAGCAGATAATAGTAGTTTTTATTTATTTGGAAGAAGCATTATTGAAAAATTTAAAAAAAACTTTAATATAATAGTATCTGGAAGAGACTTAATGAAAATTTATCCAGATTTAGATTATCATTTTTTAATAACAGCTTCTTTAGAAGAACGAATTAGAAGAAAATGCATACAATATAATGGAACTATTTCTGAAGGAGAAGTAAGGCAAAATATAATGAAAAGAGATGAATTGCAAGAAAAATCTGGTTTTTATAAACAATATGAAAATACAATATTATTAGATGTTACAAATTGTAAAACACCAGAAGAAGGTGCAAATGAGGTATTAAAGAAAATTAAATTAGAGTCATATGCTAAATAGGAGGAAAAATGAATTTTGTTAATGAAAAATTGCAAGAATTTGAAAAATACATAAAAGGAAAAAAAGTGGCAATAATAGGTTTAGGAATAAGTAACATTCCACTATTAGACTACTTATATGAGCATAATGCTATTGTAAGTATTTTTGACAAAAGAGAGCTAGATGCATTAGATAAAGAAGCTAAAGCTAAAATAGAAAAATACAATTTTACATTACATTCAGGAAAAAACTCATTAGAATTTTTAAAAGGTTTTGACATTATTTTTCGTTCTCCTAGTTGCAGACCAGACACACCAGAAATTTTAGAAGAAATAGAAAAAGGTGCAATACTTACATCTGAAATTGAAATGTTAATGAAAACTTGTCCAGGAACAATTATAGGTATTACAGGAAGTGATGGAAAAACAACTACAACAAATTTAATATATCAAATTCTAAAAGAAAAAGGATATAATTGCTATTTAGGCGGAAATGTTGGAATTCCTCTTTTTACAAAAGTAGGTAAAATGCTACCAGAAGACATTGTAGTATTAGAACTTAGCAGTTTTCAATTAATGGATATGCAAATTAGCCCACATATTAGCGTTATAACAAATATTTCGCCAAATCATTTAGATGTACATAAAAGTTATGAAGAATATATTGATGCAAAGAAAAATATTTTTAAGTATCAAAATGAAAATGACATTTTAGTTTTAAATTATGATAATGAAATAACAAAAAATATGAAGCAAGAGGCAAAAGGAAAAGTTATATATTTTAGTAAAAACGAAAAGTTAGAAAATGGCATTATTTATGATAATGGAATTATAAAATCATGTAAAGATAATATAAGAAGACATATTATAAACGTGCAAGATGTTATTTTAAGAGGTATGCATAATTATGAAAATATTTGTACTGCAATTGCTACTACATCTAGCCTAGTAGAACCAGAAATTCAAATACAGGCAATTAAAAAGTTTAAAGGTGTTGAACATAGAATTGAATTTGTACGTGAAATAAATGGAGTAAAATGGTATAATGATTCTATAGGAACATCTCCTACAAGAACAATTGCAGGTTTAAATGCATTTAATGAAAAAATTGTATTAATTGCTGGTGGATATGATAAGCATTTAGATTACACTCCAATTGCAAAGCCTATAATACAAAATGTAAGTTCTTTAATTTTAATGGGAGCTACAGCACCAAAAATAGAAGACGCAGTAAATAAGGAATTAAGTTTGCAAAATAAACAAATGCCAATATATCATGCTACTACACTAAAAGAAACTGTAAAAAAAGCATTTGAAATAGCAAAACCAGGTGAAATAGTTTTATTTTCTCCTGCTAGTGCAAGTTTTGATTTATTTAAAAATTTTGAAGATAGAGGAAATCAATTTAAAGCATTAGTAAAAGAACTTTAAAATAATATTTACAAATAATTAAAAATATGTTAAATATAAGATATATAAATTAAAATATTTGGTGTTTTATAAATTTTACAACAGAAAAAAGGAGGAATAAAAATGGCAAAATGTACTAAAATGGTAAAAAGTGTTTCATCAGAAGCTGGAATAACTATTATAGCTTTAGTTGTAACAATAGTAGTTTTGCTAATACTTGCAGGAATATCAATAACAGGAGTATTAGGAAAAAATGGAGTAATAGAAAGTACAATAGATGCAGTAAATAAAATAGTTACATCAGAAAATGAAATACAAAACAATTTAAATAGCTTAATGGAAGAAACAGATAGACTATTAAATACTGAAACAGAAGAGCCAACACCTCCTACAAATTTTCAAGTAGATTAAATACAAAAACTAAAATTTTGTAACTTATTTAATATGTATCGCATATAATATTTCAAAAGGAGGTATTATATGGATTATCAAAGTTATGAAGATTATATGAGGCAAGTATTAGGATATTCTTCGTATAATCCTAATATATATGAAAATTTTGATTATAAATTAAACAAACCATATAATGATACATATTATAGAAATTTTGACACATTAAATTCATTAGATGATGAATTTAACGATCTTTACCCAGAAATTTATCATTTGGTAAATCCTATGGTTTGCAAAGTATGCAGTGCTAATAATCAGCCTATAACTAAAGAATTATTAGAAAAAATGACAGACGAAATATATAGTTTAATAGAAAGTAATGATACTATTGTAAACGTTAGAGTAGAAACAAAAAAAGATGAAACAAATAATTTAAGAAAAGTAGAAAATGAAAGAACATCAAATAGAATAGAAACTAATAACATACAAAGAACACCAAGAAGAGTAGAACCAAATTATATAGAAAAAACTAATAGAAATGTAGCTGAAAACATTAATTCAAAAACAGATACAACTAGAGAAGTAAGACAGTCTAATGATTATAGAAAAAATAATCAAACTTTAAGAGACTTAATTAAAATTTTAATTTTAAAACAATTATTAGGAGATAGACCACCTGTAAAACCACCTAGACCAAACTATCCATCATATCCAGGAGGTCGGACCAAATATGATGCCAAGACCACCTTATCCAGGTGAAATGGGAACACCGCCAAGACCTCCATATCCAAGAGGAGAAATAAGTTAATTTTATTATTTAAATTTATAGAAAAATTTTCCATAAAAGATATGCAAAAAATAACATGCATATCTTTTTTATTTTTTGCTCAAAATAATATTGTTAAAATATTTATTTGTTATATTAAAGTCATTTTAAAATGAAAAATTATTTAATTTTAAGAACAATAAATATTGTAACATATTTCATAATTAGAAAGGCAGGTAAAATTATGAAAGTAAAAGATTGTATGTGTAATGAAGTATGTTGTATGACTCCAGATAAAACAATAAAGGATTGTGCAACACTTATGAGTACTAATCATATAGGTTGTGTACCTGTATGTGATGATTCTAAAAATGTAGTAGGATTAGTAACAGACCGTGATATTATTTTAAGAGCAATTGCATGTGATAAAGATGTAAATACAACACCAATTAGTGAAATAATGACATGTAAAGTATGTTCTTGTTCATCTGACGCAGATGTAACAGAAGCACAGCATTTAATGTGTGAAAACCAAATAAAAAGAATACCAATAATAGATAATAACAAAATTGTTGGTATGTTAACATTAGGAGATTTATCTGCTAATTCACAAGTAGATGATACTGGAGTAGGTAATACTTTAAATCATATTTGTAGATGTAATGAAAAAAATGCTGAATAGTTATGCAAATATTAATGTTAATTCCTTCTAATTATTTCATTAATTAGAAGGAATTAACATATATTATACATAAAGAAGAAAGAGGAAAATTGTATATGATAATAGATATGAATTACTGGGGAAAAGTAGCAAAAAATATTATAGTTTTAGCTATATCTATAATAGCAGTATACTTAGGATTTAAGTTAGCTATTTTTTATATGCCTTTTTTAATTGCTTTTATAATTTCATTAATATTAGAACCATGTATTCGTTTTATTATGAAAAAAATGAAATTAAAAAGAAAAACAAGTTCAATTATTGTTTTTACAATTTCAATTATATTAATTGTTGGATTAATTATTTGGGCTGGTATTACACTTGTTTCTGAAGCTTCAGATTTGTTAGGAAATTTAAATATATATTTTGAAAAGGGTTATGCACTATTTGAAAAAATTATATCTAAATTTGACTTTAATAGTTTTCAAATTCCAGATAATATAATGAAAACTATTGAGAGTTCTGCAATGGACTTTTTAGATACTTTAATAGAATGGGCAAAAAATATTTTAACTAGCTCTATAAATTTTTTAACCTCAGTTCCAACAATAGGCATATATGCTGTAATTACAGTTTTATCTTTATATTTTATATGTGTTGATAAGGTATATATGATAGATCAACTAGAACACCACTTGCCAAGAACATGGGTAAAAAAAATAGGAATACATTTAAAAGATATTGTAAAATCTTTAGGTAAATATTTAAAAGCAGAGTTTACATTAGTAGCTATTTCATTTGTTATTTGTTTAATAGGTTTATATATATTACATTTCATGAAATTTAATATTGAATATCCGCTTTTAATGGCATTAATTATAGGCTTTGTTGATTTACTTCCTATATTTGGTTCTGGAACATTTATGCTTCCATGGGCAGTTATAATAGCATGTATGGGAGACTATAAATTAGCTGTTGCAATTTTAATACTATGGGCTATTATGTCAGTTGTAAGGCAATTTTTAGAACCAAGAATAGTAAGTCGGAAATATAGGAATACATCCAATTTTTACTTTAATTGCAATGTATACTGGTTTTAAGTTTATAGGAATTTTGGGCATGGTTATAGGACCAATTATTTTAATTATTCTAAAAAATATTTTTGCTACATTTATTGATAAGGGAGTGGTTAAATCTATTTTTGAAAGATAAACTAAATTATAGATAAAAACAATATGGCAATTCCAATTGAAAATATAGCTATGCTAATATCTTCTAAAATTAAAAAAGCAGACTATGAAGGAAATATATTGCTACCTAAAAGTGAAAAAAATGGTCTTAAAGTTGATAGCATTGTAAAAACAGATGTAGTATATAAAATTCTAAATTCACAAATTTTATTTAAAATAGGAACGATAGATGAAGATACAATAAGACTGTATAAAGATAGCTATAACTTAGTAGCATTTAAAAACAAATAGCTACAAAACAGTAGAAGTACTTACAAATGAATCATCTGGTGGATATACATACTCATCACTTGGCTTTTCAACTTTTTCAATCTTGTCTATTTTAATAATAGGAATTTCTCCATGATAATCTCCTTTAGTAATAGTTCCTTCAATTTCTACCCAAGCATTATTTTCAAAAGTTATACTATTATTGCATTCACATAAAAAACCTACTACTACAGTTTGAAAGTCAGATGAAATAATCATGTTTCTTGCTAAAACAAATTGTTTATCTGTAAAATCAAACATACGGTAAATATAGCCAGAAAATTTAATTTTTTGACCAATATAAGTATTTAAATCGTCATGAACACTCTTTAAAACATTTGTATAGTTAGAAGGTGTTATTTCATAAATATCTTTTTTAGAAATTGTATCATTAGTTTTAAATGAATTATTTCCTAAAACTCTATAACCAACAATTATTGTAATAATTAAAATAATTAAAAACAATATTCCTAAAAATATTTTTCCAAATTTATTACCATCTAATTTTAAATTACAAACAAACATAACTAACCACCTTTAAATTTAATTTAATAAAATGTATGAATATAGGTAAAAAGATATTCCTAATAAGTTGTAATTATAAATAAAATAGTATATAATGGTTACAAGTTATTTGTCTTATAGTTAACCCGCTTAAATAGTACTATTTAAGCTTTAATATAATTATAACTATTATTAATTATTATATTTTCCTTGCGATTTTATGCTAAAAGTGATATAGTATATAGGACATTAAAAATTAGGAAGGAATGGCAAATATGGGATTATTTAAAACATATAGTGAAAAAGAAGTAAAAAGAATAAAACCATTAGTTGAAAAAATTAATAGTTTAGAACCAGAAATTCAGAAATTAACAGATGTACAGTTAAGAGGTAAAACAGCTGAATTTAAAAAACAATTAGAAGAAGGAAAAACTCTAGATGATATTCTTCCAGAAGCATTTGCAGTGGTTAGAGAGGCTTCTAAAAGAGTATTAGGCATGAGGCATTTTGATGTGCAATTAATAGGTGGAATTGTACTTCACCAAGGTAGAATTGCAGAAATGAAAACTGGAGAAGGAAAAACATTAGTAGCAACTCTTCCAGTATATTTAAATGCTTTAACAGGTAAAGGTGTTCATGTTATAACTGTTAATGATTACCTAGCAACAAGAGATAGTGAATGGATGGGAAAATTATATAAATTTTTAGGTTTAACTGTTGGATTAGTAATAGCAGGAATGGAACCAGAACAAAAAAGACAAGCATATAGCTGTGATATTACTTATGGTACTAATAATGAATTTGGATTTGACTATTTAAGAGATAACATGGTTATTTACAAAGAACAATTAGTGCAAAGAGGTTTAAACTATGCCATTGTTGACGAAATTGATAGTATTTTAATAGATGAAGCTCGTACACCACTTATTATTTCTGGTAGAGGTTCACAATCATCAGATTTATATAAAAAGGCAGATAGTTTTGTTAGAAGACTAACACCTAAAATAATAGTAGAAGAAGATGCTAAAGACGAAGAGCAAGCAGCTGATAATGAAAACTATGATTACATAGTAGATTTAAAAGCAAAATCTGCTTCTTTAACACAAAAAGGAATAAAAAAAGCAGAAAAAGAATTTAATCTAGAAAACTTTAATGATATAGATAACTCAGAAATAGTTCATAATGTTAACCAAGCACTTCGTGCACATGGAGTAATGAAAAGAGACATAGACTACATTGTAAAAGATGGAGAAGTTTTAATCGTAGATGAATTTACAGGTAGAATTATGTATGGTAGAAGATATAATAATGGCCTTCATCAAGCAATTGAAGCAAAAGAAAATGTAAAAATAGCAGATGAATCTAAAACTTTGGCAACTATTACTTTCCAAAATTATTTTAGAATGTATAACAAACTTTCTGGTATGACTGGTACTGCTATGACAGAAGAAGCAGAATTTGAGGAAATATATAACTTAGATGTTATTGAAATACCAACAAACAAGCCAATGATACGTCATGATAACCATGATATTATTTATAAAAATGAAAATGCTAAATTTAGAGCAGTAATTAACGAAATTAAAGAAAGCCATGCAAAAGGTCAACCAGTGCTTGTTGGTACAGTTTCTATTGAAAAATCTGAAAGGTTAAGTGCAATGCTTAAAAAAGAGGGAATTAAACATGAGGTATTAAATGCTAAATTCCATGAAAAAGAAGCTCAAATTATTGCACAAGCTGGTAAGTATGGAGCTGTTACAATAGCTACAAATATGGCAGGTCGTGGTACTGATATTATGCTTGGAGGTAATAGCGAATATTTAGCAAAAGAAGAACTAAGAAAACAGGGCTATTCAGAAGAGCAAATAGAACAAGCGACAGCATTTAATGAAACAGATGATCAAGCTATTTTAGACTCAAGAAACAAATTTAAAGAATATAAAGATAAATATGATAAAGAGATAAAAGATGAAAAGCAAAAAGTACTTGATGCAGGTGGACTAAAGATTATCGGAACAGAACGTCATGAATCAAGAAGAATTGATAATCAGCTTCGTGGTCGTAGTGGTCGTCAAGGAGACCCTGGAGAATCTACATTCTACATTGGATTAGATGATGATTTAATGAAAATTTTTGGTGGAGACGCAATTACTAGAGTATACAATACTTTAGGTGCAGACGAAGATATGCCACTTCAAGCTAAAATACTTTCAAATGCTGTTGAATCTGCTCAAAGAAGAGTAGAAGGAAGAAACTTTAGTATTCGTAAAAATGTACTTCAATATGATGATGTTATGAATGTACAAAGAGGTATCATTTATGATGAAAGAAGAAAAGTACTAGATGGAGAAAACTTAAGAGAGCATATTTTAAAAATGGTAGATTCTTTAGCAGAAGAAACAGTATCAGAATTTTTGTCAGACCCAGAAAACATTAACGTAGAAGCATTTATGCAAGATATTTTAGTAAACTTTGGCATTTCAGAATTAGAATCTATTAAAGCAAATAAAATAAAACCACAAGATGTTTTAGAAGAGCTAACTAATAAAGCACATAAAATATATGAAGAAAAAGAGCAAACAATTGGCGAGAATAATATGAGAGAGCTTGAAAGAATTATTATGCTTAAAATTGTAGACGAAAGATGGATGGATCATATTGATGCCATGGATGAACTTAAAAATGGTATTGGTCTTCGTGCTTATGGTCAAAAAGATCCAGTTGTACAATATAGAATTGAAGGAGCAGATATGTTTGACCAAATGATATTAGACATTAAAACAGATGTAGTAAAATTCCTAATGAATGCTAGAAAAAGAGAAAATGGTGTTCAAAGAACATCTTCTGTAAAAATTACTAGTCAAGGCTTAGATAGTTCAAATATTGATGGAGAGAATAATGGAGTTCCAACCAAATCAGCTCCTCAACAACCTATAGTAAATAAAGAACCACAAGTAGGAAGAAATGATCCTTGCCCATGCCGGTTCAGGAAAAAAGTATAAGAATTGTTGTGGGAAGTAGTAGATTTTATAAAGGTTTGCAAGATGTAGGATTTTGAAAAAATCATAAAATATAACCAAAAACTATAAAAATGTGCTCAAAATGTGCACCAATAATTTAATTTGTTCCCATAAATGCCAATAGTCCCGTAAAATCAAGGACTTCTAAATGGGAACATTTTTAATATAAATATTATTTTAAAAAATGTTATAATTGTTTTTTATAAATGGGAAGTGACAATAAATGAGAATTGGCATAGATATTGATAACACGCTTACTGACGTTCAAAAAGAGTTAAATAATGCTGCTTACAAGTATGCAACTCGCCTAAATAAAAAAATAAATTTGAAAGATTTAAATTTAATAGATAAAAAAAATGACGGAAATATATATCAAAAAGCTTTTGGTTTTACATACGAAGAACTTAAATACTTTTTAAAAGATATCCAAGAAAATATTACTAACAATGCGATTCCAAGAGAAGGTGTTTTGGAATTTATTAGTAAACTTCATTTAGAAGGATATGAAATTTACATAATTACAGCTAGGGATTCGGAGTTTCATGATAATCCATATAAACAAAGTGAACAATGGTTAAAAAAGAATAATATATATTATGATAAATTAATAGTAAATGCTAGAAATAAAGGTAAAGTTTGTAAAGAAGAAAAAGTTGATTTGTTTATAGATGATAATATAAATAATTGTTTAGATGTTAAAAAATATGGTATAAAAGCAATTTCTTTAAATACGAATAATTGTTATGAAGATAAAATACCAATATTTGATAACTGGACTGATATATATAATTATATTAAGAGAGTAAAGGAAAATAAAAAGTATGATTATGTATTACAATTAGGTTTTGATAAACAAACCGAAGACTTTATTCAAAATATTAAAAATACGTTAAAAGAAAAAAACATTATTGATAAAGAAAAAAATTGGAAACCACATATTACTATTGATTTATATAATTGCGATAATGAAGAATTATTTATTAAATATGTTGATAAAATAGTAAATAATATTAAAACGCTAAATATAGAATTTAAAAATTTAAATAATTTTGATAATAAGACATTATATGTAGAACCTGTTAATAAAAATGACTTGCAAAAAATTAAGGATTTATTTGATAGTGGTTTAAGTAAATTTAAATTAGAAAATAGAAAAAATAGAATTTATAAACCGCATGTCACTTTGTGTACTAATGATGGTTTAACTGATGCAATAAAAATATCTACAAATAAATTTAGCCCATTTGTAGGGAAAATTGCATATTTATGGATATATAATCCAAAAGTAGATTTAATAAAAGAATATTCCTTAGAGGAGATATAACATTATGAAATATATTAATAAAAAAAATCCTAAGATAACATATAAAAAGAGGCCAGGTGCTTATGCAATTATTATTAGAAAAGAGGATAATAAAATAGGTATTGTGACTGATGGCAAAGATTATTTTTATTTAGGTGGGGGTATAGAAGAATCTGAAACAGCACTAGATGCGTTGAAAAGAGAATTAATTGAAGAATCTGGATATTCATTAAAAAATATTAGAGAATTTGATAAGGTTGGTTCTTATATATATGCTGAGAAACATGGCTATCTAGAAGTTATTGCTAGTGTATATATAGGGGAATTTGATAAAAAGGTAACCAATCCAATAGAAAAAGATCATGTAGTATTATGGATTAATCCTCAAGAGTATATAGGAAAAATGTGTAGAGAATGGCAAGAATATATATTAAATGAATTTATCAATAATTTTGATAAATTTATGTAAGACAAAAATTAATCATGAAAGGAAACAGAAATGGATTATAAAGAAGAATTAATCAATAATTTCCTTAGAATATCAAAAATTCCTAGAAGATCTGGACATGAAGAAAAAATAGCAAATTTCTTTATTAATGTTGCTAAAGAAAATAGTTTGTATTATTTTAAAGATGAAAATAACAATGTTTTAATTAAGAAAAAGGGAAATAAAAATTCACCGCCAGTAGCATTGCAAGCACATTTAGATATGGTTTGTGCAAAAGCTAAAGACAGCAATCACGACTTTGAAAAAAATGCAATAGAAGTAATTATTGCTGGAAATAAGGTAACTGCTAAAGATACTACGCTAGGGGCTGATCAAGGAGTTGGTTTAGCAATGATGCTCACAATAATGGAAGACAAAAATTTAAACCATCCGGACATAGAATTTATATTAACTACAGAAGAGGAAACTACTTTTAATGGAGCAGTTACATTTCCTTACACTATGGTAGATAGTAAAAGATTAATTAATCTTGATAATTCAAAAGATGATGTTGTATTTATTGGATCTGATGGAGATATTTTAAATGATTATTCTTATAAAGGCACTTTAGTTGAAAATAATTTGCCTAGTTATAAAATAAAAATTGATGGGTTCCCAGGTGGTAATTCTGGAGATAATAATGTGGCTTTATTACTCCAAATAATTCTTCTGCTAATCTTGGTGTAATTAACACTTCCGGCAATCTAGTAAAAATAAAATATATTATTAGAGGAATTGAAGAAATAGAACTTGAGAATATAAATAAAATAAGCAAACAATTAAAATATAATTTTAACACAACTGAAATATATAGAGATTCTATCTGGAAAGTAGATAGACAATCTAAATTATTAGAAGAATACAAAAATATATATTTTAAAAAGTATAACGAATATCCAAGAGAAGAAATTGGACATGGAGGAACAGAATGTTCAGCAATAAAAGAAAGAATTGATGGAATAGATATTATATCTATTGGAAGCAATATGGAAAAAATTCATACAATAGGGGAAACTACATACATAGATTCGTGGGTAAAGATATTTGATTTATTAGTAAAACTTATTGAAATTCTTTAATTTAATTTAAAACTATTGACAAATAAAATGAACTTTAATATAATACAAACAATAGTTTTAATAAAAATAAAGTTATTTATCTTAAATTATAGATTAAAAGAAGGTAATAAATTGCAATATATAACAAATTTAGATAAAAAGAAGTTAAGAGAGTATGCAAACAGGTTAATAACAGAAGAAGTAATTTTATCAGATGAAAGATTATATGAACATATACTATTATTCCATGAAGAGGAATATAAACAATTAAGACCATATATAAAAACTATAATTGAAAATCCAGATTATATAGTAGAAGACAATAGACACGAAGATACAATGATATATTTAAAAGAAATTGATGATATAGGAAAGAATGGCAGAGTTGTTATAAAACTAGCATTAGGACAAGATGAAGAACACAATAAAAATTCAATTATAACATTAATGAAACTAAATAAAAGAACATGGAATCAGACTATAAGAAATAGAGGAAAAATTATTTGGAAAAAATAGAAACAAAAAATACTAGACAAAAATGAATAAAAGTTGTATAATAAAAGTACAATATAAGTAGGTTATTTGAGGTGGACAATAGTGCCATCCACACACCTAATAGGTCAAAAGAGATGCAGGATTTGGCACACCTGCCAAATAACCAAAAGTTTAAAGGAGCTATGGAAACATAGCTCTAAATTTTATAATTTTTTTAGATTTTATTTACAATAATAGTACCATAAAAACACATAAATACTTTTTGGTCTCAGACCTGTAAGCTCTTTAAATAACAATAATTTTATATATAATAGCTTGTGTGGAACATGCCAAAATTGGAAAGAAATATAAAAACTGTTGTGGAAGAAACCTTTAAAAAATTTGAAATATGACGCTAATTATTGAATACAAAATTTGAAAAAATTATGTAAAGATGCTATAATATAAATTAATCACAACTTTGTAAAAAAGGAGAAATCAACATGACAGCGGAAGATATTAAAGCAATAGGAACACGGTATGCAAATGGAAAAACTACAGGATGGGATGTTGATCCTGCTACAGGAGCAATTATAGTATATGCCATAAGAGCTATTTACTTTGAAGGAAAGTACTATTCAATGGTAACAGGAAAACCTATGAGCATTTCAAAGGAAGATTATATTAAAGATATACGCAATAATATGCGTAAAGGACATAGGCATGATGCAATTGAAGGTACTGGCACAGGTATTATAGTTCGTAAAACTAATAATTCAAATCATGAAGAGTTTTTACTTCAACTCCGTTTTGATGTAAATCAATATGGTTTATTTGGAGGAAATCTCGAATTAGGCGAAACATATCCACATTGTGCAGCACGGGAATTATTAGAAGAGGCAGCTTTAATTGTAAATGAGAAGGACTTACATCTTGAAAATGTATATGCAGGTCCTAAGCATGTTACAAGGTACCCATCTGGTGACTTGGTTTTTCACACAATAATTGTTTACAGTATCGATTATGAAAAATGTACTGAATTAGGTACAAAGTTCGATGCTGAAACAAAGCAGCTGAGGTGGTTCTCAAAAGAAGAATTGGAATTCCTATTGAAGAACGAACCAGAAAGATTTTTCCCAAACAACTATCCAATTCTTTTGGATGTTGTTAACAAGTTCTTTGCTTAAGAACTTGAGCAAGTAAACATTATAAAGAATAGCTATGGAAACATAGCTATTTTTATTATATTAAAAATTATTGACAATTAAAATAGTAATAAATTATAATTATTAAAGAAATAAAATATAGAAGGAATTTTTTATGGATATAGATAAAAAAATTATTGTTAGTGATTATGATAAAACATTTTATATAAGCGATGAAGATATTGAAAAAAATAAAATTGCTGTAGCTGATTTTGAAAGTTTAGGGAACATGTTTATAATAGCAACAGGAAGAAGTTTTTTTGACTTTAAAAATAAAGCAAATACCTATAAAATACAATATAATTATGTAATATTAAATCATGGAGCAACAATAATAGATAAAAATGATAATGTCCTTTATAACTTTCCTATAGAAAATAAAATTATTCCAAAAATTAAAAATGAACTTCATATTGAAAATGCCATAGAACACTTTTGCTGTAGCAAGCTAGAAAGCAGAGTAGATTTTGAACATACTGATTTAACTAAAATACGTGTTAAGTATAATACTAAAGAAGAAGCAATGAATGTAAACGAACTTTTAAATAGTAAATTTTCTGATTACATAAATTCATATATTATAACAAATAGTGCAGTTGAAATAATATGTAATAAAGCTAATAAGTCAAATGCTATTAGATTATTAACAGCAATGTTTAATATTGATAACAAAAATGTTTACACTATTGGAGATGGTTATAGTGATATTGAAATGGTAAAAGATTTTAATGGTTATTGTATGGTAAACTCAATTGGAGAACTAAAACAAATTGCAATTAAAGAATATAATAGTGTATCAGAGCTAATAAAAGATGTAATGAAAGAAAACAAACAAATTGCATAAAAGAGACAATGAAAACACTTGGTGGCATATAGGACATTCCAATCATAATATACTTTGAATAAAGAAAATAAAAAGGAGTATTTTATGAAAGTAATTACAATAAAAAGGAAAAGTATTTTTAAAATTACATTGATAATGTCATTTATACTAATGTTAGGAATGTTTACAACTTCTTTTGGTATGCAATATTATTATAATGTTGATTTTTCAACAGGATTAGTTACTGCAAGCACTCTTAATGTAAGAAGTGGTCCAGGAATACAATATAAAGTTATTGCAACTGTAAACAAAAATGAATATATTAGAGTTTTTGCAGGAGTTGGAGACTGGTATATTGTACAGGTAGAAGGCGACTATGTTGGAGCAGTAAGCAAAAACTATGTAAAACCAATTTATCCAAACTCATCAAATAACAGTACAAATAATAATACAGGAAGTACACAAACATCATCTACTATGAATTCAGATGAAAAGGAAGTATTTAATTTAATTAATAAGCAAAGAACTAATAATGGATTAGCAGCACTAAAAGTAGATGAAGAAGTGCAAAGAGTAGCAAGAATAAAAGCACAAGACATGGTAGATAACAATTACTTTTCTCATACATCACCAATATATGGTTCTCCATTTAATATGTTAAATAGTTTTAAAATATCATATAAAACTGCAGGAGAAAACATAGCTGGAAATTCAAGCAATAGTGGAGCTGTTAATGCTTGGATGAATTCATCAGGACATAAAGCTAATATTTTAAACTCTAGTTATAATTATACTGGAATAGGAGTAGTTAGTAGTTCTAAATACGGTAAAATCTTTGTGCAGATGTTTATAGGAAAATAATTTAAATGTAACCTATATATATCAATACTGAATTATAATTTTCAATAGTAGATTTTTTAAAAAAATTATGTTAGAATGATATAAAAATAGGAGAATTACATGTTACAAGTAAGCAGAGATAATAATTTAAAAATACCTAAAAAGCTAGAGAATGCTAATGGTGTAGAAAATAGTATTAATGATAAAATTGCAGTTAAACAAGCTATTGCTACTGCTAATAATAAAAGGATTAATAAAGAAAAAATTGCAGAAAATATTGAAGATGATAAAGATTTAGAACAAGTAAACAAATTGCCTTTTAATGCAAATGACTTAGTTGTAATAACAGTAGTAAAGAAATTAGTAGCATATACAATAACAGTTACAGAAAAATCTCCCAAAAAATTTCGTGGAGTGTTTGTAAATAGAATGCAAAATTATTGTTTAGATTGCTTAGAATATTTATTAGAAGCTAACTTTATTAGAATGGATACACCTGAGAAAAAACTTCAAAGAGAAGAACTACAAGAAAAAGCTATAATAAAATTAAAACTATTAGGATATGTTTCTATGGTTGCAGAAAATTGTTGCTGTATTTTAAATAAACAATATAAACAAATATCTATTCAATTATCAGAAGCAATAAATTTAATTATAGCTTGGAAGAAAAGCGATGATGAAAGATGGAAAAAAAGTAATTAGGATTTTAAACCGAAAGGTTTTTAATTAAGAGAAAAATTTAAAATGCTCTATTCTTTGCGCCTGCTTTTTTCGCGCGCGTTGTTAACGAAAATGGTAATAGAAACTGAAACAATGTTAACAAACGAAATAGTGGGGCTCGCCCAGATTCACTTTTGAAGTCCTATAAAAACGGATTTAAAACAAATCAGAGAAATATATTTTAAGAAAAATATATCAGTATTTTAAAGTGAAGGAATTTTTCTCTTTTCTAATCGCTAAACAAGTGCGATGGAAGAATTTGAACGCTTACACGAGCAACAAATAGTTTTTCTATTTTTTGCAAGTTTTAAGGAGCGTTCTTTTTTTATGGGATTTAAAAGTATGAAATTAGAAGAAATTTTTACATTTGAGAATTTATACAGAGCTTATATTGAATGTAGAAAATCAAAACAACATAAAGGAGAAGTAATACGATTTGAAACAAACTTATCTAATAATATAAGTACTCTATTAAAGAGTATAAAAACAAAAAAATACAAATTAGGAAAATATAAAGAATTTTTAATATATGAACCTAAAAAACGAATTATTGAAGCCTTACCATTTAAAGATAGGGTAGTTATTAAATGTTTTTGTGATGTAGTTTTAAAAAATAAAATTGAAAAAAAATTAATATATGACAATGCAGCCTGTAGAAAAAATAAAGGAACAGCCAAATAATGTTAATGTTGGGCTTCCATTAGGTAATCAATCGAGTCAATTATTTGCTTTACTATACTTAAATGTTATAGATAGGTATATTAAGGAAGTGCTAAGAATAAAAGGTTATATAAGATATATGGATGATATGATTTTAATCCATAGAGATAAAAGCTATTTACAGTATTGCCTTAAAGTAATAAAAAGTAAATGCGAAGATGAACTGAAATTAACACTTAATCAAAAAACTCAAATAGGAATCGTGAAAAATGGAATAGATTTTTTAGGATTTAGACATATTTTAAATGATAATGGTAGCATTACGAGAAAATTAAGATCATCATCAAAGCAAAGATTAAAAAAACATTTAAAAACATTAGATAAATTAAGAGATAAAAACATTGTTGATGATGAATATGTTTATATTAGAAAAAATGCTTTTTATAATCATATTAAAGATGTAAAAGGAAGCGAAAATTTAAAAAAATATATTTCCTGTAAAAAAAGTCAAGTGAAAAGTTAAATGCATTTCTATAAAAAAGTAAAAAAAAATTATAAATAATTGTCAAAAAAATAGTGTTATGATAAAATAATTTTAGAAAAATATGAGATAAATTTTTAAGGCTAAGGAGTGAAATAATATGAGTAATATTACTTTTCTAACACAAGAGCAATGCTTTGAAAGAGAAAAATTAGATATATTAAAGAAAAGAGGAACAGAGGCAGCAATTACAGATTTTTCTATTCTTTTAGGAGGCTATGTTTCAGATTATCATGTAGATAGTGATGATTCTTTAGAGGGTAGAACAGGTTATTATTGGACTAAATCAGACGACGGAGACAACGACGCGCGCGCTGTTTACGTGAATGGTAATAGTTACTGTTTTAATGTTAAAAAACGAGCTGGTGGGGCTCGCCCAGCTTTACCGTTCTCATCAATCAGTTCAATCCCCACGAACGGAGTGAGTGGGAAAAAGGCAAGAGATGGAATTCTTGAAGTAGAATATGGATATTATCCACAAAAAGCAGCTCCAAAAGATATACAAATAAAAGTAAGCGCTCAGTAAAAAGGCGTACTTTAAAACCTCAAGCATTTCCTATATAATAGGTTGTTGCTTGAGGCTTAT
>CANQTQ010000008.1 GCA_947626765.1 uncultured Clostridia bacterium
ATTAAGTTTTTGTTACAGAAATATTACGTACAACTGGCTTTCATAAATTTTCTTTGTTAAAACTATTATCTAGTAACCGCTATTTTTTATTTTGTAACATATTGACTTTTTTTATGTTTAATTATATACTTTAATTGCAACAAATGACATATACAAAAGTACCAAAATAAAGGAGAAATTTTTTTTATGAAAAGTCTAAAGAAGCTAGTCTTAACAGGTGCGCTTACAGGAATAGCATTTTGCACAATGACTATTTGCTCAAATGCAGCAACTGTTGAAGTTACAGCAGAAACTTTAAACGTAAGAAAAGAACCATCTACTAGTTCAGAAGTAATAGCTATGCTATCAGAAGGTGTAGAATGTGATTTATTAGGAGAAGAAGGCAACTGGTATAAGGTAAAATATAAAAACTATACAGGATATGTCAGCAAAGATTACGCAAAATTAATTGGAGAAAATAACGAAAATCAAACAAACAATAATCAAAATACACAAACAGAAAATGAAAATAATAATTTAGAATCTAATTCAGAGCAAGAAAATAATTCACAAGAAGAAAACAACACACAAACTAATCAAAATAGTAATACTCAAGAGAATAATGATGAAGATGAAATTACGGTAACTTATAAAAAACTTAACAAAAATACAGATATTAAATTATTACCTCTAATTCATTCTAGCAAAATAGGAAGTATAAAATCTGGAACACAAGTAATATTTATTACAGAAGCTTCAGGTTGGTCTTATGTACAAACAGATTCTATTAGTGGCTGGGTTAGAAGTGATGCTCTTTCAGAAAAAAATGTAGTAACTAGTAGCAGTTCACAAAATAATACAGGAAAAACAGCATATGTAAATGAAAGCAGAGTTAATTTAAGAACTGGTGCTGGAACTAGTAATTCTATTATAAAAGTTGTAACACTAAATACAGAAGTTACTATTATACAAGATGAAGGTGAATGGTGTAAAGTAAAAGCTGGTAATGATACAGGCTATATATTAAAAGAGTATTTATCAAGTTCAAAAACAGTAACATCAAGAAACAGTACAGTTTCAAGAACAGAAGAAACAGAAAAAATAGTAGAAACTGTATCTAATAAAGAAAATACTAATAATGAAACTACTACTAAAAAAGAAGATACAAATACTTCAAATAAAACAAGTAGTACAATTACAAAAACAAATACAACTTCAAGTGATAAAAAAGAGTCAAATACTAATACAGCATCAAAAAATTCTAGCACTACAAGCAGTAAAAAAACCGAAACAGAAAATAACAAAACTAAAGGCACAGATATTGTTGCATATGCACAAAAATATTTAGGCTACAAATATGTATATGGTGGAGACGGGTCAAATAATACGTTTGACTGTTCGGGTTTTACAATGTATGTATTTAAACATTTTGGAATTAATTTAGCACATGGCGCAAATGCACAATATAATAGTGGAAAAGGTAAAAAAATAAGTAAGCAAAGTGATCTTCAAGTAGGAGATATAGTATTTTTAACAGATTATGAAACAGGAAAAGGAATTGGGCATTGTGGTATTTATCTTGGAAATGGAAATTTTATTCATGCTTCAACAACAACATATACTGTTACAATTTCTAGTTTAAATACAATGTACAAAGGAAGATTTTATGCAGGACTTAGACTAATATAAATAAACTTAAGTATTTTTTCTAAAAAAATTTAGTAAACAAAAAAATATAAAATGGGGGCAAATAGAAAGGTATAACATTGAAAATATTTTTAAATGCCTCTATTGGAACTATTTTAGGAATTATAATGGGGCTATACTTAAAAAGTATAGCTCTTTTTGTATTTATAATTTGCATATTTTTATGTATTATTACGAAAAAATATAAATATATTTTTTCATTTCTTATTTTTTTTATATTATTTTACACATACACTATAATAACTGAAAATAACTATAAAAACATATATGAAACTTATGGTAATAAAGAAGTAAAAATTCAGGGCATTATAATTTCTAATCCAGAAGAAAAAGAATATAAAAGTGTATATGAAATTAGGGTAACAAGAATTGAAAATCTTGAAACAAAAATAAAATCTACTAAAAGTTTTAATATACTTTGCAATATAAAAAAGAAAGAAGATATTTCTTTAGCTTATGGAGATAAAATTGAATTTATATCTACATATAAAGTTCCATCTGTTAGTAGAAATGAGGGTGGATTTAACTATATGCAATATTTAAAAACTAAAAAAATATCAGGAACAGTAGATATAAATTCAAAAGAAATTGTGTTAATAGCTAACAATAAAGCCCCTTTTATAAAAACCATAATTCATAAATTAAAGAGTAATTTAATTAAAAAAGTTACAACAATATTGCCAAAAGATTCCTCAGGAATATGTATAGGACTATTATTAGGAGATAAAAGCTTTATTTCAGAAGAAATTCAAAACAATTTTAAAGAAAGTAGTCTTTCACATATGCTTGCTATTTCTGGAGCGCATGTGTCATATATATTATTAGGAATTACTACATTTATGCAGCTCTTAAAACTGCACAAAAGATGGAGCAAAATAATAGTAATTGCATTTCTTATATTTTTTATGGCTTTAGTAGGTTTTAGCCCATCTGTTACAAGAGCATGTATAATGTCCATTATTCAATTACTTGCAAGTATATTATTTAGAAAATCAAATATATATCAAAATTTAGCAATTAGTAGCATTATAATTTTACTTGTAAATCCATATTCTTTGCTAGATATAGGATTTCAGCTTTCATTTGGAGGAACAATAGGAATTATATTATTTATGCAAAGGAAAGAAAAAACAATAACACAAACTAAACTTCAAAAAGTTTTTAACTATATAAAACAAATCGTATTAGTTTCGATTTCAGCAAATTTAATTATACTTCCAATAATGATATACCACTTTAACACAATTTCAGCCACATTTTTAATTTCAAACATCTTAGCTTCACCAATACTTGCAATTAGTCTATTATTAGGAATGATTTTTATAGTATTTACACTAATTTTTCAACCTATTGCAATTATTATTTCATATATATTAAATCCAGTTTTGCAGATTCTAATTCAAATTACAAACTTTACAAGTAAACTCCCATATTCTCAAATTTTAATTTCAACACCTAAGCTATGGCAAATAGCACTTTATTACTTTATTTTACTAAGCTTTAAATTTAAAAATATTATTACACAAAATAAATTTACTTTAGCCAAAGAAAATTATAAGGTAGTAAATAGAGAAAAAAGCTATTATTTAGTTTATAAACTAAATAATCTATTTATAAAATATCAAAAACTAATTTTAATAATAGAAATTTTACTTCTAATATTTCCATATTTCATAAAGTTTCCAACTTCAAATTTAAATATATATTTCATTGATGTAGGTCAAGGAGATAGTATGCTAATAGAAACGCCATCTAAAAAAACAATTTTAATAGATGGTGGAGGAAGTGAATTTGGAAGCTTTGATGTTGGAGAAAAAACATTACTGCCATTTTTATTAGACAAAAATATAATGAAAATAGATTATATTATGTTTTCGCATTTTGATTCCGACCATTGTGGCGGCTTATTAACAATCCTACAAAAAATAAAAGTAAATAACATTATTATTAGTAAACAAGGTAAAATTTCTAATAATTTTAAACAATTACTAGAAATTATAAAAAATAAAAAAGTAAACATTATTGCTACAAAAGCAGGAGATACCATAAAAATTGATAAGGAGTGTTATTTTAATATTTTATTTCCAGAAAGCAACTTAATTTCTGAAAATACGCTAAATAATAATTCTATTGTTGCCAAGTTTTGCTACAATAATAGCTTTAGTATGTTACTTACAGGAGACATAGAAAAAATAGCAGAAAACAGGCTAATAGAACTTTATGAAAACGCTAATATATTAAATTCTACCATCTTAAAAATAGCACATCATGGATCAAAAACATCTTCCACAGAAGAATTATTAAAATTAGTAAGTCCTAAAATTGCATTAATTGGAGTAGGAGAAAACAATAAATTTGGGCATCCAAGTGATATTACAATACAAAATTTAAAGGCTTTACGGATCAATAATATATAGAACAGATGAAATGGGAGAAATATCAATTACAGTAAATAAAAATGGAAAATTAAAAATAAAATTAATGAGTGTCAAAAATTAATTTTAAATCAGTGTCAAAAATTAATTTTAAATACAGTGTCAAAAATTAATTTTAAATACAGTGTCAAAAATTAATTTTAAATCAGTGTCAAAAATTAATTTTAAATCAGTTGTAAACAAAGTAAAAATTTGGTATAATACATAGGTAAAATATATAAAAGGTTTAAATTTATATTAAGTAAAATAGAGTTTGTGCCTTTTTGAGAGGAATGATTTAAAAAATGAATTATAAAGAATTAGCAGATTTAATTTTTCCAGATGCAAAAGAAATATCATATTATGAAGAAAAGTATCCAGAAAGAAACTTGCCAGAAGATGCTATTGTTACAAGATTTGCACCAAGTCCAACAGGATTTGTTCATGTTGGTGGTTTAATGCAATGTGTTATAAATAGACAGCTTACAAACCAAACTGGTGGAGTATTTTTACTTAGAATAGAAGATACAGATCAAAAGCGTGAAATCGAAAATGGTGTAGCACAAATTGTAAATGCAGTTAAAGACTTTGGCATAGAATTTGATGAAGGAATGATAAATGAAACAGAAGAAAAAGGTGCTTATGGACCATATAAACAAAGCAATAGAGCTCCTATATATCAAGCCTATGCTAAATATTTAATAGAACAAGGAAGAGCATATCCATGCTTTGCAACACCAGAAGAACTAGAAGAAATGAGAAAAAAGCAAGAAGCAGCTAAAATTAGAACAGGTTACTATGGCGTATGGGCAACATATCGTAATTTGCCAGTAGATGAAGCGGCAGAAAAAATAAAAGCAGGAGTTCCATATATTATTCGTTTTAAATCAATGGGAAGTGAAGACAAAAAAATAAGACATCATGATGTTATTAAAGGAAATATTGATTTTCCTGAAAATGACCAAGACATAGTTATTATTAAAGCAGATGGACTCCCTACATATCACTTTGCACATGCAGTAGATGATCATTTAATGAGAGTAACACATGTAATTCGTTCAGATGAATGGGTTTCATCTATACCATTGCATTTAGAGTTATTTAAAACATTAGGATTTAAAACTCCAAAATATTGCCACTATGCTCCTATATTAAAAGAAGAAGACGGCAAAAAACGTAAAATTAGTAAAAGAAAAGATCCAGAAGCTGCAGTAAGTTTTTATCATGAAGAAGGTATTCCAGCACCTGCTGTTTGCGAATATTTAATGAACATTGGAAATTCTAATTTTGAAAGTTGGAGAAGAGCAAATCCTGATAGTGCAATGTCAGATTTTAAATTTGAAATAAACAAAATGAGTGTAAGCGGAGCAATATTTGATTTAGTTAAATTATTAGATGTTTCTAAAAATGTCATTTCAAAATATACAAAAGAAGAAATGTATAAGGAAGTTTTTGAATGGGCAAAAAGATATGACAAAGAGCTTGCAAAGCTATTAGAAAATAAAGAATATGCTCTTAAAATTTTTGGAATAGAAAGAGGTAATAGCAAGCCTAGAAAAGATATTTCTAAATGGTCTGACGTAAAAAATGCAATTATTTATATGTATGATGAAGAATTCTTAAAGCAAAATACAAATTTTGAATATGCTAAAATAAATGATGAAAACGAAATTAAAAAAATATTAAGTTTATACTTAGAAAAATACTTTAATATAAATGATGATAAACAAACTTGGTTTGATAAAATGAAAGATTTATCAGAAGAATTAGGCTATGCAAGAGAAGTAAAAGAATATAAACAAGAGCCAGAAAAATGGCCAGGACATGTAGGAGATATTAGTACAGTTTTAAGAGTAAGCTTAACAGGAAGACAAAATACACCGGATTTATATGAAATTATGCAAGTTTTAGGAAAAGAGAGCATAGAAAAAAGAATTCAAAGAATAATTAAATAAATAATTTAGTAAATTTTTAAATTCATCTTCATGTAAAATAATGTTTAATATAAATTAATAATTATTAAAATGTAAAAATGGAAGGTAAATTATTAAAAAATATGGAATATAATATTGGAGATATTGTTAGAACCAAAAAAGTGCATCCTTGTGGAAGTAAATTATGGGAGCTAACTAGAGTAGGTGTAGATTTTAAATTAAAATGCCTAGGCTGTGGGCATATAGTTACAATGGAAAGACAAAAGGCATTAAAGGCAATTACTAAAAATGAAACTAACGAAAGCAGTAAATAATAAAAAGAGGTGGCTAGAAAGCCACCTCTTTTTTATAAGGTTATACGGAAACAGGAATTGCTCCTTCGCACTCCAAAAGGATACTTTTGGCGATGCAACGAGGTATGCTGTAAGAGCCCTCCTGAATGTATACTGTGGACCCTTCCACTCTTGAGAAATCGGTGGCCGGACTCATCAGGCTAGGATTTCTGCTGCGGAAGTAGTTATACGCAGCTTTTGCATGACTTTCGTCAGCAAACTTGACAATTAAGAATTTCCGTCTAGGCATATAAATATGTCCTCCTTAAAATATTCTCCACTTGGGAGTTACTATATATTATACTCTAATTAAAACAAAAAATCAACTATTTAATATATTTTTCAATTGCATCTAAAACTTTTTCTGTATATATTTTTCTTTCAGAAGAAAATGGTAAAAAACTTAAATCTTTTAAAGGATTTAAAATTTCTTGTAAGTTTTGTACATATTCATCAACTTTAGTTACAGCAATTTTATCAGCTTTATTTGCAATTATTATACAAGGCAAATTAGTTTTAAAAATATAATCATACATTAATTTATCATTTTCAGTAGGAGTATGTCTAATGTCAATTAAAAAAATAATAAGTGCAATATTTTTGCTTGTTTGTAAATATTGTTCAATAAAATTTCCTACTTTTTCTTGTTCTACTTTTGACATTTTACTATAGCCGTATCCAGGCAAATCCACAAAATAAAATTTATTATCTATATTATAAAAATTAATTTGTCTTGTTTTTCCAGGTTCACTACTAGTTCTTGCCAAATTTTTGCGGTTAACTAATGTATTTATAAAAGAAGACTTTCCAACATTAGATTTTCCAACTAACACAATTTGCGGCAAATTATCGTTAGGATATTGCTTAGGGCTTACAGCTGAAATTTTAAATTCTGGATTTTTAATTATCATAATTAAGCACCTCTTTTTTTAGAGTAGCCACTTGCTTCACGATTATATGTTTTTTCGTGCTTTAGTCGAGAAAAAACATATATCGTACGCAAGCGACGTGGCAGCTAATTTTATAGTGTTAATTCTTAGGTTTTAAAATTTTAGTACCACCCATATATGGCCATAAAATTTCTGGAATAGTAATACTTCCATCTTCTTGATAATGATTTTCTAAAAATGCAATTAACATACGAGGTGGAGCAACTACTGTGTTATTTAAAGTATGTGCATAATAATTTCCTTTTTCACCTTTAATACGAATTCCAAGACGTCTAGCCTGTGCATCTGTTAAATTAGAGCAGCTACCAACCTCAAAATATTTTTGTTGTCTTGGACTCCATGCTTCAACATCACAACTTTTAGATTTTAAATCTGCCAAGTCTCCACTGCAACATTCTAGAGTACGAACTGGAATTTCCATACTTCTAAATAATTCTACTGTGTAAGACCATAATTTTTCATACCATTTATAACTATCTTCTGGCTCGCAAACAACTATCATTTCTTGTTTCTCAAATTGGTGAATACGGTAAACTCCACGTTCTTCAACACCATGTGCACCTTTTTCTTTTCTAAAACATGGAGAATAAGATGTCATAGTATATGGTAAGTTTTCTTTTTGTAAAATTTGATCTTTAAATTTACCAATCATAGAATGCTCACTTGTTCCAATTAAATATAAATCTTCACCCTCAATTTTATACATCATAGCATCCATTTCTTCAAAACTCATAACACCTGTTACTACATTGCTACGAATCATAAAAGGTGGAACACAATAAGTAAATCCTTTATTAATCATAAAATCTCTTGCATAAGAAATAACAGCAGAATGAAGTCTTGCAATATCTCCTATTAAATAATAAAAACCATTTCCTGCAACTCTACGAGCACTATCTAGGTCAATTCCTTCTAATGACTCCATAATATCTGTATGGTAAGGAATTTCATAAGAAGGAACAAAAGGATCTCCAAATTTTTGAATTTCAACATTTTCGCTGTCATCTTTTCCAATAGGAACAGATTCATGAATAATATTTGGAATTTTCATCATTCTTTCTGTAATTTGCATTCCATATTCTTCTTCTAATTTTTCATTTTCAATTAATTTTTCATTAATTTCTGCAACTTGTTTTTTTATATTTTCCGCTTCTTCTTTTTTTCCTTGTTTCATTAAGTTACCAATTTCACTACTTAATGAATTCCTTTTACTTCTTAATTCATCACCATTTAATTTTGCTTCACGATTTTTTGCATCTAATTCAATAACTTCATCTACTAAATGAAGCTTATAATCTTGAAACTTTTTCTTAATGTTTTCTTTAACAACGTCTGGATTTTCTCTTAGAAATTTAATGTCTATCATTTTAATTCCTCCTTGCATAATATGTTTATAAGGTTTATTTAATATATAAACATATTCTTTTTTTATAATCTATTTTTAGGAAAGCTTACTTTCCCTAGAAACAACTTTTGAATAAAGCTATTTTAACACTTTATTTGATATTTTTCAATGTTATTTAAATAAAACATGAAATAAATGGGAATAATAGCTATTGTTCACACTTTAAGGTTGTGAATTGTAACGAATAAGTATATTTTATGAAAGGTATACAATGAATTTAATTTTAGAATTTTTAAAATTTATTTTTTATACAACAATAATTGTATTAATATCTAAATATTTTTTAGTTACAGTTCTAAGAAATTTAGCAGAAAGTTTAAATTTAAAGCCAAAAACAGTAGGAAACATTTCTGGAATAGCTACATCTGTACCAGAATTATTAACAGTGTCTTTTTCGGCATTTACAGGGTTAATTTCTGCAAGTAGTTATAATATTATAAGCTCTAATGTTATCAATTTAATTCAATACCTAGCTACAATATTTTTAAATAAAAATCAAAGAGTTCTAAGTAAAAAAGCAATTAAAATAGATTTAATTATGGCTATTTTTACAATTATTATTCCAGTATTATTTTTTATATTTAAAATAGATTTTTCTATTCAAATTGTTCCAATCTTTTTTCTGCTACTTTTGCTTTTTTACTTTATAAATAATAATTCTCATAAATTATACTTAAACAAAACAACTGAGCAAGAAAAGAAAATACAAGAAGAACAAAAGTGGGTAAAAGGAAAGAAAAAAATAATTACAAAAAATATTATATTTTTAATATTAATAGCAATTTTTCTTTACTTTGTTGGAGACTTGCTAAGTAGTACATTAGAAAATTTAAATTCTATTTTTAATGTACCAGAGTGGTTTATAGGTATTTTACTTGGATTTATAACAAGTATACCAGAATTAATTACTTTCTTAGAAGCCCAAAAACATTACAAATTAAACAAACAAAATATAGAAGATGGGGTAATAGAAGCTACTAACAATTTGCTAACATCTAATATTATAAATTTATTTGTAATACAATCACTTGGAATTATAATATATAGTATTGTTGAATAGAAAAATAAAATTTGGTATATAATACTAAAAGTTTTAAAAAGCATAATCTAGAGGAGATGAAAGAATATGTACGAAAACTTTCAAAAAGAAAATTTATTTATTGAAAAAACAGAAGAAGAAAAGAAAGTTGAATTAATTAGTAGTGTATTAAAATCAAAAAAAGAATTAGATTTAGCTATAAAAAATTTTGAAACTGCAGAAGCAGGATTAGTAGACTATTATATTTATCAAATTAAAGCTAGTAAAAGCAAATTAGATTTTTTAGTAAATAAGGCAAGAAAAGTAGGAATATCTTTAAATATGATTGAAGAATTATATTTTAAAGCTAATCAAGTAGGATAGATTGTCATATTTGTCCAAGTTATATCATAATGATTAATAAAGGTTTGGTGATATAATTTGGATTTTTTTAATGTTTTTATTATTTTAGGCTGTATATTTGCTTTTTGGATAATAGGAAAAGTTTTTTCTATTCCATTAAAAGCCATTGGAAAGCTTATATTAAATTCTGTATTAGGAGGATTTTTAATTTTTATAATAAATTTAATAGGACAACTTTTTAACTTTCATATAGGTCTTAATGTAGTAACATCTTTATTAGTAGGAATTTTAGGAATTCCAGGAGCAATATTATTAATTATTTTAAAGGTTTTTATTTAAAAGTTAAATGAAATCTAACAAAGCTAACAATCAAATAAGATTCTATGGAGATTTATTAGCTAACTTGCTTAAATAGTACTAGTTTTCTTGTTTTTCAAATGCCCGTTGCAAAAGAGAACTCAAAGAAGTAGAGTCAGAACGGGACCTTTCAAAACTGCGAAAAATAGTACTATTTAAGCAGGTTAATTATAAAACCCTTAATTTATAACTACAAAGACCATAATTTAGCCAATACCCCTTGAATTTTACATAAAAACAATATATAATACTTACATAACTCTTTGTTATCCTTGTATGTTATTTCGTACAAGGTTTTAAATAGATGTTCCAACAATAAACTATTAAAGGAGGACAAAATAATGATTACGGCAATAGTTGGAACACAATGGGGAGATGAAGGAAAAGGTCGTATTTGCCACTATGAAGCGCAAAGAGCAAAAATGGTAATACGGTGTGCAGGAGGAAACAATGCTGGGCATACAGTAGTCTATGAAGGCAAAAAGTATGCGCTTCATTTGTTACCCTCGTCCATTGTCAATCCTTACGTGTTATCTGTTATCGGCACAGGCACAGTCATTGACCCAAAGGCTCTTATTAATGAAATTGAAAGCCTAAGAGCCGAAGGGGTAGACATTGAACCTGATAATCTCGTTATAAGTAATCGAGCTCATGTGACCATGAATATCCACATAGTTCTTGACAAAGTAATGGAGACTCTCAGGGGAAGCAAAAAAATCGGAACAACCGGCAAAGGAATAGGCCCCACCTACAGTGAAAAGGCAAGCAGAACCAGTATTCGTATGTGTGACTTAATTGGAGACTATGAAGCTTTAAAAGAGAAGATTAGTCTCATAGTGAAAGTCCACAAACCTCTCATAGAATCTGTAGGAGATTTGACTTATCATTATCAAAGTGTTGTCAAGAAACTTGCAGATGAGTATTACGAATATGGCAAAAAGCTTGCCGAATTCGTTCAGGACACAAAGCCAATCGTCTACAACTGCATAAAAGAAGGCGGTAATATTATTATGGAAGGTGCACAGTCTACATTCTTAGACTTAGACCAAGGCAGCTATCCAGATGTTACCTCTTCTAACTGTTTGGCAAGCGGTTGCTGTACGGGTGCAGGAATAGGCATCACTCAGGTTGATGAAGTTATTGGCGTAATGAAAGCCTATACTTCGCGCGTAGGAGAAGGTCCATTCCCCACAGAGCAAGAAAACGAAATCGGCGACCGCATACGCTTTTTGGGCCATGAATATGGCACTACTACTGGGCGCCCCAGAAGGTGTGGCTGGCTGGACTTAGTGATGATTAGCGATGCAGTATATCTTAATGGGTGCACTGCACTTGCTTTAAATCACTTAGACACCATAGGAAAATTTGACGAAATCAAGGTCTGCTGTGGGTATAACTATCATGGAAAATTCATTCAGCATGTCCCGGTAGACCACGAAAACTGCAAGCCTTGCTATGAAACCTTTAAAGGTGGGTGGAACACAGAAGGTGCCACCACTTTGGAGGAAATTGGCGAGGATGCGGTAAAATTCGTTAAATTTATCGAAGAATACATCGAGGTGCCTGTGGTATACATTGGCATTGGCCCTGACGCTAGCCAAATCATCATAAGGTAACATCTATTAAAAAAAATCTCTTTTAGAGATAAACAAAAGTCACCTTAAGCTAAATGCTTTAAGGTGATTTTTGAATTTAAAAAATTTTTATTCTACAGTAACAGATTTTGCTAAATTTCTTGGCTTATCTACATCTAGACCTTTATTTTTAGAAATATAATAAGCTAAAAGTTGAAGTGGAATTACTGAAAGCACAGGTGATATTAAATTATTAGTTTCAGGTATATTTATAATAAAATCAAAATTATTATTAGTTAATCTTTGATTTGTAATTACTAAAGTTTTAGCACCTCTTGATACTACTTCTTGAATATTGCTAATAGATTTATCTACTAAATTATTATCTGTTAAAATTCCAATAACTGTAACATCATTTTCAATTAATGCAATTGGACCATGTTTTAATTCTCCAGAAGCGTATGCTTCAGAATGAATATATGAAATTTCTTTTAGTTTTAAAGAGCCCTCCATAGCTACATAGTAGTCATTTCCTCTGCCTAAGAAATACATATCTTTTTCAGTATAAATCTTATTAGCAAATTCCTTAATTTCAGTAACTTCATTTAATACAGCTTCTATTTTAGATGGAAGGTCTAATATATCAACTTTTAAACTATCTAAAACATCCTTTTTACAGCTTTCTAAATTTTCTGCAAAATACATAGCTAAAATTACTAGTAATATTATTTGAGATGTGTAAGCTTTTGTAGAAGCCACAGCAATTTCTGGACCTGCATGTGTATATATGGTGTAATCTGCTACTCTTGTTATAGAACTTCCAATTACATTAGAAATTGCTATTGTTTTAGCTTTCTTTTCTTTTGCTAATTTTAATGCTGCTATTGTATCTGCAGTTTCTCCAGATTGACTAATAAATATGCAAAGTGTATTTTCATCAATAATAGGGTTTCTATAACGAAACTCAGATGCAATATCTACCCATGTAGGAATATTACATAACTTTTCAATTGCAACTTTACCAATTAAACCTGCGTGCATTGCTGTACCACAAGCTACAATATAAATTTTGTTAACAGTTTTTAAATATTCTTTGCTTATATTAATATCATCAAAACAACATTTTTCTCCTAGTTTAAATCTAGTTCCAATTGTTTCACGAATAGAATTTGGCTGCTCATATATTTCTTTTAACATATAGTCTTCATAGCCATTTTTTTCAGCAGCAGTTGCATCCCATTCAATACTTTTAATAGCTTTACTATGTTCTATTAAAGAATTATCAAAAAATTGAATATGGTCATTATAAATTACGGCATATTCGTAATCATCTAGTAAATAAAAATTCTTTGTATATGATAAAATAGCTGGAATATCAGAAGAAATAAAATTTTCTTCTTTGCTTGTTCCAATTACTAGAGGACTATCTTTTCTAACTACAATTACTCTATCAGGGTATAAGTTAGAAATAACTTCAATAGCATAACTACCTTTTAAATCATCAACAGCTGATTTTACGGCTCTTAAAAATTTGTCATCATCAGATATACCATTTGTATAATAGTAATGAATTAAATTAGGAATTACTTCTGTATCTGTTTGAGACAAAAATTTATAACCTTTACTGCATAGAAACTCTTTTAATTCATTATAATTTTCAATTATTCCATTATGTACAACTGCAAATTGTTTGCTATTATCTAAATGTGGGTGAGAATTTTCTTTTGATGGTTTTCCATGAGTTGCCCATCTTGTATGAGCAATTCCAATAGAACTTGTTAATGTATTTATTTCTGGTATTTTACTTAAATTAGCAACTCTACCTTTATCTTTTAATACACAAATTTCGTTATTTTCAATTACAGCAATACCTGCTGAATCATATCCTCTATATTCTAAGCTTAACAAACCATTTATTAAAATAGGAGTAGCTTTTTTATTTCCAATATAACCTACAATTCCACACATAAAAACCTCCATATAAATTTAACTATACATACTATATTACTATAAAAAATAAAATGTGTCAAAAAATTGTAAAAGTTTAGTATTTGTGCTACAATACATATTATAAAAATAAGGGGGCTACTATATTGTTTAACATAGAACAAGAATTAAAAAAATTACCAAACAAACCTGGCGTTTATATTATGAAAGATAAAAATGACCATATTATTTATGTTGGGAAAGCCATTTCTTTAAAAAATAGAGTTAGACAATATTTTAGAAAAACTAACAAAACAAAAAGAATTGAAAATATGGTAGCTTTAATAGACCATTTTGAATATATTGTTACAGATAATGAATCAGAAGCTTTAATTTTAGAGTGTAATTTAATTAAGAAAAATATGCCTAAATTTAATGTTTTACTTAAAGATGATAAAACATATCCGTATATTAAAATAAATGTAAAAGCGGATTTTCCAGATATATATTTAACTCGTAAAATATTAAATGATGGAGCTAGATACTTTGGACCTTATGCAAGTAGTGGTAGTGCAAAAGAAATGATAGACTTTATTAAGTCAAAGTTTCAAATTAGGCAATGTAAAAACTTTAAATATAAAGATAGAGCATGTTTAAATTATCATATAAAAAAATGTAGTGGTCCATGTATAGGTAAAATTTCAAAAGAAGATTATAGAAAACAAATAAATCAGATTATTAGCATATTAGATGGAAATACATCTTTAGTTATAAAAGAATTAAATAATGAAATGCAAGAGTTTTCTAAAAATTTAAATTTTGAAAAAGCAGCAGAGATAAGAAACAAAATACTTGCAATTCAAAAAATTACAGAAGAAAGACAAAAAGTATCTAACATTTCAGAGTTTGATATTGATGTTATAGGAATTGCAAAAAGCTCAGTAGAAGTCTGTGTAGAGCTATTTTTAATTCGTAATAGAAAAATGGTAGAAAGACGCCACTACTTTTTTGAAGATTTACAAGATGAAGTAGATAAAGAAATTCTTTCTAACTTTATAAAACAATATTATATAGATAACATGTTACTTCCAAACAAAATAATGATAAGGGAAGAAATTGAAGATAAAGAATTAATTGAAGAGTGGCTTTCAAAACAAGCTGGAAGAAAAGTAGAAATAAAGGCACCTAAAAAAGGTGAGAAATTAAAATTAGTGGAAATGGCAGAAAAAAATGCTAGTATTACTCTTCAAAATAAAGAAGGAGAAAAATATAGTTTAATAAAAGAGCTAAAAGAAGTTTTACACTTAGAAAAGATGCCAAGAAAGATTGAAGGCTATGATATTTCAAACTTATCTGGAGAATATATTGTTTCTGCCATGTGTGTTTTGAAAGATGGAGAAATAAATAAAGGTTTATCTCGCAAGTTTAAAATAAAAAGTGTATTAGATCAAGATGACTCTAAATGTATGTGGGAGGTAATAAAAAGAAGACTAAGACATTCAATAGAAGAACCAAGTGGATCTTTTGGAAAGCTTCCAGATGTAATTTTTGTAGATGGTGGTATAACTCAAATTAATGTAGCTAAGCAGGCAATGTCTGAGCTTGACCTTTTCATCCCGGTTTATGGCATGGTAAAAGATAATAAACACCGTACTAGAGCATTAATAGATGAAAATAGAAATGAAATAAAGTTATCTGAAAATTTAATGAATAGAATAACAGCTTTTCAAGATACAATTCACGATACAGCTATTTCTTATCATAGAAAATTAAGAGATAAGCAAATAACAAATTCTGCATTAAATCAAATTGATGGAATAGGTGAAGCTAGAAAAAATGCTTTACTTAAAAAGTTTGGCACAATTTCTAATATTAAAAATGCAAGTATTGAAGAAATAACACAAATTTCTGGAATAAATGAGAAACTTGCTCAAAAAATAAAAGACGCACTCGAAAAAACATAAAATTTGTATTACGATTTTAGGAATAAATTACAAAACCTAATCATATATTTTTAAAAGAAAATATATTTTAGGGGGATTTTATGGAATACACAAAAGATTTAATTTTAAATGTTAATATGAAAGATGTTAAACACAAAATAAAAAAAGGTAAAACTAGCTGGACAAGCAGTATTTTAAACAGTATTAAAAAGCATAAAACAATAACTATTGCTACAATAAGCTTGAGCCTATTTATTGCAATAGATATAGCTTTACTTACAAATTTTATGTATTTACTTACAAGTATTTAAAAAAGGTTTATAGGTAAATCCTGCTAAAAAACCTAAATATATTAAGGAATTAGGAAGAACCTAATAAAATAGAAAAAAATGGATGTAGCAAATAATTGGAAAGATTATGAAATATTAGATATGGCAGATGGAGTAAAACTAGAAAGATGGAAAAACATTATTTTATCAAGACCTGATCCACAAATTATATGGAAGGAAAAGAGCTTTCCTGAAAAGTGGAAAAATGTAAATGCAACTTACCATAGAAGTTCATCAGGTGGTGGTGGCTGGAGGTACGAAAAAAAAGTACCAGAAGCTTGGCAAATACAATATAAAAACTTAACATTTAATATTAAGCCTATGGGATTTAAACACACAGGCTTATTTCCTGAACAAGCAGTTAATTGGGATTGGATGATTTCTAAAATTCAAAAAGAAAAAAGACCAATTAAAGTTTTAAATTTATTTGCTTATACAGGAGGAGCAACAGTAGCATGTAGCTATGCTGGTGCTGAAGTTTGCCATGTAGATAGTTCAAAAGGAATGGTAACATGGGCAAAAGAAAATATACAAGCTTCAGGTCTTCAAAACAACCCAGTTAGATTTATTGTTGATGATGTATTTAAATTTGTTAATCGTGAAATACGTAGAGGTAATAAATATGATGCAATAATAATGGATCCACCATCTTATGGGAGAGGTACTAATGGAGAAGTTTGGAAATTTGAAGAAAATTTAACAGAGTTAGTAGAATTATGCTCTAAAGTTTTATCTGATAATCCATTATTTTTCTTAATTAATTCATATACTACTGGAATTTCTAGTACTGTATTAGAAAATATTTTAAGGCTAACTATTAATAAAACGTATGAAGGAAAAGTTTCTAGTGGTGAATTAGGCTTACCAATGACAGATTCTAAATTAATACTTCCTTGTGGAATTTATGGTCGATGGGAAAATTGTAACTTTAAGGATATTAGTTAAAATAACAATACATCGTTTTTGAAATAGAGGTTATATTAAAACAAATATTACATTAGCAAGTAATTTCAAAAATATAAAAATAAGGAGCAAAAATGGAGCAAATAAAAGTAATTTATGAAGACAATCATATAATAGTTGTAGAAAAGCCAGTAAATATTCCATCACAAGCAGATAAAACAGAAGATATAGATATGCTAACCTTAATAAAAAACTATTTAAAAGAAAAGTATAATAAGCCAGGTAATGTATATTTAGGCTTAATACATAGGCTAGATAGACCAGTTGGTGGAGTAATGGTATTTGCAAAAACTTCTAAAGCAGCTACAAGACTTAGTGAGCAAGTGCGAGAAAAAAAGCTTCAAAAAACATATTTAGTAATAGTAAACGGAAAAATGGAAAAACAAAAAGATACACTTGAAGATTATTTACTAAAAAATGAAAAAAATAATATAAGTAAAGTTGTAAAAGAAGGAACTAAGAATAGCAAACTTGCTATTCTAGATTATGAAGTTTTAAAATATGATGAAGAAATTAATTTATCAGTCTTAAAAATTGCACTTCATACAGGTAGACATCATCAAATAAGAGTTCAATTATCTAGTAGAAATCATAGTATTTATGGTGACCAAAAATATGGAGGAAGAGGACACGGAAAACAAATTGCTCTTTGGGCTTATAAGCTTCAAATTTATCATCCAATAACAAATGAGCCTTTAACATTTTGTTCTATTCCAAATTTTATTGGTAGTTGGAAAATATTAGAAGATTGTAACATTACTTAAAATATATAATACTTAGAAAATAACTATTTTATATATTGCACTATTATTATATATTTCGCACTGTTTTGAATTTAGAGAGCATTTGTTACTTCTTGCATATCCTAAGTAAATTACTAAAAAGAAAGCATGCAGTAATTCATACACCTATGCGGTTCGGATGAAAAACAGAAGAAATATATAATAATAGTGTAATACACAATTATTTATTTCTTATAAAAACTTTTTTAAGTCAAAACTTGCAAACTATTCCTATACATGATAATATTATTAACAGTAAATATAAATAAAAAGGAATAGTATGAAAAATTTTATTCAAAAATGTATCTTATATATTGCTAGATTATTTATGAGTTTTATATATTTCTTTATAAAACTATTTCCCATGCAAAAGAATAAAATATTAATGCTTAGTAGGCAGTCAAATACGCCTAGCATTGATTTTACTTTACTTAAGCAAGAAATTGAAAACAAAAATAATAATATTAATGTAAAAGTATTATGCAAAAAAATACCTGAAAATTTTATGGGTAAAATATCATATTGTTTTTATATAGTAAAATGCATGTATAATTTAGCAACTTCTAAAATTTGTATAGTAGATGGTTATGTAATTCCTGTTAGTGCATTAAAACATAAAAAAGGCCTAATAATTATGCAAATTTGGCATGCCATGGGAGCAATTAAACAATTTGGATTTCAAATAACAAATAAAAAAGAAGGTAGCAATAATAGTGTAGCTAAAATAATGAGAATGCATAAAAATTATACAAATGTTACTTGCACTAGCGAAGCTACAAAGAAATTTTATGCACAAGCATTTAATATAGATGAAAGCAAAATATTAAAATTAGGAATGCCACGAATAGATTATTTATTAAAAGAAAATATTAATAAACTAGAAGAGATATATAAAGAATATCCTAAGCTAAAAGAAAAACAAAATATTTTATATGTACCAACATTTAGAAAAAATGCTAAACTGGATTTAACACAAATTTGCAATAGCTTTAATAAAGAAAAATACAATTTAATAATAAAATTGCATCCTTTAGATAAATCTAAAGTAGATGAAGAATTTTTAATAAGTAATAAATATAACACATTAGATTTACTAAAAATAGCAGATTATGTTATTACAGATTACTCTGCAGCATCGTTTGAAGCGGCTGCAATAAATAAAAAGATATTCTTTTATTTATATGATATAAAAGAATATGAAAAAGTAAGAGGGCTAAATATTAATTTAAAACAAGAAATGCCAAATGAAACTTTTAATGAAATTAATGAAATTGCTGAAAGAATAGAAAAAAATTTATATAATGAAGAAGAATTAGAAAACTTTAGAAAAAAATACATAGAAACATTAGATACTAAAAATACAGAAAGAATTGTTAACTACTTATTACAATATATAAAATAATAAGGAGAATATTAATGCAAAAACTAAAAACAAAGTTAATAGACTTTTCAAAAAATCATACTTTTTTTAGAATAACCCTTAGAAAAGCTAATCAAACTTTAAAATATGTTAGATTTAAAATAAGAGGAATTGGAAAAAAAGTAGATTCTAATACAATTATTTTTCATTCATTTAAAGGAAAATCTTATAGTTGCAGTCCAAAAGCAATTTATGAATATATGAATAGTGAAGAAAAATATGAAAACTATAACTATATATGGGCTTTTGAAGAACCAGAAAATTATAAATTTTTAGAACAAAATAAAAATACAAAAGTAATAAAATATGGTAGCAAAATATATGAAAAATATTTAGCAATTGCAAAATATTGGATTTTTAATCATACAGTTGAAGATCATATTTATCCTAAAAAAAATCAAGTTTATGTTCAATGTTGGCATGGAACACCACTTAAAAGGTTAGGCTATGATTTAAAAAATAGTAAAAATTCTATGAATTCAGATAAAGAAATTTACCGCCGTTATAAATTAGATGCAAAAAAATTTACTTATATTTTATCACCTTCACATTTTGCAACTGAAAAATTTATTACTGCATGGAATTTAGCAGAAAATAATATGACTCATAAAGTAATAGAAGAGGGCTACCCAAGAAATGATTTTTTATATAATTATACTAATGATGACATTAAAAAAATAAAGCAAGAACTAAACATACCAGAAAATAAAAAAGTAATATTGTATGCACCAACTTTTAGAGATGATCAGCATGAATCTGGTGTAGGCTATACTTATAAAACAGAAGTTAACTTTGACTTATTACAAGAAAAGTTAAAAGAAGACTATGTTATTTTATTTAGAGCTCACTATTTAGTAGCAAATTCGTTTGAATTTGAAAAATATAAAAACTTTATATATAATGTATCAAAATATAATGACATTAATAATTTATATATAATATCAGACTTATTAATTACAGATTATTCAAGTGTGTTTTTCGATTTTGCAAATTTAAAAAGACCTATAATATTTTATATGTATGACCTAAAACAATATAAAGAAGAATTAAGAGGCTTTTATATAGATATTTTAGAACTTCCAGGGAAAATAGTAAAAAAAGAAGAAGAACTTATTAATGTAATTAAAAATAGCCAAGACTTTGTATATGATGAAAAATATAAAAACTTTAATAGAAAATATAATTACTTAGATGATGGACAAGCAGCAAAAAGAGTAGTAGAAAAAATAATTAATTAAAATAAGGAGTATATAGTGAAGAAAGTAAGTATTATTGTACCAGTATATAATGTAGAAAAATACCTAGAAAGATGTTTAAAAGCTTTAGTTAATCAAACTCTAAAAGATATAGAAGTTATTATTGTTAATGATGGAAGCAAAGATGGTTCTAAAGCAATAATAGATAAATATGAAAAAACATATCCTAACATTATAAAAGCATTTCACACAGAAAATGGAGGCGCATCAAAAGCAAGAAATTATGCCTTAGAACATGTAACAGGTGAATACATAGGATTTGTTGATAGTGATGACTATATTGAAGAAAATATGTATGAAAAGCTTTATAATAAGGCAGTAAAGGAAAATGCAGATATTGTTTGCTGTAATTATTATAGAGTAAAAGAAGAACAAGGAAAGTTTAATGCTAAAAAATTTGGAAATAAAAAAATTAATAAAGATGATGTATTTAATAAAAGCATATATGAAGCTAATTTATTATTTGATGAAGTTCCATATTTATGGAATAAAATATTTAAAGCAGATATTATAAAAAATAATAATTTTAAATTTGATAATGAGTTAAGAATATATGAAGATTTATTATTTACATATAAGGCATTTTCAAAGGCTAATAAAATATCTAGAATTGAAAACTGTATGTATTATTACATAGTTTCTAGAGCTGGTTCATTAACACAATACTTAACTGAAAAAAGATTTGATATATTTAAAGTTACAGAAAAATTAAATAATTATTATAAAGAAATTGGAAAATACGAAGAATTAAAAGATGCTTTATTATATGTAATATTAAAACATATATATGTTATATTAGAAAAAAATACAGCTTCAAAAGAAAAGAAAATTAAACTTGAATATATAAATAAAGTATTTAAATTTCTAAATGAAAAGTTTCCTAATTGGAAAGAAAATATGTATTTTGATTTACAAGAAAAGAACGTAAAAAAATATACATCAAAAGCTTATTGGAAATTATGCACTATAATAGGGGTTAATATAATTTCAGCTAAAAAATATTTAGTAGGAAAAATAAAAAAAGCATTTAGATATGCATTTACTAAAAAGCTTGGTGCAATATATATAAAGCAATGTAAAAAGGCAATTGATGAAAAAAGTGTATTTATATTTTCTCAGCAAGGCAATAATTTAAATGGAAACATGTTTTATATAACTAAAGAACTTGCTACAAATAGTGAATATAAAGATTTTAAAATTTATATAGGTTATAGCAATGAAAATAAGGAAAAATTTACTAAATTATTAGATAGTTATAATATTTTAAATAGAGTTAAACTTATTAAAAATAAAACATCTAAACTTGCTAAAATACTTGCTAAATCTAAATATTTATTTACAGATACTAGTATGCCAGTATATTTTATAAAAAGAAAAGAACAAGTATATTTAAACACATGGCATGGAACTCCCCTAAAAACTTTAGGCAAGAGTACAGAAAGTGACTTCTTTGATATAGCAAATGTTCAGAAAAATTTTGTTATGTCAGACTATTTACTATATCCAAGTGAATATATGATGGATATTATGATTAAGGACTATATGCTTCAAGGATTAGCAAATAATAAAATAATGTTATGTGGCTATCCAAGAAATGAAGTATTTTTAAGAGATAATGCAAAAGAATTTAAAGAGCAAAATGAAATTAACAATAAAACAATAATAGCATATATGCCTACATGGAGAGGATCTGTTAGAAGTATTGATATAGAAAGACAAATTGAAATAGCACAAGAGCATATAAAACAAATAAGTGAAAAATTAACAGAAAACCAGGTTTTGTATGTAAATATGCACCCATACATAGGAAATAAAATTAATGTAGAAAAATATAATAATGTAAAAACTTTTCCTAAAAATCTTGAAACCTATGATTTTTTAAGTATATGTGATATATTAATAACAGATTATTCAAGTGTATTTTTTGATTTTGCTACTACTAATAAAAAAATTATTTTATTTGCATATGATGAAGAAGAGTATTTTGAAAATAGAGGTGTATATTTACCTTTTAAAGAATTACCTTTTCCAAAGGTAAAAACAGTAGAAGATTTAATAAAAGAATTAAATTTACCTATCCAATATGAGGTAGCAGAATTTTTAAATAAGTTTTGCAAGTATGAAAGAAAAGACATATCTAAACTAATTTGTGAAAAAGTAATATTAAACAAAGAAAATGAAATAAAAATAGTTGACATGCCTAAGTCTACAATGGAAAACATTTTGCTATATATTGGTAATTTCACTCCAAATAGTACAACAAAAGATTTTATAAAAATTGTAAATAACACAAAAGAAATAAATTATAATTATTACATATCTTATATAACTAAAAATTTAAGAAGTAATAAAGATTTATTTAAAAAGGTTATTAACAAAATAAACTTTTATGGACAATTAGGTTCAAATTCAAATTTAACAAAAATAGATATTGTATTAATTAGATTACTTAAAAATAATAAGAAATTGTATAATTTATTAAGAAATAAATACAAAAAAATGCACCAGTTAGAGTTAACTAGAATATTTGGTGATATTAAGTTTAAGGCAGCAATTTTTTCAAGTGATATAGATTATAAAAAAATATATCAATTAGCAGACCTTAATTGTAAAAAAATATTATATGTACCACAAGCAGAAAGCTTTAATACTAATATTAACAAAAAAGCTTATAATGATTTGGATTGCATTGTAACAACTAATCAAGAAGCTTATAATATAGTAAAACAATATTGTGGACAAGATTCAAATATAAAACTAATTGATTCAATTAGCAGTTTAAACGATTTTGATAAATTAATACAATAAAGAAAGGAGTAATTTATGAAAAGAATTTTAACTTATGGAACTTTTGATTTATTGCACTATGGACATATTAGATTACTAAAAAGAGCAAAGGCGTTAGGAGATTATTTAATTGTTGCACTTTCAACAGATGAATTTAATGAAATAAAAGGAAAAAAGGCATATCATAATTATGAAACAAGAAAGCAAATGCTAGAGGCAATAAGATATGTAGATTTAGTTATTCCAGAGCAAAACTGGGAACAAAAAATATCAGATGTAAAAAAATACGAAGTCGATATTGTAGTAATGGGTAGCGATTGGGCTGGAAGTGATAAATTTGATTATTTACAAGACTACTGCGAAGTGGTTTATCTAGATAGAACTGAAGGCGTTTCTACTACAAAAATTAAAAATGATTTAAAATTACAAGAACCAAAAAACGGAATTAATCAAATTCCAACTCCAAAAAATGAAAATAAAAATAGTTAATTTAAGCTTAAAATAATCAAAACTGTTAAATAAAAAATTTTAACAATTTTGATTATTTTTTTGCTTTATAAAAAATTGAAGAACAAGGTTAATTTACTTTTGACTGTGCTGCTTGCAAGGTAAATTTGTACATGTAGCAAAGCAACTGAAATTTATGAAAATGGTTTTAAAATATATAAAACAAAAAATGACATTTTTCATAAATGAATTTTTACTTTTCATATATAAAAAAGTTCTATTTGATTTTTTAACTATAAAATAATTATAGAAAAAATGATTATATAAAAAGTTTTGAGGTAAAAATGATTGATAAACTATGTGATTTTATAACAAATAAAATCAAAGAAAATGTAGAAGACATAGATGAAGAAAAAGAACTTGTAATCAGGTTTGGAGTACTACTTATTTTTGGAGAATTACCTAAAATAGTTTTGCTATTTATAATTGGCTTTTTATTAGGAATTGGATGGTATACATTAATTTTTTTCATACTACTATGTCCATACCGTAGCTTTACAGGAGGCTTTCATTTAAAAACACACTTAGGCTGCATGATTACTACTACTATTTTATATATAGGACCAATATTACTTGCGAAATATTTGAATATAGAGCAAGTTTATATTATGTACATATTAACTGCTATAATAGCCATATTTAGCATTTTTATAATTACTAAATATGCACCAGCAGATACAGAAAATATACCTATTTTAAGTAAAAAAGAAAGAAAATCTAAAAAAATAAAGGCATATATTTCATTAACTATTTTACTTGCAATTATAATTTTTGGAAAAAATAATATGCTTTCATATATGTTAATTTATGGAATATTCTTGCAAAATTTAACCGTTTTACCTATTTCATATAAATTAACGAATAATAAATATGGCTATGAAGTATATACATAAGAAAAAATTTAATATGATAATAAAGCATTTGCCGGCAATGCTTATTATAAAAATTTATTTTTAAGGGGGAATACAAATGTTAAAATTATTATCTAAAGTTGCTGAAAAATATGCTAAAGCTACAAATAGTGCATGCCTTATTTTTGGTGTTTTACATCAACCAAAAATGCCTGCAAGTTTAATCAAAAAAGATTAATATGAAAAACATAAAAATATAAATATTTCCTTAAAACATAAAAACGACAAAAAATGAGTAACTTTTATTAAGAGTTACTCATTTTTATAATAAAAATTAATAATAAATTTCAAACTGTTGTACAAAAAATTCATCATTTTTAGTAGTATATAAATTTAAGTTATTATTTTTCTTTAATATTTGTCTAACTTCCCATAAACCAAGTCCACTATTTGTATTTTTAGACTTAGTAGAAAAATCTTTTTCAAAAATTTTATCTACATTTATATCTTTGTTTTTATATGTATTTTCAATAAGCATAACTATTCTATTACGATTTTCCTCTTTTCTAAAACTTACATGAATAATTTTTTCTTCACATTCTGAAGCTGCTTCAATTGCATTATCCATTAATATACCGAGTATTCTTGTAAATTCATAAATCTTCATATATTTTTCAATCTCATTTAAATCAAGAAAAACACCTAGATTAATTTCAACACCAATTCCATCTGCTTTATGATATTTTGTTGCCATTATATTATAAATAGCAGGGTTGTTTACAACATTTGGATTAAGTGCGGTTAAATTATTTACACGATTACAATCTTTTAAAAGTTGAGAATAATATTTTTTAAGTCCTTCCATATTATTTGTATCAATATATCCACCAATACCTTGCACTATATTATTAAAATCATGTTTAAAACCTCTCATACTATCATGAAGTAATACTAATGTTTTATTATATAATTGTGCTTCTTCTAAGCTTTGAGATGTTGTTGCTAATTTTGTGGTATTCAATAAGTTATAAAGACTGATGAAAAAATAAGCTATTAAACTAACTATACTAACAATTGTAATACCAATTGACATATTATCAGTATAGAATGTAATTAAATAAAGCTGAGTGCAAATAGTTATAATAGCTAATAATGCATTTATAGTAAATAGAGATTTGCTTTTTTTATCAATGTGTTCTAATTTAATATTAAACCTTAGGTATTTAATTATTTTATAAACTAAATATGTACAAACATAAATTATTGAAATAGAAAGTGCACGATAAAGAGGTACTTTTAATAATTGCTCTTGAGATAAGTTTAATGTAACTTGATAAAATCTAAACCAGAAAAGCTCAAGAATAATATTTAATATATTAGGAACTAATACAGCTATTATTGAATAGATGAAATTAATTTTCATTATGTAATGAATGAGTATAATAGCAGAAAAGATATTCAAAAATATAGCATAAGGGTTTGGTATAAAAGTTTTTGAAACAAAACCAATTAAACTTATAAGTATTACATAAATAACTTTTGATTTTCTAGATGGATTAAGTTTTAAAAGTGCAACAAATAACAGCATATTTACAGTTGCTTCAACAAAATAAAGTGGAAAGCAAAAAAGGTCCACTAAGATTTCATTTGGTGTTGTTAGTGCTGTCCAAATTGTTTGAAAGATTTCCATAATTAAATACCTCCATAAATTTATTTTTATATTTAGGTCCAATAAGACACTTAGCATCTTTATTATTGTTTAAGAAAATAGTTGAATTTGTAGTATTAACGTCTGTAATTTTTTCAGTATTAACAATATAAGACTTATGACATTGTACAAATTGCTCAGGAAGTTGTGGCAAAATCTTTTTAAAAGAGCTATATGTTTCATAATTTCTTGTATCAGTATGAAATATAACCTTCATTCCATCTTTTTGAATATATTGAATACTATCTTGTTTAATAATAGTTTTATTATTATCTAATCTAACAAAATCAGCAGTTGAGCCAGATGCATCTTCAAATAATCGAACTAGAGTATCTTCTAATCTTTCTTTTGTAATAGGCTTAGGTAAATAATCAAATGTTTTATACTTATATGCCATTAAACCATATTCTAAATGTCCTGTTGTAAAAATAATATAAACATTTTTATCTTTTTTACGAATAATATTTGCTATATCAAGACCAGATACCTTTGACTTTAAATCAATATCTAAAATAACAACATTTATAGTATGATTTCTAATATAATTTATTAGTTCTTCAGGAGAAGTTGTACTAAACACAATTTGAGCATTAAATTTTTTACTTATAAAAATTGATTCTAACATTTTTTCTAATCTATTAAGTACATTAGCATTATCATCACATAATACAAAATCTAACATAATTTTCTCCTCCGTATTTGGAAATAACTTGAATAAATTATACGACAAAATACAACAGCATAACCCAGAAATTTCCAATTATTATATAATAATATAATTAACAATTTATATTGTCAAGATGTTAAGAATAATATTTTTTCTTACCAAATAGAATAAAAATTAAATATTTAAATGGAAAAATAAGTAAAAAACATATAGTCTATAAAAATTACAAAAATAGACAAAAAAGATTAAACTATTGACATATTTTCACTAAAAATATTATAATATTATTGAAGAATTGTATTTAAAATACAAAAGAGCACGTGCAAAATATGTTTATAGGAGAAAATCATGAAGAAACTAAAGAAAATATTTATTTTATTTATTTCATTAATTTTTATTCTAATTTTATTAATGAATCAAAAAGTTTTTGCTAATATAGATTCAATTAACAAGATGGAATATTCAGAAGACTTTAAAAGATGGTTAGAACTATCTGATGAAGAAAAAGAAAATACTATTCAACCTAGAATGTATGATTTACAGCCAACAACTTTTGCCTCAAAAAATCCATTATATAAAATAAGATTATTAGGAGCTAGTATTAATAAAACATATAGCCTAAAAAATGTAATACCATCAAACTTAATTATAAGAGATCAGATGAGTACAAATTCATGTTGGGCTTTTGCAGCATTATCTACATTAGAAACTAATCTTGCTTTAGCTAATTACAAAAAAACAAATACAGACTTAAACTCAAAAGTATATGATTTTTCAGAAAGACATATGGAATATGCCACAAGTAAAACATTTAAAGATGGTGTACAAAATAAAATAGGCTATAACAGAGAAGTAGGAAGTGGTGGCAATTGGACTTTAGTACAATCATATTTAACTAATGGAAGTGGAGCAATAGATGAATCAGATATGCCATTTGAAAATAATGAGACACAAATAGAAATAAGTAAAATACAAAACAAAGCAGTTACAAGCCAAGTATATGATACTGTAGAATTTGCAGACTATAATAAAAATGCTTCACAAAAATCTGAAATAATGCAACAAATTAAACAACACATACAAAATTACGGCTCTGTATTTGCTTCAATACATGGAAATTCTTCTTCAACAACAGAATTTTCATGTTATAACAATGACACAGGTGCTAAATATTGTAATAATGATATTTCCCATACATTAGACCATGCTGTTTCTATAATAGGTTGGGATGATGATTATAGTATAAATAAATTTGCAAAAGATGCTAAACCAACAACCAATGGAGCTTGGATTGTAAGAAATTCTTGGGGAGAAAGACAAGAATATGATTTATTAGAACTAAAGACAGAAGCTCTTAAACAGTTCCAAGAAAAAGGAACAGCAGGAAACTATACTAGACCAGAGCAAATACCAGATGAAGTCATAAAAAGAGCAGGATTTACTATAGAAGGAGATAAGGCATATATTAAAATTGGAGATAATGGTATTATGTATGTGTCTTATGAAGATTGCAATATATCTAAAACTCTTTATGGAATAGTTAAAGCAACAGATACTTTAAATTATGAAAATATATATCAGTATGACGAGTATTATCCAATATCTGTTATAGCTTTAAATAATAATAATAAAGCCACAATTTGTAATATATTTGATAAGAAAACTGAAGAAACGGAATATTTAACTCAAGTTTCAATATATGCTCCAGAAACATATATTTGTAAAGTATATGTAAATCCTAATGGAGAAGGAAAAAATAAAGAAGACTTACAATTGGTAAATTTAAAAGCAGGTACATCAGAAACTTTTAATTCAGGTTATCATACTTTAGAATTTGCAGAGCCAATCGAAATAAAAGCAAATAAATTCGCTGTAGCAATTGAAATACAAGGTACACAAGTTAATTCATTAGCAATAAGTTTAGAAACTAAATTTGATGAAATTCCAATGTATAATTGTGTGGAAACAGTAACTCAAAAATGTTTTATATCATCAGAAAATGCCTCACAAAACTATAATTGGGAAGATGTAGGTAATTTATATAATTTATCAAGTGGAAGACTTCCAAATGGAGATACTACAATAAAAGCATTTACTACATCAAATCTTAATGATGAATCATTAAAAAGCATTGAAATAGTAACGCCACCTAATAAAACAAAATATTTTGAAGGAGAAGACTTTGATAAAACAGGAATGGTAGTAAAGGCTAACTATAATAGCAATACTAAACCATCTGAAGTACTGGATAATTCAAGCTATAGTATTACAAATGGAACAAATTTAGTCGAGGGACAAGAAAGTGTAACAATAACTTATCAAGGCAAAACTGCTACTCAACCTATAACAGTAGAAAAAAATACTGTAACAAATTTAAGCATAGAAACACCTCCTACAAAGCTACAATATTTTGAAGGAGAAAATTTTGATACAGTAGGAATGGTAATAAAAGCAACTTACAAAAATGGAACTACAAAAATAATAACAGATTATACCATTAGTGATGGAAATAATTTAGAAGCAAATCAAACAGAGGTAACTATTTCTTATGAAGGATTAGTGGTAAAACAAAATATAACAGTAATAGCCAATCCATTATTAGAAATAAATATAACTAAAGCATCAAATAAAGTAAATTATGTTGTTGGACAGGATTTTGATAATACTGGTATGATTGTTACAGGAACATATCAAAATGGAGTGTCACAAGAAATACTAAACTATATAGTAGAAAATGGAACTAACTTAACTAAAGAACAAACTTCAGTAACAATAAAATATAAAGATAAAACTGCCGTTCAGCCAATAACTGTAGTAGAAAAATCAATTACAGAAATTTCAGTAGATAAAAATCCAACAAAACTAGCATATATTAAAGATAAAGAAAATCTAGATCTAAATGGTGGAACTCTAAAAATTATATATAACGATGGAACAACAGAAAGCATAGATATGACATCTAGCGAGGTATCTGTATCAGGATTTAGTAATGAAAGTATAGGTACAATTACAATAACAGTTACATATCAAAATAAAACAGCACAATTTGAAGTACAAATAATTGAAGAAGAAAAAGCAGAAAATTCAAACTTAAATAATATTACAAGTAATGTAAAGAAAATTAAAGCATATTATTTTACAAATAATTCACAAAAAGATTATATATCAATTAATGTAGAAATTAATAACATTTCAAGAAATACCAATAATGATTCGCTTGAATATTATTACTACCTATCTTCAAATGCAGATGAACAAAACATAAATAACTGGGTTAAAATTACTGAAAATCAAAATGATAATAGCAAATTACAATTTACTATAAATTCAAAAGACATTTCAAATTATAATGAAATATCAGATGAGGGCACTTTATACTTATACATTAAAGAGGTTGCTATTAAAGGTGGAAACCAAAGTGTAATAGTTTCTAAGCCAATGAAACTAGAAACAGACCTAGAAGTAGAAACATATGTAGATAATGTTAGAAAAGATAATTTAGATAATAATGAACCTAGTAAAGATGGAACTACTGCTCCTGGAACAATACCAAACACAGGAACCAGCATAATAATTATTATTTCTTTAGTATTAATGATTGTGCTATGCATAGCTATATATGTAAAATACAATAAATTTAAAGATATAAAATAAGATTATAATTATATTAAAAACTATGTTTAAAATGTTAAATAAAAAATTAACATTTCAAACATAGTTTATTTTTATTAGTAATAATATTTTTTAATGTTTCATAAAATTTAAAAAAACAAACTAGGAGATAAAATATTATGAAAAATCAAAATAAAATAGCAAGTGCAATATGTATAACTACACTTTTAATAATTTTTACATTTTCAATTATACAAATTAACAAAAGTCAAAACTCTATTGAGGTAAGCTCTAACTCTGCATTAAGCAATCAAAAAATAGGATGGGGTATAAAAAGAGAAAAAGATCATAAACAACCAGATTTAGGTGCTAAAAATAAACAAATTATAGATAAATATAATGGAATTGCTATGGGAAATGAAGAAAAAAAATATGTTTATTTAACTTTTGACGAAGGGTATGAAGCAGGATATACACCAAAAATATTAGAGATTCTTAATCAAAATGATGTAAAAGCGTGTTTTTTTATTACAGCACATTTTTTAAATACACAAGAAGAACTAGTTAAGCAAATGATTGATGATGGCCATATTGTAGGAAATCATATTCCCTTGACACTGATGACACTAATTTGAGAATATAATAAAAGCTAGATAAATAGCCATTTTGCAAGTTGAAAATAAATTAAATTTTGCTATACAATAATACATTTATAAAATACCATTATATAGTTATTGATTTTTTCGGTACTTTAATTTAAAAGTATAGTAATTTTTAATAAATTATGGTATACTAAAAACATAAGTTAAGGAGAGTGGTAAAAATGATGCATACATTATGCAAATATGAAGATGAAACAGAATTGGTTATTTCAGATATTATTACTAGAGATAATGGTGACGAGGTAATAAGAGTTGTTTTTGAAAGACCAACAGAACACGGATTTGATACATTGATATTTGAATTACCAAGCTATAAAATCGTAGAGCAAGATGGAAAATATACAGAAGAAGAAATAGAGTTATTTAAAAAGGTGGTAGAACAAGGAGCAGCACATTTTTTTGAAATTGCAAGAGAAGGAGGACTTGAAAGTGCCTAATATATTTGAAACGATGCGGATATAGTGTATACTTTTGGTCTAATGAAAATAATGAACCAATTCATATACATATATCAAAAGGAAGACCAACTGGAGATTCTACAAAAGTATGGCTTACAAAAGCTGGCGGAAGTATAATTGCTAATAATAAAAGTAATATACCTATAAATGATTTAAAGAAAATACAAAAGCTAATAAATGATAATTATTTTTTTATTTTAGAAAAATGGAAAAATTATTTTGAAGGGCAAGAAATTAAGTTTTATTGCTAATTTAAAGTATGTGACATACAAATTTCTGTATGGTAAAATATTTATAGTAAGACCTAGGTAAGGTAGCTAAAGGCTAAGCGTATGTTAAGTACGTTGCCACCTAGGCATTTATATATATAAGATTAAATAATCATTTTGTAAAATAGCTAAAGAATATAATTCTTTAGTTATTTTTTTTAGACTTGCTTCATAATATTAAATAAAAAATGGAGGCAAGCTTATGTATAATCAAAATAACGAAATGAAAATTACTTATGGAAAAGATAGTTTAAAAGAAATTTGTAATGATATATTAAAAGGGGAATTTATTAAATTATTAAACAAAGAAGAGAGAAAGGTATAAAAAATGATAAAACAATATAAAGTTGCTAAATATATGAGACTATCCAGAGATGATGGGGATGACAGAGAAAGTGAAAGTATCGAAAATCAAAGAGATATAATTGATAATTATATTAATGAAAAAGATGATTTAAAAGAAATCAAAGAATATGTAGACGATGGTTTTACAGGAACAAATTTTAATAGACCTGGTTTTCAAGAAATGTTAAAAGATATAGATGAAGGAAAAATAGATTGTATAATAACAAAAGATTTATCAAGATTTGGACGAGACCATATAGATACAGGATATTATTTAGAAAGATATTTTCCATCAAATTCTATAAGATATATTGCAATTGGAGATAATGTGGATACCTTAAGACCAGATGGACTTCAATTTTTAACATTTAAACTAAGTTTTAATGATTATTATGCACAAGACATCTCAAATAAAATAAAAAGTGTTAAGCAAAGAAAAATTGAAAAGGGCGAGTTTCAAGGAGGAATAGCACCATATGGTTATAAAAAAGATAAAAAGATAAAAAATCATTTAATAATAGACGAGTATGCTTCAGAAATTATAAAAGACATATTTGATATGTATGTAAATAAAGGAATGTCACCACAAAAAATAGCAGATGAATTAAATAAAAGAGAAATATTAGCACCAGCTATATATTTAAAAATACCAACTTTTATGAAAAGAGAAAGTAGTAATTCAAGTGGAAAATATTTGTGGCATAGAACTCAAATAGGAAAAATATTAAAAAATGAAGTATATATTGGAAATGTAGTAGGTAGAAAATTCCAAAAAGTAAGTCATAAAATTACTAAAGTTAGAACAACAAGTCCAGAAGAATATATTATAGTAGAAAATATGCATGAACCAATTATAGATATAAATACGTGGAATAAAGCACAAAAAAAGATAAAAGATAAACATATAACAAGAACAAGAAAATTTAATCATCCACTTAAAGGATTAGTATTTTGTAAAGAATGTGGACGGAATAGCAACATTAAGAACGAGAATAGAACAAAGAAAGTCTGGTAAAGAATGGAAAATTGATTATTTTATATGTTCTAATAAAAATAGTAATAGAGGAAATTGTAATAATAAGCAGATACGAACAGATTTTATTGAGGAACAAATCAAAAAAGAATTAAAAAAGGAAATAGAAAAAATTACATATTCAAAAGAAGAATTAGAAAATATATTTAAATGTTCAAAAATAAAAGTAAAAGAAGAATTAAATGGATTAGAAAAAGAATTAAAAATAAACAATTTAGAATTAGAAAAAGTTAATAACATTCTAGAAGAAATATATCAAGATAAAGTAAATAAAATAATTAGACAAGAAGATTTTGAAAAATTTTATTCTAAAAAGATCGAGGAAAAAACAAAAATTTCAAACGAAATAAAGGTTCTTGAATATGAAATAAAAAAACAGAAAGAAGAGCTTGAGAAAGTAGATATGAATAAAATTTTAAAACAGACAAAAGAAATATTAAGTTTAAAAAATGTAACAAAAGAAATGTATGAAAAACTAATAGAGAAAATAGAATTTGATAGTGATAAAAATATATTTATAAAATTTAAATTTGAAAAATACATATAGCAAAAGCTAAAACTTTAAATTCAGTATTAGCTTAAAATTTAACTAATACTGGACTTAAGGAATATGAAATACATACAGTTAATCATAAGTCTATGCCAGAAATATCTAATGAAGAAATAAAAAAAGAAGTAATGAATTTACATACAGCAATATATGAAAAATTTAAATATGAAATGAAATATATTCGTCCACCAAAAGGAGAATATAGTGAAAGAACTATACAATATACAAATACATTAGGCTATAAAACAGTAATGTGGTCTCTTGCTTATGATGATTGGGATGAAAATAAACAAGGAAGAGAAGAATATGGAAAAAGTAAAATATTAGATAATATTCATAATGGAGCAGTAATTTTACTACACGGAAACTCAAAAGACAACAGTAATATATTAGATAGCTGTATTAAAGAAATAAAAAATATGGGCTATGAATTTAAAACATTAGATGAGTTCGAAAGATAATGAGTTTTTAATAGCAAAAAAGGAGAATATAAATGGAGAAAAATAAAAAAAGTAAAATTAGTGCTAAAGTAGATAAATTATTAGACATTCCACAAGAAGTATCTACTAATATTCCTAAGATTACAATACTTGGATTTGAAAAAATGCTTATAGAAAATTATAAAACTATTTTGGAATATCAAGAATTTTATATTCGCATTAGCACTCATATTGGAATTTTAAATATAAATGGATATGAACTTAACTTAAATGAAATGACAACAGATGACTTGCTAATTACAGGAAAAATTGATGGAATTGATTTTGAAACAATTACATAAATTTATTATTTAAGTTGACTAAAAAAGGAGGGTTAAATTTGTACTTTAAAATATTACTAAATATCATTTTAGGCTATGTTACAATTGAAGTAGAAGGATATTTTATAGAACGATTTATAAATCTTTGTAATAGTCAAAAAATATTTTTATGGAATTTAAAAAGAACACATTCTACTAGAATAATAATTAATATTGGACTAAAGGATTTTAAAAAATTAAAGCCAATTGCAAGAAAAACAAAATGTAGAGTTAAAATGCAAAAAAAGAAGGGAATGCCATTCTTATTACATAAATATCAAAAGAGAAAAATATTTTTTGTTTTCTTTTTACTAATTGTATTAACAATTATTATACTATCAAATTTTATCTGGAATATTGAAATTACAGGAAATGAAAATATAAGTAGTGAGGAAATACAAACATTACTAGATAAAAATGGTTTTAAAATAGGAAAATGTAAATTAGGCCTTACAACAAAAGATTTAATAGGGCAAATTAGACTAGAAAGAAGCGACATTGCATGGATAGGAATTGAAATAAAAGGAACTAATGCTACAGTAAAAATTGTAGAGGCAGATTTAAAACCAGATATAATTGCAGAAGATGAATATTGTAATCTAATTGCAACAAAAGATGGTATGATTACAAAAGTAATTGCTCAAAACGGTACACCCCTAGTAAAAGAAGGAGACATAGTTACTAAGGGTACAGTATTAGTAGGTGGATGGTTAGAGGGAAAATATACAGGAACTCGTTATGTGCATGCAAATGGCGATGTTCAGGCAAAAGTTTGGTATTCTCAAAAAGAAAAAATACCTCTAAAACAGCTAGAAAAGGCTAAAACTGGAAAGGAGGAAAATAAATATTCCGTAAAGATAAATAATTTTAAAATAAATTTAACGAAAGGGGTTTCAAAATTTAAAAAGTATGATACAATAGAGACAAGTAAAAAACTAAAACTTTTTTCTAATTTCTATTTGCCAATTGAAATATACACTAAAACGTTCCAGGAGTATGAAGAAAAAGAAGTAATATTTACTCCAGAAGAAGCAAAAATTATTGGAGAAAATTTAGCAACAAAAAAAATAGAAGAATTAATAGAAAATAAAGAATCAATTGTAGATAAAAAGGTTTATGTAGAAACTACGGCACAATATGTAGAGGTTGAAGTTATTTACGAGGTAATTGAAAGCATTGCGACAAAAGAAAAAATTGTATTTTGAAAGGAAGAAAGCTATGGAAGAAAGAAGTTTAAGAGTATATCAAGAGAGAACATTTTTCTCAAAACTAACTAAAACCATTACTAAATTATTAATTCCAACTAAAATTGGAATTAATGGAATGCTTATTTCTATTAAAAGAAATAATGCAATAAAAGCTTATGAAACCTATGTAAATGCAGAAGATACAAATGATCAGGCAAAGCAAGAAGCTGCAAATAAAAAATTTGAAGATACTTATGCTTTGTATTTAGAATCAATAGATAAATATATTTTAGATTCTATCTATAAAAAAGTTAAAAATGATACAGCAACAGAATTTGAAAAAAATGCTTTATCTCAATACTATTCTATAGTTCATTTAAAAGAAACAGAGTATTTAGAATATAAATATAAAAAGCAAATGTATTTATTAAATATAGATTATGAAACAGTTGAAAATTCAAACAAACCACAATTAATAGAAAAGTATAAAAATTTATTTACTAGCCAAATGGAAGGACTATATAAAGGCTTATTAAAGCACTACTCTATTAAACTTGCAGACAATTTAAGTAGTGGTGCAAAAGACGAAATTTACAATAAAATTTTCTCTACTTTAGAAGGATACATTGAAAATATTTTACCACTTAAAATGAAACAAGACCCAGAAAATACTACATATAAAAATATATTAGAAGAATATCAAAATTTTGAAAAATTTACTGTTGGAAAGTTAGACCAAAATGATAACATAGAAAAAAATATGGTATTGTTGGCACTTAGCCGTAAGTTATTTACACATAGTTTACCATTAATTGTGGCAGAACAATGTTATGAAAAATTATTACAAGACACAAGAAGCTTAATAGTAGATACAAAAGTAGCTCGTAAACAAGAAAAAGCTTATTCATTATTAATTACACTAATGGAAGAATACAATGTAAAATTATTATCTACTAAAATTTATTGGGACAAGCCTAGTGAAAGAGAAGAATATAAAGCATTTTGGAAGGAATATAAAGAAGTTGCAAAAGGTAAAGACACAAACTATATAGAGTACATTCAACAAAAACAAATTTTATTCTTAAAAAATGACCTTAAAAAGCTACGTAAAGATACTAACAAATATTATAGAATAATTCAGTTTTATTGTAACAAGCTAGTAGAGCTAGGTGCAATGAGACTTATAAAAAATAGTTATACATCAGAAGGAAACTATATTAAAACAAAGGTAAGTGCATAAAAAATGAATAAAGTATCAGAAATTGTTTGGAAAGATATTACAAAAGATTCAAAAATAGAGGATTTAATAGAAAAAGTAATTCAAAAATGTTTTGAGGTAGAGTGTATTTCTCCTACCTCTTTATATATTTGTATTACTTTAACAAATCCTCAAAATATTCAAGACTTAAATAAAAAATATAGAAATATAGATAAACCAACTGATGTTTTATCATTTCCAATGTTTGAAAAAGTTGAACTAGATGAACTTAAACAAAATTCTAAGCCAAATATGCAAGACATTTTAGGAGACATTATAATATCAATTCCAAAAGTTGAAGAACAGGCAACAGAATATGGACATAGTTTTGAAAGAGAACTCTCATATATGCTAGTTCATGGCTTTTATCATTTAATGGGTTATGATCATATGGAAGAAGAAGATAAAGCCAAAATGCGTAAAAAGGAAGAAAATGTATTATCTAAGCTAAATATTACAAGATAATTTACAGAAAGGAATTTTATGAATCAAAAAAAGGAAAATTTAGATACCACAGACAAAAAAACAAATGTAAAAAATAAAAAGTTAAAATTTAATGTAGATAGTAAAGAAAATGATAATAAAAATCAAGAAAATAATTTAAATAGAAATAATACAAAAACAGAAAACGAAGGAAACAAAAAAGATGAAAGATTAGGAAATCATAGACCATTAGATGCATGGAAAAATGCATTTAATGGAATAATTTATGCAACAACAACGCAGAGCAACATAAAAAAACAATTATTAATTGCAGTTGCAGTTGTAATAATTAGTTTGTTTTTTAACTTAAGTCGTGCAGAATTTTTATGCTTTTTATTTACAATAGTTCTAATTATTTTTGCAGAAATGGTAAATACCGCAATAGAAACAGTAGTAGACTTATATGTAGATGTTTATCATCCAAAAGCCAAAATTGCTAAAGACGTTGCAGCAGGTGGAGTAGTAATTACTACTATAAATGCTTTAATTGTAGCATATTTTTTATTCTTTGATAAAATAGCAGATATTGGTCTAAACTTTATTAAAAATGTAACAAATACACCATCACATTTAGCATTTGCAGCTATAATTATTACAGCAATTGCAATTTTAGCAGTAATAGCTTATGCAAAAACAAATAAGCATAAAGTGTTAAATAAAAAATTTGTACCAAGTGGGTATACAACTATAGCATTTGCAGCAAACACAATTATTTGGATATTAACAAATAATTTTATAGTTTTAATATTATCTTTAGTAATTTCAATATTTGTAGCAGAAGGCAGAATTGAGGCAAAAGAGCATAAACTTTCAGAAATAATATTTAGTGCAGCATTTGGAACATTATTGGTATTAATATTATATGGTATTGCTTTGGGAACATTTATTTAAATTCCAGTCTGTCACTTTTGGAATATAAACTTGATTTATACTTAATTACTTTCACTAAAAATGCTTGAAAAATCAAGATATACTAAATTATATAAAAGGAGGAAATATTAGTAATTAACTAATATAAAGTAGTATGAAAAATAAAAGCAATAAAAAACCTATTAGTGGCCTAAAAATTTTAACTATAATTTTAATTATATTAATAATTATAGCAGGTGTATTATTAGCAATGAAAATATTACCAACTATGCAAAATACAGAAAATGTAGCAAATATGAATACTAATGTAAATAATGAAGAAGAAGAGCCAGAAATAAAAGAACCAAAAACCTTTGCAGGAAATGAAAGGCCAATAGCATTTATGATAGACAATCATATTAATGCAATGCCACAAGCAGGTCTTGAAGAAGCAGATTTAATTTATGAAATGATTGTAGAAGGTGGAGAAACCAGACTAATGATAGTTACTAAAAATAAAGATATAGACCAAATTGGTCCACTAAGAAGTGCAAGACATTACTTTTTAGACTATGCACTAGAAAATGATGCTATTTATGTACATTATGGTCAAAGCCCACAAGCTAAATCAGACATTGCAACTTTAGCAATAGCAGATATTAACGGAATTAATGAAAGTGAAAAAAACTTTTGGAGAGTAAGTAGCCGTTATGCTCCACATAATGCAGTAACTTCCATGGAAAAAATAGAGTCAATTATTAAAAGAGAAAAATATAGAACTACTACAAATAAAGGAACTGTTTTAAACTATGTAGCAGAAGAATTTGACTTGCCAGATATAAAAAAGAAAACAACTAGTAGCAAAAATACAAATGAAACAAATAGTACAGAGGTTGAAGAAAAGGTAACTAATATTGCAAAAAAAGTTACTATACCTTATTCAGTATTTAACACAGTAAAATATACTTATGATGAAAAAACAAAAACATATACTAGATATTCTAGAGATAAAAAACAAACAGACTGGAATACAGAAAAAACAGTTACAACTAAAAACATTATTATTACAAAATGTAAAAATACTACTTTAAATGATGGAAGCGGTAAAGGAAGACAAACCTTAGATAATATAAAAACACTAGACGGTTATTACATTACAAATGGAAAATATATTCCAATTAAATGTGAAAAAACATCTAGAAGCGGAAAAACAATATATAAAGATTTAGATGGAAATGAAATTAAAGTAAATGACGGAAAAACATTTATTCAAATTTGTCCAATAGATAGCGATATAACTTTTGAATAAGTATAATTATTGCGCTTTGAATTTAGCAAACTAAATTCAAAGCGATTTTTATTATTTGAAATTGAAAATTTATATAATTAAAAATATTATTAAAATAAGTTTTTTCTGTCGAAATTTGTTGCAAATAAAAAGCATGCTTTGATATAATAACTATGGTAAATAAAGAATAAAATAAACTAACAATTAAATGGAGGTAAACATGGAAAAAAGTGAAAATAAAAATTGTGCTTGTATTGATAAAAAATTAGAAAAAGAGCTAAAGGAAATCTTAGAAAAGTATACAAATAGCAAAGATAATTTAATTACAATTTTAAACGAAGTGCAAATGAAATATGGCTATATTCCTAAAATTGCACAAAGCAAAATATCAGAATATTTAGATATTCCAATGGCAGAAATTTATGGTGTAATTACTTTTTATTCTCGTTTTACACTAAAACCAAAGGGAAAATATGCAATTTCAGTATGCTTAGGAACTGCCTGCTTTGTAAAAGGTTCAGAAAAAATTATGGAGCGTTTAAAACAAAGGTTAAATATTGAAGAAGGAGAAACTACACCAGATGGAAAATTTTCAATTGATGCTACACGCTGCGTAGGTGCCTGTGGAATAGCACCAGTATTTACAGTAAATGGTGAAGTTTATGGAAAGGCTACTGTCAAAAAATTAGATGAGGTTTTAGATAGCTTACAATAGGTTACAATTCACAGCCTAAAATTATCCGCCACGTCGCTTGCGTTTAATATATGTTTTTTCTCGACTAAAGCACGAAAAAACATATATTAAGAAGCAAGTGGCTACTTTGAAATTTATAATTAGCTGTAAATTGTAACTACAATAGCAACTTTAGCAAGTAAAATTTTATTAATAGAAAGGAGCAATAAATTGGATACATTAGAAAAAATAAGAAAAATCAGAGAATCAAAAAGAAAAGAATTAGATATAAGGGTAAATAGTACAGTTGGAACAAAAGAAAAACATATTCTAGTATGTCATGGAACAGGTTGTACTTCTTCAAAATCTCCTAAAATAATTGAGAATTTTAGAAAAATAATAAAAGAAAAGAAGTTAGAAAATGTACGTGTTATTCAAACAGGTTGTTTTGGCTTATGTGCAAAAGGTCCAATAGTTATTATTAGGCCAGAAGATACATTTTATGCAATGGTAACTCCAGATGACTGTGAGGAGATTATTCAATCACATATTATTGAAGGAAAAGTAGTAGACAGATTACTTTGCAAAGATATAGATGGAAGCAAAGTTCAAAAATTAGATGACTTAAACTTTTATAAAAAACAAAAAAGAATTGCTCTTAAAAACTGTGGAAAAATTGATCCAGAAGAAATAGAAGAATATATTGCATTTGATGGTTACAAAGCATTGGAAAAAGTTTTACTAGAAATGACACCAGATGAAGTAATAGAAGAAGTAGAAAAATCTGGCTTAAGAGGTAGAGGAGGAGCAGGTTTTCCTACAGGTAAAAAATGGAGACTTACAAAAAATGTAGAAGGAAAACAAAAATATGTAGTATGTAATGCAGATGAAGGAGATCCAGGGGCATTTATGGATAGAAGTATTCTAGAAGGAGATCCACACTCTGTATTAGAGTCTATGATAATTGCAGGATTTGCAATAGGAGCAGATCAAGGTTACATATATGTAAGAGCAGAATATCCAATTGCAGTACAAAGATTTAGTGTTGCTATTAAACAAGCAAGAGAATATGGACTTCTTGGCAAAAATATTTTTGGAACAAACTTTAGCTTTGATGTAGAAGTTCGTTTAGGTGCTGGAGCATTTGTATGTGGAGAAGAAACAGCTCTTTTAGAGTCAATAGAAGGAAAGCGTGGTCAACCAAGAGTAAAACCACCATATCCTGCAAATTCTGGATTATGGGGAAAACCAACTTTAATAAATAACGTAGAAACTTATGCAAATATTACAAGAATTATTCTAAATGGAGCTGAATGGTATTCTAGTATTGGAACAGAAGGCTCAAAAGGAACAAAAGTATTTGCACTTGGTGGAAATGTAGTAAATGTAGGTTTAGTAGAAGTTCCAATGGGAACAACATTAAGAGAAATTATATATGATATTGGTGGAGGAATTCCAAATGGTAGAGATTTTAAAGCAGCACAAACTGGTGGACCTTCAGGAGGATGTATTCCAAAAGAACATTTAGATACACCAATAGATTATGAATCATTAAAACAAATAGGTTCTATGATGGGTTCAGGTGGACTTATTGTAATGGACGATACTAAATGTATGGTAAATTTAGCAAAGTTTTATTTAAGCTTTACTGTAGATGAATCTTGCGGAAAGTGTACCCCATGTAGAATTGGAACAAAAAGAATGCTAGAACTATTAGAAAAAATAACTAAAGGTGATGGAACAATAGAAGATGTAGAAAAATTAGAAGAGTTAGCAAATAGTATTCCAAAAACTGCGGTTTGCGGATTGGGTCAATCTGCTCCAAACCCAGTACTTTCTACATTTAGATACTTTAGGGAAGAATATTTAGAGCATGTAAATGAAAAAGTATGTAAAACAGGTGAATGTAAAGCGCTTGCTAAAATTCAAATACATGAAGACAAATGTAAAGGCTGCGGAATGTGCAAAAGAAACTGCCCAGTAGAAGCAATAAGTGGTGAACCAGGTAAAGTTCACCATATAGATGAAGCAAAGTGCATCAAATGTGGTACTTGTATTTCGGTTTGTCCTTTCCATGCCATAGGCTAAATTTTCAAAATAATAGTCATCTTGCGTTGTCACTTCACATTTAAAATTGAATTGATGTGCAAAAAGCACACCTCTTATATGGATATTTTAAGAGAAGAATTTTATAATTTAGGAAAAGAATACATTAGAAATAAAAATATAAAATAAAAAAGAAAGGAGAAAGGTTTGCTTATAGAAAAATAAGTATTCCTTAATAAAACAAATGTCTAAAGAAAGTATGGTAAATTTAATAATAGATAATAAAAATGTAAGTGTACCAGAAGGAACTACTATTTTAGAAGCGGCAAGAAAAGTAAATATAGATATTCCAACGCTCTGCTTTTTAAAAGATATAAACGAAGTTGGAGATTGTAGAATGTGTATTACAGAAGTAGAAGGAAGGCGTGGATTTGCTACTTCTTGTATTCAAAAAGTAGAAGAGGGAATGGTAGTACATACAAACTCACCAGCAGTTGTAGAAGCTAGAAGAACAATATTAGATTTAATTTTATCTAATCATCATAGAGATTGTCTAACTTGTGTTAGAAATGGAAACTGTGAATTACAAGCTTTGGCAGAAAAGCTAAACATGACTGATGTTCGTTATGATGGTACAAAAAACGAATATGAAGTAGATGATAAATCTCCATCAATTGTTAGAGATTTTAATAAATGTGTATTATGTAGAAGATGTGTAGCAACTTGTAAAAAAGTTCAAAATATAGGTGCAATATCTTCTACAGGTAGAGGATTTTCTTCTTGCATATCAACAGTTGGAAATAATAGTTTAGATGATGTCAACTGTACTTTTTGTGGTCAATGCATAGAAAGCTGCCCAACAGGAGCACTTCATGAAAAATATTCTATAAATGAAGTATGGGAAAAATTAAAAGATGAAAATACTTATGTAGTAGTTCAAACAGCTCCAGCCGTAAGAGTTGCACTTGGAGAAGAATTTGGAATGCAAATAGGTACAAATGTAACAGGAAAAATGGTAACAGCATTAAAAAATTTAGGATTTGATAAAGTATTTGATACAAATACAGGTGCAGATTTTACAATTATGGAAGAAGGAACAGAGTTTGTAAAACGCTTTAAAGAAAAAGATAATTTGCCAATGATTACATCTTGTAGCCCAGGATGGGTAAAATATATTGAAATGAATTACCCAGAAAATCTTCCTCATTTATCTAGTTGTAAATCTCCACATGAAATGTTTGGAGCAATTATAAAAACATATTATGCAGCTAAAAATAAAATAAATCCAGAAAAAATATATGTAGTATCTGTAATGCCATGTATTGCTAAAAAATTTGAAAGACAAAGAGAAGAAATGAAAGAAAATGGCTTATATGATGTTGATGCAGTTATAACAACAAGAGAACTTGCAAAAATGATAAAACAAGCTAACATTGACTTTATAAACTTAGAAGATAGCATGTTTGATGATCCTATGGGAGAAGCAACAGGTGCAGGGGCAATTTTTGGTGTAACTGGTGGTGTTATGGAAGCTGCATTAAGAAGTGTATCTGAACTAGTTACAGGAAAAGAATTGGAAAAAATTAATTTTGAAGAAGTAAGAGGACAAAAAGGAATAAAAAGGGCAACTGTAAAAATAGGTAAAGAAGAAATAAAAGTAGTAGTTGCAAATGGTCTTGGCAATGCTAAAATAATTATGGAAGAAATTAAACAAGGAAAAGCAGATTATCAATTTGTAGAAATTATGGCATGCCCTGGCGGATGTATAATGGGCGGAGGTCAGCCAATAAAGAGTTCTAAAATTAGGGCTACAGTAAATGTTCAAAAGAAGCGTGCAGATGCTATGTATACAATAGATGAAAAAAGTAAAATTAGAAAATCACATGAAAACCCAGTTTTACAAAAAATATATAAAGAATATTTAGGAGAACCAGGCGGACATTTAGCACACGAAATATTACATACACATTATGAAGCTAAACCAAAATATAGAATTTAAAATAATTATCAAGATATAAACAAATGTTTCAAAAAATATTGACTTTTGTTAAAATTTATTACAATATAAAAAGGAGCATGTATGGAAGATTTTAAATCTGGTTTTGTAGCAATTGTAGGAAGAACAAATGTAGGAAAATCAAGCATTTTAAATAATATAGCAGGGCAAAAAATAGCAGTAGTAGTAAATAAACCACAAACTACTAGAAACGCTATTAAAGCCATTGTAAACAGACCAACTTCACAAATTATTTTTATAGATACACCTGGAATACATAAACCAAAATCAAAATTAGGTTTAACAATGAACGATACCGCATGGGAATCTATACCAGATGCAGATGTTATTTTATTTGTAGTAGAAGCAACATCAAGTGAAATTGGAAAAGGTGACCAAATGATTTTAGACAAAATAAAAGAAGCAAAATGTAAAACAATATTAATTATAAATAAAACAGATTTAGTTACAAAAGAGCAAGTATTTAATTTAATTGAAACATATAAAAATGAATATGATTTTGAGGCAATAATTCCAACATCTGCAATAAAAAAACTAAATATAGAAGTTATACTAAGTGAAATAGAAAAAAATTTAAAAAGTGGACCAGCATATTACAGTATGGAAGAATACACAGACCAAACTTTAAGAGATATAGCATCAGAAACAATTAGAGAAAAAGCGTTAAAACTTCTTCAAGATGAAGTACCACATGGAATTTTTGTAGAAATAGAAAAGATGAAAAAATCAAAAACAAAAGAAAACAAGCCAATATTTAACATTGAAGCAACAATTTATTGCTTAAGAAATTCTCATAAAGGTATTATTATAGGAAAAAACGGTCAAATGCTAAAAAAGATTGGAACCTATGCAAGAGAAGACTTAGAAAAAGAGCTAGAAGAAAAAGTAAACCTAAAATTGTGGGTAAAAGTAAAAGAAGATTGGATTAACAATGATCAATTTGTAAAAAAATTTAAAGCTACAGATTAAAAATTGGTAAATAGTGTTAATATAAAATAAGAATAAAAAAACAAAAAAAGCAAAACATAAGAAAAGAAGAAAAAATAGGTTAATACTTATTTTAAAATACTTCTAGAACAGGAGCTATGATTGCACACATGATGGAAAAACAAATTAAAGATTTAGCATGGAATACTTTTAAACAAACAGGTAATATAAACACATTTATGGAATTAATGCAAGTAGAAAATATAACAAAATCTAAACCACAAATTAAACTAAAAAATATAGAGGAAATGCAATATGGGACTTATCAAAACCAAAGGAGTCATCCTTTCGGAAAGTAATATGAATGACTTTGATAAAATGGTAACAATACTTACTCCCAATGGTAAAATTGGGTGCTGTGCAAAAGGGGCTAGAAAACCAAAAAGCCTCTTAATGTCAAGCACTCAATTTTTATGTTTTGGCGAATATTTAATTTATGAAGGAGCAAGTTCATATCATATAAATTCTTGCGAAACAATAGAACTATTTTATCCAATTAGAATAGATTTAGATAAATTAAAATATGCAGCACATATATCTAAAATTATAAATGATGTTACTTACGAAAATCAAAATACATATAAAATATTGCAGCTTTATCTAAATACACTTTACATGATTTCACAAACAGATAGAAGCTTAGATTTTATACTTTCAGTATTTAAAATAAGACTTTTAACTCTTTTAGGTTTTTCTCCACAAATTAAATGTTGTACAACCTGTAAGCAAGAAGAAAATTTAAACTATTTTAGCATTAAAGATAATGGTCTAAAGTGCGAAGCATGTGGTAGAGTAGATAAAAGTGCTATTAAACTTTCAAATTCTACAGTTACTGCAATTAGATACATAATGCTAGCAGATGCAAAAAAAATATTTTCTTTTCAAATTTCAGATGAAAACTTGCAAGAACTAAACTTAGTAAGTAAATTGTATTTTAATGAAAAATTAGAAAAAGAATATAAGATCGAATGAGTGTTATACTAAAACATTTCTATACTAAATTTTCTTTACAATAAAAATTCATTAGTATATAATAGCAAAAGTGGTAAATACTAATGAAAAAGCAAACCTAAAAATTTAAAAATTAATTAACTTTTTAAGGTTTAGCATTATATAATTTAAGAAAAAGGGAGGATATGAAAATGGCAAAAGAAATAAGTGAAGAAGAAAAAGCAAAAATACAAAAAATGATAGATGATTTAGTACAAAAAGCAAAACAGGCATCTAAAGAATATATGGACTTAGATCAAGACCAAGTAGATCACATTGTAAAAGAAATGGCAATGGCAGGACTAGAACACCACATGGAACTTGCTAAAATGGCTGTAGAAGAAACAGGTAGAGGCATTTATGAAGATAAAATTACTAAGAATATGTTTGCAACAGAATATATTTATCACAGTATTAAATATGATAAAACAGTAGGAGTAATATCAGAAAATGAAGAAGAAGGCTATGAAGAAATAGCAGAGCCAATTGGAATTATAGCAGGGGTAACGCCAGTAACAAACCCAACTTCTACAACAATGTTTAAATCATTAATTGCAGCAAAAACAAGAAATGTTATAATATTTGGATTTCATCCAAATTCACAAAAATGTAGTGTAGCAGCAGCAACATACTTAAGAGATGCAGCTATAAAAGCAGGGGCACCAGAAAATTGTATTTTATGGATAGAAGAACCATCAATAGAAGCAACAAGAGCATTAATGAATCATCCAGATGTTAACTTAATTTTAGCAACAGGAGGAGCTGGAATGGTAAGATCTGCATATTCTTGTGGAAAACCTGCTTTAGGTGTAGGACCAGGAAATGTACCTTGTTATATAGATAAAACCGCTAATTTAAAAACATCTGTAAATGATTTAGTATTATCTAAGTCATTTGATAATGGAATGATTTGTGCATCAGAGCAATCTGTTATTGTAGATAAAGAAATTTCAAAAGAATTTGAAAAATTAATGAAAGAAGCAGGTTGCTATTTCTTAAGCGCAGAAGAAACTAAAAGACTAAGAGACAGTATGTTTATACAAGAAAAGGGCTGTGCACTTAACGCAGATATAGTAGGAAAAAGTCCATACATTATTGCAAAAGGTGCTGGAATAGAAGTTCCACAAGATACAAAAGTGTTAGTACTAAAAGAAAATGGAGTAGGTATAGAATATCCATTTTCAAAAGAAAAATTAAGTCCTGTACTTGCATATTATGTAGTAAAAAATGCAGATGAAGGAATTGACTTAGCAGAAAAATTAATTGAATTTGGTGGACTTGGACACTCAGCAGTTATTCACTCAGAAGATGAAGAAACAATTCAAAAATTCTCAGAAAAGGTAAAAGTAGGAAGAATTATTGTAAATTCTCCATCTACACATGGAGCAATTGGGGATATTTATAACACAAACATGCCATCATTAACTTTAGGTTGTGGAACCTTTGGTGGAAATTCAACAACTGCAAATGTATCATCAGTAAATTTAATAAATATAAAAAGAGTAGCAAAAAGAAGGGTTAATATGCAATGGTTTAAAGTTCCAGAAAAAATATATTTTGAAGCAGGCTCTATAGGTTATTTGGAGAAAATGCCAGATATTACAAGAGCATTTATAGTAACAGATGAATCAATGGTAAAACTAGGATATGTAGAAAAATTATTATATTATTTAAGAAAAAGAAAAGAATATGTACACTCTGAAATTTTTTCAGATGTAGAATCAGACCCATCATTTGATACTATTTACAAAGGCGTGGAAATAATGAGAGAATTTAAGCCTGATGTAATTATTGCACTTGGTGGAGGAAGTCCAATAGATGCAGCAAAAGGAATGTGGCTATTTTATGAACATCCAGAAGCAGATGCAGAAGGAATGAAACTAAAGTTTATGGATATTCGTAAACGTACCTATAAATTTCCAAAACTTGGTACAAAAGCAAAACTAGTGGCAATTCCAACAACTTCTGGAACAGGTTCGGAAGTAACTTCATTTGCAGTTATTACAGACAAAAAGCAAAATAAAAAATATCCTTTAGCAGATTATGAATTAACACCAGATGTTGCAATTGTAGATCCAGATTTAGTAATGAGCCTTCCAAAATCAATTACAGCAGATACAGGAATGGATGTATTAACACATGCAATAGAAGCTTATGTTTCTAATATGGCATCAGATTTTACAGATGGCTTGGCAGAAAAAGCAGTAGAATTAGTATTTAAAAATATTAGAGAAGCATATAACAATGGAAGCAACAGAGTAGCAAGAGAAAAAATGCATAATGCAAGTACAATTGCAGGAATGGCATTTACTAACGCATTTTTAGGTGTAAATCACTCGCTTGCTCACAAAATAGGTGCAGAATTTCACTTGCCACATGGAAGAATTAACGCTATTTTACTTCCATATGTTATTAGATACAATAGCCAAAAACCAACAAAGTTTGTATCTTTCCCAAAATATGAGTATTTTGTAGCAGACCAAAAATATGCAGATTTATCTAGAAGAATGAACTTTCCTGCTTATGGAAATGAAGAAGGAGTAAACTCATTAATAGAAGAAATTAAAAAATTAAACAATGATTTAAATATTCCAAAATCTTTTAAAGAAGCAGGAATAAATGAACAAGAATTTTTAAGTAAAGTTGATGTTTTGGCAGATAGAGCCTTTGAAGACCAATGTACAACTTCAAATCCAAGACTTCCATTAGTAGAAGAATTAAAACAAATATTACTAGATAGCTATTATGGAAAATAAGAGAGAAGGTAGTGATATCTCACTACCTTTTTTACTACAAAATGTAAAAATTTGACATAATTTTAAAAAATGATATACTATATATATCAACCAAAAGGTTGAAATACTTTTTAGGAGAGAAACATAAAATGGCAAATGCGGAAAAGGTGGCAAGCTTCTTTCGGAAACTGGAGGAAGAGGGGATGACTCTCGGCGACTTAGCTGAAGTCATTCAGCAAGTGGAAAGCTTGAATCCTAATGTCGGAGATTCCGGCAAGTCTGAAGTCAAGGATGATGTATCCTTGGAAAAGGAAATTACCAAGCTCATGCATGAGCTTGGGATTCCTGCTCACATCAAGGGATACGTATACGTTAGGTGTAGCATTGAGATGGTATGCGAAAACCCTAATCTCATAAATGCTGTTACGAAAGAGCTGTATCCTATGGTGGCAAATGAATTTGCCACAACACCGTCTCGCATGGAACGCGCTATACGGCATGCAATCGAGGTTGCATGGGACCGCGGAAACGTGGAAGTGCTCAATAAATATTTTGGGTACACCATAAGCGGTCTCAAGGGCAAGCCGACCAACAGCGAGTTCATCGCTATAATCGCCGACAGTTTGCGCCTGAAGCACAAGCGGTAATTTCTCGCCATCAGCCCATGGAAAATTTCCATGGGCTGATTTTTTTAACTTTAAAGTAAACCCCCAGCTATGCTGGGGGAAACAAAAAACTTCTAGTTTTGCACAGAGTAACAAAAAATCCCACTCAAACATGATATAATATTTTAAGTTTGACGGCTTAAAATAATAATATATGAAAGGAGTGGGACGTATGAAAAGTCCATACACGGATAGTTTAGCACACACAACATGGGAATGCAAGTACCATATAGTGTTTGCTCCAAAATTTAGAAGAAAAGAAATATACGGAACATTAAAAAGAGAAATAGGGTAAGCGCTCAGTAAAAAGGCGTACTTTAAAACCTCAAGCATTTCCTATATAATAGGTTGTTGCTTGAGGCTTATTT
>CANQTQ010000009.1 GCA_947626765.1 uncultured Clostridia bacterium
AAATTAACTTCTCTTTTTGAGTTTTTTGACTCTTAATTATTTTCTGGCTGTGAGTTTTTTTCTCACTTCAATTTTTTAATAGTTTTCTTCTATTTTCTTATTGGTTTCTCAAAGGTTTATTGTTTACTTTTCAATGTGCTTTGCTCAACTTTTTTAAGTTGAACGAATGTTATTGTACTACTTTATTTTACAAAAGTCAACACAATTTTTAAACTTTTTTAATTTTTTATTAAAAAAATTTAGTCAATGTACAAATGCCGCAAAAAAATAATAAACTAGTAATAATGTAATTATATAAATGTAACTTTCTTTATACTAATTTATCTTCACAAAATTGTGTGCTAAGGTTTAGTGATAGTACATTAATTATAATAACATATTGTTTTCATAAAGTCAATACATTTTTATTGTTTTTTGTAGATTTTTTATGAAAACTTTTTTGTTTTTTACTAGGTTTTATTTTTCTCCCTAGCTCTTTATTAATAATAACATATTTTGTTATGTAAATCAAGTGTTTTTTATTGGTAATTTATGGTATTTAGTTTATATATAAAAGAGGTATTTTGCATTTATTTATGAACAATATTTATGCTATGTATTAAGCAATTTGTTAATAATTTACTTCAACTAATATTACATCATCTCCGAATGCATTTTATATTTTGCCATTCTATTACAATGTCATTGCTTGCTGAAAACATACTAAGTATTTTATTACTTCCTGGCACAATTATAGATGTCGTGGTTTAAAGATTGAGAGCTACTATCTATTATATATTCTTGATTTTTGGTTTTGCTTAAATTTCCTTCTAGTGTAATTGGCTCTCCTATTTTAAAATATATTTCTAATTTTATATGCTTTCTGTTATTATCTATTTTTGATACATATATTTTATCTACTAACAATTTGATTAAGTCTTCTATGTTTTCATCTATGTTAATTTCTTTTTCTAATGTCTTTTTTATTTGCTTCATGCTATCTTCTATTGTAGTTATACTTTCTTTTTCCTCTTTTAAATTATATATTTTTTTGTTATACGCTACTATTTCTTTATTTAATTCTTCATTTCTTTTGTAAAATTCTTCGTCTGATATAAGATTTTTTATTGTAAGTTCCAATAATTTATCTTTTTTTGCTCGCACTTCTTTTATATTGTCTTCTATTTTAGATATTTCTAGTTTAAAATCTTTTGTTTCATTAAACTTTTTGTATTTGTTTAATAAATCTTCTATTATTTCTTCTTTGTTTTCTAAAAACCTATTTAACACCACTTTTAATATTTCTATTAATTCGTTTTCCTCAATAATTGGACTCTCGCAACCCTTTAAGCCGTGTGTGATATATTCACTACACGCCCATGCTGGCTTATTACTTCTTTTGCCACCAGCTATTCTATTAAATCCTGGTTTATGTTCTTTTTCCTTGTGGTCTTTACAATATATTAATCCACTAAATGTATATCTACTTTTAAATACATCTTTATTTTCTACTTTGTTTAAGAGGCTTTTCGCCTTTTTATCCAGAATACTATTACATTTCTCCCATAATTCTTCTGACACAATTGCTGGTATATTTTCTTTACATTCAAATACTTGCCATTCTTCCCTTGGCATTCTTTGAGCTTTATGTAGTTTATAATCTACTACTTTTACAGTTCCAGTTCTATAATATCCTTTGTATTTTGGATTTCTAATAATTCTTCTTAAACTTTGAGATGATATTGGTGTACCATTTTTGCCAGTATATCCTTTTTCTTTAAAGTATTCTGAGATTTTATAAAAGCCCATTTCTCCTGTGCTATATATTTCAAAAAGCTCTCTTACCATTTTTGCTTCTTCTTCATAAATTACCAGTTTCGTTTTATCTTTTCTATATCCAAATATATTGTTATTTCCGAAGCACCCTCTTTTTTTCAACTGATCTACTAAATCCGAATTTTACTCTCTCTGATAGTTTTCTTACTTCATCTTGTGCAACACTTGCCATAATTGCAAGTCTTAATTCTGAATCTGGCATTATAGTATTGATATTATCTGACTGAAATAGCACTCCCACTCCATTTTCTAGTAGCTTTTGGGTATAAGAAATACTATCTAAAGTGTTCCTTGCAAAACGAGTTACTTCCTTTGTTAATATTAAATCGAATTTTCCTTTTTTGCTGTCTGCCATCATTCTTTTAAATGAGTCACGCTTGTTTACACTCGTACCACTTATACCCTCATCTACATATCCATCTATATATGTCCAGTTAGAAACTCCTTTTATATGATTTTCAAAATAAAAAATTTGATTATCTAATGAATTTAGCTGTTCATCTTTTTCACTTGATACTCTTGCATAGTATGTAACTTTGAGTGGTAAATCGTATATACTTTTTCCACTATTTATTTCTTTTCTAATATTATATAAATCCATAGCATAATCTCCTTTAAAAAGTATCTTTATCGGTTCAATTATTATATATTTATTTTGACAGTTTGTATAGTATTAAGAGAATAATTTTTATATATTTTATATATTTATTTCATTTAATTCTTTTCTAATTCCCTATTAATCTCTTTTAGTAACTCATCCTGTACATCCTCATATACTTCTCTATTTATTACTTTATTTTGAAACAGTTTTCTATTTAATATCACTTCTATTTCTAATTTGACTTGTTTATTAGATGCAATCTGTCTTTTCTCCATAAAGCCACCTTCCTTTTGCTTGATTACTAATAAATATTCAAAGTTAAAATAGTATATTCTATAATTTTACAATTTACATCACCTCGCTTGTTTTACATTATTTAATAACATCGGTTTTGCCTCCTCTCTACACATAAAAAATTACTCGAAAGCTTTTACCCTCTCATTTACTTGCTCACTAATCTTAGTTTTGTCCTTCCTATTTTTCTAAGAATTTTTATTTTACCTATACTTATATGACACACCCTTTTTTCAAAATTTTACCTACCTTATGTGTCTCACCCCCTAAACTCTACACATAGTAGATTTTAATTTTGCTTTATTTTCAAATATTTTAAGTATTTTCAAAGTATCCTTTTTAATTTTATTAAAAACAGCCTCAAACGGATATTATAATGGTATCCGTTTAAGGCTGTTTTGGTGTCCGGAGAAAAATGTTATTTTCTTATAAAAAATCTTTTTATTTTATTTAAAATTCTTTTAAATATATTTTCTTTATATATAACAAGATTTGTTTCTGTTGATTTTTCTTTATTGTCTTCTATTTGCTCTATATTTCGTCTTTGTTTATTTTCAAATACGTCTGTATTATATTGTTTCTGTTTTTTTAGTTCATTTTTTTGTCTTTCTTCATTTTGCATTCTTATGATTTTTGCCTTTTGTTCTTGAGTTGATAAATAATCTCTAAATAAGTTAAATAATATTGCTTTTGTTTCAGGAAGCATTGGTTGCTCTTTTAACTCTAAATCTTCGTCTAGTTCATAAAAATATTCTTCGTTTCTATTTAGTCTTATTGTATCAATAACTTCAGGAGGAATTTTTTTATATTCTTCTTCATTTAAGTCTTCTAATATTGTATATACTTCTGTGTATGCATTTTTACGATTGTTCATTTGCTTTAATTCCTCCTTCTTTTGTTTTTTCTACTAATGCTGTTAAAGCAACATCTTCTCTATCTGTCATTTCTATATCTGTTAATGAACTAATTGATGCTTCTGCTATTTCTCTTCCTGTTCGTGTTCTTGTTTCTAAGCTAATCCCTAACTCTAAAAGTCTTTTTACTTGTTCTTCTGTTGGCTTATTTCCTTTTTCTTTTCCTCTAATTACTCTAGTTATAGTTGACTTTTTGCTCCCTATTTTTTCTCTCGGATCTAGTCCAACTTCATTTATTTTTTGCACATCAATTCCTGATTTTTTCGCCAAAGTTTCTATTGTATCAGTAGTTGTTAATTTAGACACATTTACTCCTATTCCTTGTAAATTTTCTAATATATCTATAAATTCTTGTGGAGCATTTCTTTCTATTTTTTCTAAACTTATTCCTAATCCTTGTAATACTTCTATTTCTTCTTTTGATGGTTTTGTAGTACCTTGCTTTTCTCGATATCTCCTTGATATATTATTTTTAGTTTCTCCTATTTTATCTTCTGGATTTAAACCTATTTTTTTTATTTCATCCATATCAATTTCTGATCTTTCTGCTATGGTTTGTATTGTATCATCCCATTTAATTTTTGATACATCTACTCCTATTGCTTGCAACTTTTGTAATTTTTCTATTAGCTCTTGTATTGCATTTTTTTCTTTTTTATCTAAACTTATTCCTAATCCTTGTAATACTTCTAATTGTTCTTTTGTTGGCTTACTATAACGTCTATTATTCCTATATGCTTGGCTTATATTATTTTTAGTTTGTCCTATTTTATCATCTAGTTCTAAACCTATTTTTTTTATTTCATCTATACTAATTTTTGACCTTTCTGCTATGGTTTGTATTGTATCATCCCATTTGATTCTTGATACGTCTACTCCTATTGTTTGCAACTTTTGTAATTTTTCTATAAATTCTTGGGTTGCATTTTTTTCTTTTTTATCTAGACTTATTCCTAATCCTTGTAGTTTTTTTATTTGTTCCTCTGTTGGCATATTTCCTTTTGCTTGTCCTCTATAAAGTTTAGTAACAACTCCTATCTTATTTCCTATTTTATCATCTGCCTTTAAATCTACTTTTTCTACCTCTCTTATGTTTATTCCTGATCTTGTTACTAAACTTTCTATCGTATCATTAAATTGAAGTCTCGAAACATCTACACCTATTGTCTGTAATTTTTCTAATGTTTCTATTAATTTTCCTGTCACATTTCGTTCTTTTTTTTCTAAATTAATTCCTAACTCTTGCAACCTTTTTACTTCTTCTTCTGTTGGTTTAACACCTTTTTCTTTTCCTCTATAACATGCTGCAACTTTTACTTTTCTTCTCCCTATTCGTTCATCTGGATTTAATCCTATTTCTTTAATTTTTTCTTCGCTTATTTTTGATTTTTTTGCCAATGTTTTTATTGTATCTTTTGCTCCAATTTTTGATACATCTACTCCTATCGCTTGTAATTTTTCTAATTCTTCTATTAATTCTTGGGTTACATTTCTTATCTCTAAATTGATGCCTAATTCTAATAACCTTTTTACTTGTTCTTCTGTTGGTTTAACTAAATCTCCTTTTCCTCTATATGACATTGCTATATTACTTTTAGTATTACCTAATTTATCATTTAGATCTAACCCTAATTGTTCTATTTCATCTAGATTAGTTTTTGACTTTTCTCCTAGTGTTTTTATTGTATCTGTAGTTGTTAGCTTTGATACATCTATTCCTATCGAGTACAATCTCTCAATCTTATCTATAAATCTTTCAACAGCTGTTATCTCACTAACTCTATCTGTTTCATCTTCTAATTCCACAAAATCTTTTAAAATTCCTGTAAGTTCAAATGGTCCTGCATTTTTATCTGCAAAACTTCTTCCTTTACTTTGTCCACTTTTAACTATTCTATCTGGCAATTCGCTTTGCCATAAATCTATTAGAGAGCCTAAACTTAATATCTCTTGAATTTCTTCTATTTGTTTTTCTTCTAAATCTTCAAAATCACCTTCTAAATATTCTTTATATTTTGCTTGTATTTCTTTTAATACAGAGGCATATCCTGTTTCTTCTTTATCTGTGCTATTTATATTAGGTAATGTTCCATCATGTTTTTCTACCCAATCTACTATAATTCTTAAAAGCTCTATATCATCTTGCTCAGTTATTTCATTTTCCCAATTGACTTTTAATGTGTTATTAACTAAATCAATTACAACTGGTCTATTTTCATCTTTTGTAGGATTATCAGGATCTTCTGAATATATAACTCTTCCTAATTGTTGTAAATATAATATTCTTGAATTTTCATCCATTGGTCTTAGCCATATCATTCCATCTAAGTTTTCTAAATGCAATCCCTCATTTGCTTTATTCATTACTAACATAAATTCAGTATCATCTGTATTTCTATTTTGAAATTCTTCTAATCTTCTTTCGTTATCTTTATCTCCATACTCTCCAAGCATTGAATGAAAATTTGGTGTTATATCTGAACCTTTAAAGTATTCTACAATTTGTCTTTCGTAATCTTGCATTTTATCTTTTCCAGTTTTTCTTCCAATTACATTTCCATCTTCGTCTTCAATTTCATCTACAATTGGTAAAAATACTATGTATTTTCCACCTTTTTTTATATTTGCTTGTAAAACTTCTGATATTCCTTCTGCATTTTCTATACTTCTTCTTAATTTTTCATATTCTTCTAGCTTTTCATTTCGTTTTTGTATATCTTCTATTTGGTATATCTTTCCCTTTAACCTATCCAAACTGCCATCATTTTTTAAGTTATATGCACAGCTAATTAATTTAGGATTTACTACTAGTCCCATTCTTATAGCATTTGTTAAACTCATATTCATTGCAATATGTTTTCCACTTGCTGCTTCTCTATTAGTATATCCTAACCTTTCTGCCATCTCATTTGCCATATTTATGCCATCAGAATCTCTTCTAGGAGTTGCAGTTATTCCTAAAACTTTGGTATTCTTTGGTTGATTATCTATTAAAGTATTTAATCTATTTCCCCATTCTTTTGCACCTGTTCTATGTAATTCGTCTAGAACAATAAAACCATACTCTTTATTTATAGTTTCTTCTCCTGCTTTTGCAAGTAAACCTGGATAAGTAGAAAATCTTAAGTTTGGAAATACATCTTTTATTATCTCATCTTTACTCCTACCGAATAGTGTTTACTGGTCCATGGATATACTTTATTATGTAGTCTTTCATTTGCTCCAATATCTCATTTTGTGGAGCTAAATATAGTATTTCTTCTTGTTTGTGTTCCATTAATTGCGATAAGGCAACAAAACTCTTTCCTGCTCCTGTAGGTAAAATTACTGATGCAAATCTATTTTCTTCAAATATTTCATCTGTTTTTTCTGTTGCTCTTTGCTGATATGGTCTTAAGCTTATTTTTGTTTCTTTTACGTCATAATATCCTAAAAATCTTTCTATTCTTTCTATTGAAAGTTCTTTACCTAATTCATCAAAATTTTCTTGTATGATTCTATCATATTGAGCAAGTCGTTTTTCTTTTACAGTTTCTTTTGTATCATTCTCATTAATAGCAAAATCATTTTTTCTTGTTACTAAATTTAATAAGATTGTTGGAATTTTACTTCTTTCTATTCCTTGTTCTTCTAATTTTTGGTATAGTTCTATACAATATTCATTTTGTATTCTTCTAATTAAATTATTTTTTTCTTGAATTGTAAATTCTTCTATTCCAATCTTTTGCCAATCATATTGAGAAAATATTGCTTCTGCATAATATTCTTCTTTGTTTATTGTTTCAGCTCTTTGAGTTCTTGCAAATGTACTAATCATTATATCTCTTACATTTGATAGTCCACCATTTGCTATTATTTCTAGCTGTTCTTCTTCTGATAATGCCTTTATCTTATCTATTAAATTAGCTTCTTCATCTTTTAAATCTAAAGAGACTGATTCACTAATTTTTACTCCTCTATTACTTTGTCTTGTAAGTATTTCAGGCTCTATTCTAAATCCGTTATTAGATATATACTGAATTATTTCTTCATACCTTGAATTATTTCCCGTTATTTGATTTAGCATCCTTGCAAGTTCTCTTGCATTTAATTGTCCCTTGGCTAAATAAAACATATTTTTTACAATAGAATTTGCTTTTCCATATTCTACTTTTCCTTTTGTTAATTCATACATTTCTTCTATTGTAATATCATCTTTTACTAAATCATCTCTTAAAAGAGTGCTATTTTCTGGCACTTCAATATTGTTACCTTGATTTACAAATCTTACTACTGCTGTTTTTAATTCATTCACAGCTTGTTCATTTTGACCTTCTACTTGTTGCAAAATGGCAAAAACATCTGCCATTTCTTTTGGTAAATTGATAATCTCTTCTCTTTCAATATCTCCATAATGTATAAGTTCTAGTGAAGCAAATGCACTTCCAACTGTTTGAATTAATAAGTTATTATTTGCAGTATGTGGAATTAATGGTTTCATTCCATAAGCTCTTTCAAGAAGAGTTAACTTAGCAACAATTTTATTTTTCTCTAATGATTGTTCTTCATTTAGAGCTTGATAACTACTAATTCTTGCAACTGGTGATTTATATGTAATTTCTTTTCTTAATTTTGCTTTACTTTGATTAAGTTTTTCTTTTGAAATATATCTCGTTTCTATTACTCTTTTTAATTCGTCTGATGTTTGTGCTTTTTCAATTTCAGATAGGGCTTCTTGTAATTTACTATTAGAACCTACTGAAGAAATATATTCATCTACCCTTCTTTCTATTTCTTCTAACATATATTGTCCAGCAAAGACTACTCTTTCGCCCATTTCTCTTTTTGGTATTTTTACCATTACATATTTATCTTTATAAAATCCTCTTCCATAAGAAATTGACACATTTGCATTGCTTGAGAGTGAAATGCAATTTGTGTCTTTTCTATAATGCATTTTTATATGATCATAAACTTCTTCTAAACTTATTTTAGAGTCTTTGCTATACTTTGGCTCGCCCTTTTCAGGATCTTGTTCATATCTTTCCCTGTCTGTTCTTATTCTTTCAAAATTTCCCGTGCCGTCTAAAATTGTACCATCTTCAAGCTCCTGATTATCTGCCATATTTAAAGCACGAAAAAAATAATAATTTTCTTCGTCTTCTATTATATTAAATTTTTCTATATTAAATATATTATTCATTTGTACTTCCTTTGTTTATACTCTACTTATATAATATCATATTTAATATAAATATAAAAGATTTTGTAGTATTTTTTAATTTATTTGATATTTTTCATAAAAATTACACATTTTTTTATTTAATTTTTTGGTATAAAAATAGAAGGTATTCTTCTTCTATTTCCTATTGGAAATAAAAAAATATTTTTTGCGAACATTTGGTTGACATTCTCGCATAAATATTATATAATACTGGGCGATGAGCAAAACAGAGTGTGGTGTGTCGCTTCTATTCGAAAGGAGGGCGATGCATATGTTATTGGATCAAGTCTTCTTAATTATAATCTACATATTATTTATAGAACTTGTAATGGTAACTGTTGTCGCTACCATCTTATTTGTAGCTTTAGTTGTTACAATGAGAAAATTAGACAACAAAAAAAACACATCTCTGTCTGGTCAATAGAGATGTATTAAAAATATTTAATCATTTTTAGTGACACGCCACATTTCTGTGGTCGCTCATCTTATATATTTATTATACAGGAATACATAGAAAAAGTCAATGATTTTTTTAACTTATTTCCTGTTTTATAGCATTTTCTCAGCTAAATTTTGTAATTTCTCCATATAATATCTCCCACTAGATGTTAAAGATACTAAATGATTTTTTAAATATCCATTTTTAAATAATTCTTCTATTATATCATCATCTGCATTTTTGAAAGAATCTTTTAATTCTTCTATTGTTACAAAATTTTTGTCATGTACTCTTTCTAAAATATCTAAAATTTTTGTTTCATCACTATTTAACATTATTTCTCCTCCTTAAAGCAATTCATTCACAAATTTTGACCATTATATTTAGATTTTATTAATCTTCAACTTCTTTATTTATATCATATATTTTGCTAACTTTCAAGTTTACAGATTTTCATTCTGCTAGTTATTTACAGTTCAACCTTACATGCAACCTCATACACAAACTTTTCCCTCATTACATAGCCTGTCCTTTTTTCTCCCTTTCTTGTTACATACCCACTTTTCTTTATTTTTCTAATAAATTCAAACTTACTATATCTGTTCTCTTTTTTGCAACCATTATAGATGTTATTGTACCACTTTCTAAGTCCGCACACACATCTTGAACATAGCCGAAGTCTTTTTCCGTCTTTTATATTTATTACTTCTTTATGTTTAAAATCCATTCCTTTCTGTCCCATGTTTTCTTTTTTGATTATTTTAAATTTTAATTACATATTTTAATTATTTTCTTATAAAGTATAAGTTTATTTTTTATAATTACTTAAAATAATCTTTCCCCTTTATAAATTTATTCAATTGAAATTTTTGTTATATATAGATTTTATATTTTATTTCAATTGTTTTCTTTTTATTATATGAAAGAAATTGAAAAAAGTTGCTTGTTTTATTTTAATTTTGCTTTACTTTGATTAAGTTTTTTTTGAAGTATGTCTCGTTTCTATTACTCTTTTTAATTCGTCTGATGTTTCTGCTTTTTCAATTTCAGATAGGGCTTCTTGTAATTTACTATTAGAACCTACTGAAGAAATATATTCATCTACCCTTCTTTCTATTTCTTCTAACATATATTGTCCAGCAAAAACTACTTTCTCGCCCATTTCTCGTTTTGGTACTTTTACCATTACATATCTATCTTTATAAAATCCTCTTGCATAAGAAATTGATACATTTGCGTTGCTTGAAAGTGAAATACAATTTGTGTCTTTTCTATAATGCATTTTTATATGGTCATAAACTTCTTCTAAGCTTATTTTAGAGTCTTTGCTATACTTTGGCTCACCCTTTTCAGAATCTTGTTCATATTTTTGTAGTATTTTTTAATTTATTTGATATTTTTCATAAAAATTACACATTTTTTTATTTAATTTTTGGGTATAAAAATAGAAGGTACAAATTTAATTGTATCCTTCTTAATTTCATACATTATTTTTCTTTAATATTATATCATTTCAAATTTATGATATTGCTTTATTACTTCTGGTTTTATCTCTGAATAGACTATCCATGTACTTTTTGGAGTCATTGTCCATGGTGCATTTTCTTTATGTGTTAAATCCACTAATTGTGCTGCTGTTAACTGACCATATTTTTTTAAAGTATTATCAATACTTATTATTTTTTCTGTGCCATCTTCAGCAAATAATATCCTACTTTTTGCTGGCATTTCTGAAACATTTGCATCTATATCTTCTTTTTCTTCTTTTATTGGTTTATAACCATATTTTTTATACCTTTTATATACTGTATCAACAATTGGTCCATACTTAAATGCATATATTTTATCTGTAAATAATTTTCTGTTTGTATCACATAAATAATCGGCATAGCATAAATATACTAATTTTTGTAATTTCAATTGTGTACATTTTATTTTAGATAATATATATTTAGCTACATCAATTCCTTCTAACTTTCTGTCTTTCTTAATTAACTTTATGAATTTATCAAGGCTATCAATAACTTCAACATCTTTAAAAAAATGATCTGTTATACATACTGATTCCCAAGTTGTATCTTCTGCTTGTATCATATGTGTTGAAATAGATACATCTTTTCCACATTCAGTTATAATTTTATCTAAATATTCTTTTAGTTTTTCTTGTATTTTATCATCATCAACAATAAAATCTAATGCTATTCTTTTTCCTAATGAATATGAACTACTCATAAATATAAAATGTGTTATCATTATCTCTTACCTCCTTTATTTTCATTTTCCCATTTCACATAATCTTGTTTGTATTTTTCATGTGAATTGATATTATTTTTTTCATCTGATTTATTCCATATTTGTAATTCCCATTGAAATGCATAACTACCCTTTCTAAAATATATGTGAGTTGCTTTATATTCATCTTTTGATGAATTTATACATTTTAGATTACTGTATTTTGTATTAATTAAATTTAAAATCTCATCAAATGACAACTCTTTATTGCAAATTATTCTTAATCCAAATAAATCATTAAAGCATTTGCTAATTGGTACTTTCCCATTTTCATGATTTTTAATATAATTTTCTATTTTAAATTCTATAGAGTTCTTTGCTTTTGTTCTAATATTGACTGTTGCATTTTCGTTATTAAACTTTTTAAAGTCCAGTAATAGTTGAATATTGTTCTGATTGATAAATTCTCTATAATTAACTATCGTGTCTAATAGTAATTGATTTTCTAATAAATCGCAAACTAAATTATCCTTCAAATTGATTTTAGTATAATAATCACTTTCTTCCCATTTTTTAGTTAATTGTATATATTCAGTTTGTATGAAATTAATTAATTTATCTAATTCATCTAACATCATAATACTATTCCTTTAATTATTTTATCATATATTCTTAATTTTGTGAAATATTTTATTATTTTAATAATAAAACAAATGTTTTTGTTTGTCAATATCTTTTCTACATTTACTTTAATATTTTTTACTATTATATTGTATAATTTTATTTTTTTCAATGTAAATTAGATTTTTGTAAAATTTCTTTTTACTAATTGACTTTTTCTATTTTCCATTTTAAAATAGATTTAGTTTAGTATTCTTATATTTTTTCTTATTTTTTATATTCTCTAATATATTTCTTGAAATAAATTTAATAGAAATGGTGGTGATAAAAGTGACACATAATCTTTTAAGTTCAATTACCAATGGCCTAGAGAATTTGGACAACTCTATTCATGAAAAAATAGATGGTTTTTTTGTAGATAATTTTATTCATGAATTACAAGATTACCTTACCAAATGGCAATCAGCAGCATTACTTTCTTCTTTACGTCCCTATTCTCTTTTAACTTTTGCAAAAAATGATGGAAATTTTGCAGTTTGTTTCGATTATAAAGACAAAAAAATTTACTATGTCCCACAGCAAAAAATCACTGGTAACAAACCAGAACCAGGTGAGGCTTTAAAAGTTATACCTAACGGAACTTTCCATGTAGATTATACTGCTATACTTGCTGAAGAAAGCAAAATAGATGAGTATTTATCAGAATGTACCATAGCAAAATAAATCTTTATTTATGACTATAATTCCACCTTACAAATTACATCATACTCAAACTTCTCTTTTATTATATAGCTTGTCCTAGCTTGTTTTTTCTTTGTAGTATAGCCATTTTTCTTAATTTCTCTTTCAAATATAAATGGGATGTATCTATTCTCTATTAAGGCACAATTATAGATGTTATTGTACCACTTTCTAAATCTGCACACACATCTTGAACATAGCCGAAGTCTTTTTCCATCTTTTATATTAATTACTTCTTTATGTTTAAAATCCATTCCTTTCTGTCCCATGTTTTCTTTTTTGATTATTTTAAATTTTAATTACATGTTTTACATATTTTAATTATTTTCTTATAAAATATAGATTTATTTTTTATTGCTATTTAAAATAATCTTTCCCCTTTATAAATTTTATTCAATTGAAATTCTTATTGTATATAAATTTTATGTTTTATTTCACTTATAGATTTTTATTTCAATTGTTTTCTTTTTATTATATGAAGGAAATAAAAAAAGTTGCTAAATTTTAGAGCAACTTTTCTTATTTTATAATAACTTTTTATTTATATATTCTTCTAATATGTCCAATTGCTGTTCTTTCTAATCTTGATACCTGTGCTTGTGAAATTCCAATTTCTTCTGCTACTTCCATTTGGGTTCTTCCTTCAAAAAAACGTTTATTAATAATCATTTTTTCCTTTTCATTTAGCCTTTTCATAGCTTCTGATATTGTTATATTTTGAGCCCATAGATCATCTGTATTTTTTTTATCACTTACTTGATCCATAATGCAAATATTTTCTGTATTTTCACTATATGCTGGTTCTTGTAAAGATATTGGTTCTTGAATTGCATCTAAGCTCATAATTATATCTTCTTTTGGTACATTTAGTTCATTTGAAAGTTCTTCTATTGTTGCTTCTCTTTGTTCTTCTTTATATATTTTGTCTTTCATTGCTATAACTTTATATGCTAAATCTCTTACTGACCTGCTTACACGAATTGTATTATTATCTCTTAAATATCTTCTAATTTCTCCTATGATCATTGGAACAGCATAAGTAGAAAATTGTACATTTTGGTTTAAATCAAAATTGTCTATTGCCTTAATTAAGCCCACACAACCTACTTGAAATAAGTCATCTAAATTTTCGCCTTTACTATTAAAGCGTTTTATAATGCTTAATACTAATCTTAAGTTTCCATTAATGAATTCTTGTCTTGCTTGATTATCTCCATCTTTTATTTTTTTCATTAGAGTTAATTTATCTTCTGGAGAAAGAAGTGGTAATTTCGATGTATTAACACCTGAGATTTCAACTTTGTTCATAAACAAAAACTCCTTTTGAAAATATTTTTCTTAATTTAATTATTTCCAAAAGAAGTTTTTGCTATTCTATTATTGCACGACCTAATTCGACATTTTTCTAAGTAATGCTAAAGCTTAAATAGTACTATTTTAGCAGTTTTGATAGGTCCCGTTCTGACTTTTCTTCTTTGAACTTGACTTCTTGCAACGGGCAATTTGAAAAACAAGAAAACTAGTACTATTTAAGCGGGTTAACTTTTAGTTAGAATAAAAGTTTATTCTATATTTAACCTGTTTTACTCATAATTTCTTTTTTCATTTTATTTATAATTTTCTTTTCTAAACGTGATATATAACTTTGTGAAATTCCAAGCATATCTGCAACTTCTTTTTGTGTTTTTTCTGTGCCACTAATAAATCCAAATCTAAGTTCCATTATATTTCTTTCTCTATTATTTAACTTTTCTATTGAAGCTCTAAGCAAAGTTTTATCAACTTCATCTTCTATTCTTCTAGATGTAACATCAGGATCTGTTCCTAATATATCTGATAGTAAAAGCTCGTTTCCATCTCCATCTTGATTTAGTGGTTCATCAATAGAAATTTCTGTTTTCATTCTGTTACTTCTTCTTAAAAACATTAAAATTTCATTTTCAATGCATCTAGAAGCATATGTTGCAAGTTTTATTTTTTTATCTGTATTAAAAGTATTAATTGCCTTCATAAGTCCAATAGTTCCAATGGATATTAAATCTTCTATGCCAACTCCTGTATTTTCAAATTTCTTTGCAATATAAACTACTAATCTTAAATTTCTTTCTACTAAAGTTTGCCTGATGCTTTCATCTCCATTTGATAGCTTTGTTAATGCTTCAGCTTCTTCTTCATTTGTTAAAGGTGGAGGTAAAGTTTGGCTACCTCCTATATAATAAATAGGAAAATCTTCTATTTCATCATTTCCTATATATCTTACATATAATGTGTTAATACTGTCCTTTAATATTTGTAACAAATTCATCTGTTTTTCTCCTTTCTAATAAGTCTAGTCCGATTAAAGCAGTATATGTATTGTTTTTACTAAGTGTTTGAGGAAATATTCCAATAATAATATCATTTCTTTTTTCTTTTTCCTCTTCTTTTTCAATAATAACCTCATCTGCTTTTAGTCCTAGCATAAGACCATTTTGTTTACCTATAGAAGAAAAAGGAATTACTCTAAATTTTGTAAGATATTCTTCTTCTATTTGGTTTATAATTTCTTGATTCTCACCTCCTACTAATTTTTCTATATTATCTAACACTTTTTCTGTTATTATAGAATATAACTCACTTTTTTGTACTACAATTACTGGCATACCAGTAATTGGTTCTCTTAACAAGTTTCCTGTATCTAACATAGCTTTTAAATATATTTCTTTTCCTTCTATTTTAATACTTAAGCTATATATCATGTCTTTTTTTCTTATTTTTGTTTTTACAACTCGAAATGCTATATACGTAATAATAAATCCTACAATGCCTCCAAGTAGCGCTATTTTTATAGGATAAGTCCCTATATATACACCATTTTTCATTAAAATATCTTGTGGCCTAATAAAATAAAGTAGGGCAAAAGCACAACCTCCAAAGGCAAAAGACGTTAAATAAAAAATTATTAATTGCTTTGCTAAGCCTTTTATTCCTTTAGTATTAAATGCAATATATACCATTAAAATGGAAAGTAATATTTTCATACTAATATTTGAATATAGAGGTAAAATTTCTAAGTATGAAACAACTGCATATATACTGCCTAATAAACTAGAAAGAATAAGTCTCCATTGTTTCATTTTTAATTTCATAATATATGCTGTTGCAAATAAGATAATATAATTCATACATAAGTTTTCTAGTAATACAACATCTAAATAAATAGTCATATTTTTTCCTCATTTTCTGCATTTAGTATACTCTTTTATTTTTGAAAAGTATGTCATTTTATGGTTCTAATTATAAAAAGTTATTTACAAGATATAAATTTTCAAGACATAAAATAATGTTTTTTGACTTATTTTTACTTAATTTAAAAAAAGACACAAAAAAACCAACTTATTTTTTTAAGTTGGCTTTTTTGTTTGTTAGTAAGTATTGTTATTTATTTAACCCTTTGCTTTTTCTTAAGAAAGTTGGAATTTCTAAATTATCTTGTGAATTTGCACTATCTGTTGTTGTTGGAATAGAATTTAATTTTTTATCCCATGCTTTATCTATAATATCCCCTACTGGTATATTTCCAGATAGTGGTCCTTCATCTTTTTCAAATCCTGTTGCAATAACAGTAATTACAATATCTTCATCTAAACTTTCATCTATTACTGCACCAAAGATTATATTGGCTTCTGGATCTACATTTCTTTGTACTATTTCTGCAGCTGTATTTACTTCGTGTAGTCCTAAGTTGCGTCCACCTGTAATATTAATAATAACTCCTCTTGCACCTTCAATAGATGTTTCAAGTAATGGACTTTGTGTAGCTTGTTTTGCTGCATCTTCTGCTCTGCTTTCTCCAGATGCTCTACCTATTCCCATATGTGCCATTCCTGTATTTAGCATTATTGTTTTAACATCTGCAAAGTCTAAGTTTACTAAACCTGGAATTGCAATTAAGTCTGATATACCTTGAACACCTTGTCTTAAAACATCATCTGCCATTTTGAATGCTTCAACAATAGATGTTTTTCTATCTATTACTTGTAATAGTTTATCATTTGGAATAACAATTAGTGTATCTACTTTACCTTTTAAGCTTTCAATTCCTCTGTCTGCTTGTGCTAATCTTTTCTTTCCTTCAAATGTGAATGGTTTTGTTACTACACCAATAGTTAAAATTCCCATTTCTTTTGCAGCTGCTGCTACTATTGGGGCTGCACCTGTTCCAGTTCCACCACCCATACCAGCTGTTACAAATACCATATCTGCTCCTCTAAGTGCTTCTGCAATTTCTGTTTTACTTTCTTCTGCTGCTTGAGCTCCAATGTCTGGATTAGCTCCTGCTCCTAAACCTCTTGTAATTTTTTCTCCAATTTGAATTTTAGATGCTGCTTTTGAAAGTAATAAAGCTTGTCTATCTGTATTTACTGCTATAAATTCAACATTTTTAATTCCTGATTCTACCATTCTGTTTACAGCATTATTTCCTGCTCCACCTACACCAATTACTTTAATTGTAGCTGTTCCATCTAACATTGCATTTTCTTCCACGTTATTATCAATTAACATAAAGCTTATCTCCTCCTAATTTATTTCTTAGTGGTATTTCTACCTATATAATCTTTAAAATTAAAATCATGAATAAAAAAATTCTTTAATTCTTTCAAAAATTGTTTGAAAGAAATTTTCTTGTGAGCTTGAATCAATATTGCTTGATACTGTTTTTACAAATTGCCTTGATGCAATATATCTTACCAAGCTATATGCTGTTCTATATTCTGGTCTTACTACACTTATTAATCTTCCTGTTGCTATTTTTACTGGAATATTTAGAATAATCTTTCCTGCTACATCGCTTTTATTTATATTAGTAATTCCTTGTCCTGTTATAATAACATTATTAATTCTTGACTTGATGCCCTGCATTGTAATGTCTTTATTAATAAGAGAAAATATTTCTTCTATTCTAGCTTCAATTATTTCAATTAATTCTGAACTACGAATTACTCTTTTTCCATTTTCGTCTTTACAAGTAGTAAGTAATATTTCATTGTCATTATCTATAAATGACTTTAGAGCTAGTCCATATTGTCTTTTTAATCTTTCCGCTTCTTCTTCAGAAATATTTAATACCAATGCAATGTCGTTTGTTATTGTATCTCCACCTAGTGGAATAGTATTTGTATATACAAAATTAGAACCTTCAAAAACTCCAATATCTGTATTACCTGCACCAATATCTAATAACATTACATTATCGTTTAATTCATTATTATCTAATGTTATACTTCTTTGTGCTAATGTTAATGGCACTAAGCCATCTATATCTAAATTTGCTTTTCTAAAAACAGAAGCAATTTGTCTCATATAGTCTTTATCTGCTAAAATAACTTGTGCTTTTAAAGTAAAGCTTCCGCTTAAACTTCCAATTGGATCAGATACCATCTTACCATTGTCTAGGATAAATTGGTCTTCTACAACATCGATGATTTGTTTATCTTCTGGTATATCAATATCTTTTGCTTGCATAATACTAGAAGTAACATCTTTTGCTGAAATACCTGCATATTTATCCTTTGCTTCTTTTGTAATACTATTTTGTACTATTGTAACATATTTTCCTGGAATAGTTAGATATGCAGAATTAATCTTCAAACCAGATTCTGATTCTGCCTCTTTTATAGAGTGATGAATTACTCTGGCAATTTCATTTTCGTCTATAATTTTACCTTTTTGAATTCCGGTTGCATTTATGGCTAGTAGTACAAATTACTTCAATTTGGTTAAAATTATTAACTTCTCCAATTACTAAACTAACCTTTGAAGTTCCTATATCTATTCCTACAATTACATCTCCAATCGCCAAGGCTCATTCCCCCAATTTTGCTTGCCTATAATATTGTTTGTCATATGTAAATATATTTTGTAAAAAATTGCTAACTAACACTGGCTTAAGAATATTACATTTTGAAAAAAAAGTCAATAGATTTGTAATAATTTTGTAATATTTTTGTAACGTTTCTGAAATATTACCATTTTTATAAGATTTTTGACTTTTTTATACATAAAAGTTTATAAATTATTGTACTTTTTCATTAGTTTCTTCTACTTTTTTTGCTCTTCTTTTTTCCCATACATTTAAATAATAACGTCTAATAATTGCTAAGTTATTAAACATTCTTCCTACAAATACAACTATTGCTGCTAAGTAAATATCTACATCTAATTTTTGTCCTAAGTATGTAAGTAAAATAGATAAAATTGCATTTCCAAAAAATCCTGTTACAAATATTTTTAAGTCAAAATTTTTATTTAGAGTTGCTGCAATTCCTCCAAATACAGAATCTAAAGCTGCAATAATAGCTATTGCTAGGTATCCTGAATATGTGTATGGAACCATTGGCGCATAAATTCCTATTACTGCTCCTAAAATACATCCTATTACTATTGCAATTAGTATCATATTATTTTTCCTCCATTTTCATATATTTTGTTTCTCTGTCATTAGTACTTTTTACTATTTGGACATTATTTTTTGTTTGTAATTCTATTTTCATACCACGTGCCCTATTTCTATCTATATAACCACTATCTTTTAAGCTTAAGCTACTTGATAAATATGTTTGGTTTCCAATAACTTTTATTACAAAAGGTGATGTTACTCTTTGTCCTGAAATCATAGTTAAACCATCTTTTGGCTGTGAAATATAGCTAGAGCTAAGTATTCGAACATCATTTATAGAAATAGCTTCTGCACCTGCATATCTTAATTCATTTATTAAATCTATTAAATCAGATGTATCAATTATGTATTCTTCTGTATTAGATAATGTAAGTACTATTCCTTCTCCATAAATATCTGTTTTTCCAAGTTTCATGTTTGATTCTTCTAAGTCCTTATCTACTAATTCTGAAGCTTCTCCATTATCGTTAATAATTTGTATATATTCATTTATGCTTTTTTTGTTTGCTTCTAATTGTTTTTGTGCTTCTTCATATTTGCCTTTCCATTCTGCAATAGCTGTTCTTAATTCAGTTTCTCTCATATTTTCAATTGCAGTTATATCAGTTTCTTCTATTGTTTTAAATTGCATAAACATAACAGCAAAAAATATAATACACATTCCAGATATAATAACATTTATTATTATTTGATTTTTAGTTTCTTGTTTCAAGAGTTTTTCACCTCACTATTTTTTAAGTTTAATATATTTATAACTAATAACTCCATTATATGCTTCTACAATTATACTTTCAGATTGCTTTGTTTCTACATTTACTCCATCTTCCTTCATATAGTAAAGGTATCCACCTATCATATTTAAGGAACCTGAAAGTAATCCTGGAGAACCAATTGCCTTAATTTTAAACGGAGAACTTATTCTTTGTCCGTTAATTTTAATAATATTTCCTTCACAGGTAATACTACTTGTTTGTATTACTCTTTGTCCATTAATAGAAATAGCTTCTGCTCCTGCATTATTTAGTGCATTTATTACTTGTAACAAATCATCATTATGAACAATTTGAGAACTTATATCTAATACTTCGCTTCCGTCTTTATTAAGTCCTGTATTATTATCTGCTAATGTAATTTCAAGTCCAGGTCCTGTTACTTCTGTTAAACCAAGTAACATATTGTTTAATGTAATTTCTTGTTGTTTTGCCATAGAGGTTGTATCATTTTGTGTTGCTTGCTTTCTTACTTTTTCTAAGTTTGCAGTAGAATTTGTTAGTTCTTCATATACGCTATCATATTTTTCCTTCCATTTTAATACTTCATCTCTTAAGCTATTTTCTTTTAGAGATTGAGAAATAGTAGTATTGCTATTTGATACTGTTTTTAGTTGAATAATAATACAAGCCGTTAAGGCTAAACACATTACTCCTAGCGTAATTGCTATTTGTTTTTTATACATTTACTAGTTCTCCTTTCTTATAGTTATATTTTCTTTCTAAATATAGCACCTTTGTTGTTTAAATCTGTATTTACAAAAATTTCACCTTCTACATTTTTGTTTTCATTTAAGATACTAATAATATATAGCATTTTTGTGCTTAAATTAGAGGTATCTCCTATATATACAGTTTTCTTTTCTGATTTTAATTCTAATATATAGTTTTGTTTATTTTCTATATTTATTTTTGTTATTAAATTTTCTATTCCATTACTTTCTGCAGATTTCATAATTTGTAAAGCTTGTCCTAGTCTTTGAAGATCTTCGCTACATAGTCTATTTCCTGCATGAAGTTCTTCTTCTTTTGTTAGAAATCCCGTAATAATTGGAACATTAAGGGCTTTTTTTGAAACTTCTAGCATATAGCCTTGATTATTTAAATAAACATAAGCATTTGCAAAAGAAAGCATAAAAGTTGGTTTTCTTTCTTCAACAGTTATTTCTATTTTGTTAGGTAATTTTCTTCTTACAATTACATTTTCTATGTAAGCATTTTGTTTTATGTTTTGCTGTACTTTATTTCCTTGGATTTTAAAAGTATTTTCATTTAATTTTATACTAGAAAGACTAATTATTTCTTCTTTTGTAATTCTTTCATTTCCTTTTACATTTATTTCAGTAACATTAAAAAATGGTGATAGTAAGAAATAAATTCCTCCTCCAATTAAAATTGTTACTAAAGTAGTATATTTAATAATTCTAAAAGCCATTTTTCTTTTCTTACTAGCTAATTCTTGTTTTTTCAGATTTTTCTTTTTATTTTTTGTATTTTTATTTTTTATTTCTTCATCTTCAATTCCTAATTTTAATTCAAATTCTATTTCTTCTTCATTAGATTTGTTTTTCTTAGTTTTATTAATATTTTTTGTGCTTTTATTTTTTTTGTTAGTTTTAGTTTTTTTTGTGCTTTTTGTATTCTTTGTACTATAATCTATTTTTCCTTTTTTCTTACTAATTTGCTTCTTTTTATTTTTTTTAGGAGCTTCTTTTGGCAAAGTTTTAATACCAATGATAATTTCTTTATCTAAATCTAAAGTCATTTCATCTTTTGTGTTTTTATTTTTATTTTTTTCTTTAGCTTTTTTAGGCATTTTTAGTCCTCACTTTCTTTTAAAATAATTTTTGCTCCTAATTTATTTAATTTTTTATCTATATTTTCATAGCCTCTTAAAATATACTCTATATTAGTTACTATTGTTGTACCTTTAGCTATAAGTCCTGCTAAAACTAAACAAGCTCCGCCTCTTAAGTCTGTGCTTTTTACTTTAGCACCAGATAATTTTCTAACACCTTTTATTATAGCAGTTTTTCCTTCAATAGTAATTTTAGCTCCCATCTTTTTTAGTTCTGGAACATAACGATATCTATTTTCAAATATATTTTCAACTATAACGGATGTTCCTTTAGCAGTACATAATGTACTTGCTAAAACAGATTGCAAATCTGTAGGAAATCCCGGATAAGGCATAGTTTTAATATCTACAGCTTTTAGTTTTTTTGGTGCTTGCATAAATATTTTTTTGTTTTCTATTCGTATTTTACATCCAGCTTCTTCGAGTTTATTTATTAATGGTGTAATATGCTCTGGTGTTTTATAATTTAAGCAAATATTTCCACCTGTAATAGCTCCTGCACAAAGTAGGGTTCCTGCTTCAATTCTATCTTCCATTACAGTATAGCTAACATCTTTTAACTTTTGTATTCCTGTAATTTTAACAATATTTGTTCCTGCTCCTTCTATTTTAGCTCCCATTTTATTTAAGCATTTAGCTAAATCTATAATTTCTGGTTCCATTGCAGCATTTGTAATTTGTGTTACTCCTTGTGCATAAATACTTGCTAAAATAATGTTTTCTGTTGCACCTACACTTGGAAAATCTAAATTAATATTTGCTCCTATTATTTTATCACATTTGCATGTGATAAATCCAGAGTCTTCTATAATATTTATTCCTAATTTTTGAAATGCACTTAAATGTAAGTCTATTGGCCTAGAACCAATATCACATCCCCCTGGATACGAAAATTTAGCTTCTCCAAATCTCCCTATAATTGCTCCTGCTAAAATTACAGTAGAGCGCATTTGATTCATTAAGTGTTCTGGTATATCTTTTTTTACAATATTTTTACTATTTATTTCTATTTTACCATGATTCTTTTTTATCTTGCAACCTAAATATTTTAAAATTTCTAAAGTTATTTGGGTATCATGAATATTTGGAATATTATATAATTTAGTAATGCCTTTATTTAGTATGGCTGCTGCAATTATTGGTAAAGAAGCATTTTTAGAGCCAGATACTACTATTTCTCCTTCCAATCTTTTGCCTCCTTCAATTATGTAACTAGACATTTTTGTTTCACCCTTTCAGTTTTTTATTTTTGCTATATATTATGTTTTCTTTCCATAAAAGGTGAATACATAAAAAGAGGACATCCATATAATAGGACATCCTCTAACTTTGAAATTTAATTTTGGCTAAATGCGTATTGAATTATTGATGCTGGTAAGTAAAAAGTATATTCATTCCACCTTTTTTCTGTATTTTTCTTAATGGTTTCTGTGTTGTTTCTATGGTCTATTAATTTTGTGTACTCATAATAACTATAAATTTCAACATATGGAGTCTGATTACTTTTTATATATGTTACTCTACAACACTGTTTTGGTGCAACATCACATAATAGTGTATCTTTTTGATCTGTATAGCAATATGTAACCATATTAGATTTGCAGATATTATCTAACACACTTTTTACATTTTCCAAACTGAAATGTTCTGGTTCTTCAGTTGGAAGAGTTTGTAGTGATATGTTGCAAAAGTACAATAAGTTTTCTGTTTTAGTTTCTTCTAAAACTTTTTGAGGAATTTCTTCTACATTCCGTTGATAGTCTACAGTTTGCCCAGTATAAGCGACTACTGAAAGTGCAAAAGCAAATAAATAAAGAATTTGCATTAATTTGTATTTAATATTGTATAATCCTAATACAAGGAATGCAATAAAATATGTAGCGATGGCAAATACAAATGCAAAAAGTAGATCTATACTAAATGTAAAATCCAAAAGCCTACCTAAAAGTTCTCCAATTGGCATACCAAATTCAATTACAATGCATATTATTATAAGTAATTGCACTATAACTTCTTTGAATTCACCCACATAAGCCTGTTTGTTCTTACCATATATTAGCGTAACAGCTATTCTAGTTATTATAGCTATTACAATGCCTATGAGCCAGATTTTCCAAAGTTCCATTTTTATTCTCCTTCAAAAATTATTTTTACTATAGTTGTATACATATTAACCTGCAAAACAGGATTTTAAAAATTTATATATTTATTTTACCATATTTTTCTAGGCTTTTCAAGATTTTATTAAATTTATGTAAATTCAATTTATTAATAGACTTTTTTTTATTTCTTCTATTTGCTGCATTGCAGTTTTATAACCTTCTTCGTAACAAAAATTAATTTTCTTTATATCAAATACAGCAGATGCTGGAAGAATTATATCAAGAATGTAGTTGCTATTTTGTATTTTTTCTTCATCTCTATCGTCAAAAGCAATGTCTATACACCTAAATAGTAGGTCTAACGCATGCTCTGGATTTTCTTTTTCTCTTGCTGGAAATCTTATTGTTAAAATTTTGTCTGCGCCAAGAAGTGGCAGTTCATCTGCTGGAACATTATTAAGTATGCCACCATCTACGAATTTATAATTTTCATACTCTAATGGTGCAAAAATTCCAGGGTAGCTGCAACTTGCTCTTACTGCTTTTCCTATTTCAATATTTGTAATATATTCTGTTTGTTTAGATGAATTTCTATTATTTTTGGATGGCATTTTTAAAGTGTCTGTATTATTTTCGGTTTCATCTAATTTTATATTAGTAAATATACATTTTTTCTTAGTTATTACATCTACTGAAACAATTGAAATTGGCATTTTAATATCTTTTATATATTTATATCCTTTTAATTTTGCACATTCGTTAATAATTTCTTCTATTTCTTCTCCTGAAATAATACCTTGTCCTAAAATACTTTTGGTAGTTTTTAAATTAGAAAATAAGTATTTAACATCTGCTTTTAAAATACTTTTTGAAAAATACTGAAATAGTTTTAGCATTTCATCTGGTGTATATCCCATTGCATAAAGAATAGCTACTATACTTCCAATACTAGTACCAGCTAAAGCAGATATTTTAATATTATTCTTTTCTAATACTTTTAAGGCTCCTATATGTGCTGCACCCTTTCCTCCTCCACCTGATAAAGCAATACCAATATTCATAATTTTTATATTTATATTATATATTTTTTAGAAATATATAATATTCTCCTTTCTTTTGTTATTATAAAAAACCATATCATTTTAGTATAGTAAAATTTTATTTTCTTATTACTAATTTATCAAATTTAGAATTTATATAATTTTCTAATTTGTTCATAAATTCTTCCGGCTTAATTTCTTCTTTTGCTACCATTTCTAGGCCTTTTTCCCAACTTGCTGTTAATTTTGGGTTTAACATATCTGGCATAGAATTATATACTATATCGTAAATTTTTTCTCCTTTAACTGTAGGAGTAATTATTTGTGTTTTTGAATTAATTAAAATATACCCTATTCTTTCTAATTTTTTCATAATTTCTGCTCTTGTTGCACTAGTTCCTATTCCTGCTCCTTTTATTTGCTCTCGTAATTCTTCTTCTTCAATTAATTTTCCTGCATTTTCCATAGCTAAAATCATTGAACCAGAATTATATCTATTAGGAGGAGTTGTTTCTGAGGTTTTTACTTCATAATTAACAACATTTATTTCTTCACCTTTTTTAAGATTTTTTAATATTTCTAAATTGTTTTGTTCTGGCAATTCTTCTTTTTCATCATTGTTTGCTTCTGTATTTACATTATTTATTTTATATTGTTTTTCTTTTTCATTTTTTGTTATTTCTAAATATCCTAATTTTTCGCATACTTTTCCACTTGCTGAAAACTGCTCTTTTTCTACTTCAATTAGAACAGAAATTTTATTATATTCTGCTGGTGGATAAAAAATACTTAAAAATCTTTTTACAATTACTTTATATATTTGTTTTTGCAAATCTGGAAGATTATTATAATTTTCAAATCCCTGTCCTGTTGGAATAATTGCATAGTGGTCTGTAATTTTACTGTCATTTACATATTTTGTTTTTATTAAATTTGTAGAATATTTTTCTTCCACCATTTTTTTAATATAGCCTTGTATTTCTTCATCTTTAAATCCCTTTGCTAAACCATTTAAATTATTAGATATAACTTTAGCAACAGCAGTAGATAATACTCTTGCATCTGTTCTTGGATAAGTTACTAATTTTTTTTCATATAAATTTTGTATTATTTCTAGTGTTTCGTCTGGCTTTATTTTAAATCTTTTAGATGACTCGTTTTGAATTTCTGCTAGGTTAAATAAAAGTGGAGCATTTTCTTTTGTTTTTGTTTTTTTTATGTCTGTAATAGTTGCTTTTTTATCTTTTAAACTAAAAATAAAATTTTTTGCATCATCTTCTTTTTTAAAGCCTGATTCATTATATAATTTTGTAGATTCATATACACTAGAGTTTTCTGTTACTTTCCACTCTGCCTTAAATGAATTATTTTCTGCTCCAAATTCTCCTATTATTTTATAGTATGGTGTTTTTACAAAGTTTCTTATTTCTCTTTCTCTTTGAACTATCATTCCAAGTACACATGTCATGACTCTGCCTATTGAAATAGAAACTTTTTCTTCTCCTATATCTTTTGCCATGCGTTTTCCATAAATAATAGATAAAAGTCTAGAAAAATTAATTCCAATTAAATAGTCTTCTTTTGCTCTTAAGTACGCACTATTGCATAAACTATCATATTCCTCTAAATCTTTTGCTTCATTAATTCCTCTTTTTATTTCTTCTTCTGTTTGTGAATCTATCCAAACTCTTTTTCTTTGCTTTCCTTTAAGTTTAATTTGATTTTCTACTAATCTATAAATATATTCCCCTTCTCTTCCTGAGTCTGTTGCAACATAAATACAGCCTACATCTTCTCTTAATAGTAGGCTTTTTACAATATTAAATTGTTTTTCTACACTTGGAATTATTTCATATTTATATTCTTTTGGCATAAAAGGAAGTGTATCTAGTCTCCAAAATTTTAGATTTTCATCATATTTTTCTGGATAGCTCATAGTTACTAGATGTCCTACACACCATGTAATAATCCAATTTTCTGACTCTATATAACCATCTTTTCTGTTTCCTGCACAATTTAAAACTTTTGCAAATTCTACCGCTACAGATGGTTTTTCTGTTATAAGTAAATTTTTTGACATAATTTTCCTCTATTCATACCAAATTATATCCATTTCTGATGTGAAATTTTGATTGCCATATGCAAAAATTATATACAAATCGCCATTTGGTCCTAAAAAATATGTAGATAAATTTGATAATAAATACATTGAGCTTGTTAAGTCTCTATTATATACTGTATATCCAGATTGTACCAAAGTTTGTGCTTCTTTTTGTGCATTTTCTATTGTGCTATTTATTTTCTTTTGGCAATCACTTTGAATAATATTTTTTTGTGATATTAATTCATCAATTTCAACTTTCTCTCCTGTAACTAAATTATAATTGTATGTTTGTATAATAACCCTTTGTGGGTTGTTTCCCTCTTTTAATGTTGATTGTATTACTACAGATAATATATCTCCATTAATAAAGCCTTCATAACTTGTACTATATATTGTTTTATTAATTTCATTATTGTTAAGTATTTCTGATGCTTTATTTGCAAAAATTGTTTGGGTAATATTGTTAAAACTTGTAGCTACATCGCTTGTCATATTTATTGCAGGTAATTTTATATCAATTTCATAATTATCCTTTTTTTCTTCCATATTAATAACAGTATAAACAATATCTTCATTTGCATTTATTCTATCAATATTAGTAGTATCATAGTTTCCTTTATTAAAGTTGTTATTAAAGATACTAGCAAACTGAGTTTTAATTTCTTCTTGTGTTAATTCTTGTATAGGATCTTCATTTTCATTATTTAAATTTGGAACTATAATCCCTGGCTTGTCTTGTTCACTTACAAAAAATTCTGCATAAATGCCAGCTGCAACTGCAAATATACAAAAAATGCTGATTAAAATATATATTGTTTTAGGACTTTTCATTCTAAAATCTCCCTATATTTATAAATTTTCTCTATATATTATTTTAACCTATTATTCTCTAAAAAGCAAGTGCGTAATTATACAAGCATTTTGCATATATAAGTATGCATTTCTGCCTCTCATTTTCCATTGACTTATTTAGCGTTTTGTTGTATTATATATGGTATGAAAATAGCAAATTTAATATATTATTTATATAGAAATGGAGAATTTTAAATTTATGTTATGTTCAATATGCAATAAAAACACCGCTATTATATTTGTTAATAAGCAAGATGAAAATGGTAATCAAAAGCTTGAAGGTTATTGTGCGCAATGTGCTAAAAAGATGGGAATTAATCCAATAGAAAATCTTATGAAACAATCTAACTTAACAGAAAAAGACATAAATAATATGACTAAACAAATAGAAAATATAGTAAATAATATGGCTGAAAATATGGATATTGATAATATATCTGAGCAAATGAATGATATGGATTCTGAAGAATTAGATGAAATAGAAAAAAATGGTGGTATGCCAATTTCTTTTAGTGCTATTCCTCTTGGTTCTATTTTTTCTAATATGCTTGGTCAAAATAATAGTGATAATACTTCTTCAGATAGTTCTTCGAGTGAAAAGAAGAAAGTAAGAATAGATAAAGAAAAGAAAAAGGATAAAAGAAGAAAAACATTAGAGACTTATGGTACTAATTTAACCTTAAAAGCAAAAAATGGACAGCTAGATATGGTAATAGGCAGAGATAAAGAAATTCAAAGAATGATTCAAATTTTAAATAGACGTTCTAAAAATAATCCTTGTTTAATTGGTGAACCTGGAGTTGGTAAAACAGCAATTGCTCAAGGTTTAGCTATTAAAATTGCCGAAGAGAAAGTACCAGCTAAATTATTAAATAAAGAAGTTTATTTATTAGATATGACAGCCATAGTTGCTGGAACTCAATTTAGAGGTCAATTTGAAGCTAGAATGAAATCTATTATTGAAGAATGCAAATCTTTAGGAAATATTATTTTAGTAATTGATGAAATTCATAATATTATTGGAGCTGGTGATGCTGAACATTCTATGAATGCTGCAAACATTTTAAAACCATCTCTTTCTAATGGTGATATTCAATTAATTGGAACTACTACTTTAAAGGAATACAGAAAATATATTGAAAAAGACAGTGCTTTAGAAAGAAGATTTCAACCAGTTATAGTAGAAGAACCATCTATAACAGATTCTATTGATATTTTAGATGGTGTTAAAAAATATTATGAAGATTATCATAAAGTAAAAATCTCAACTGATGTAATTAAACAAACGGTTATTATGTCTGAAAAATATATACATGATAGGTTTTTGCCAGATAAGGCAATTGATATTTTAGATGAGGCTTGTTCACGTATTAATTTAAATAATAAAGAATTATATCAATTAGAAATATTAAAAAATGAGCTTAAAGCTGTTCAAGAAGAAAAAGAAGAAGCTGCACTTGCAGATTCTACTGAAGACTACAAAAAAGCTGCTGAACTTAAATCTAAAGAATGTAGCTTAATTGAGCAGATTGATTCTTTAAATAAGAAAATGAGACTTAAAGACTTAACTGTACAAGATATTGCAGAAGTAATTGAGAGTTGGACCAAAATTCCAGTTAAAAAAATTACTGAAGCAGAAACTCAAAAACTATTAAATTTGGAAAATAATTTGCATAAAAGAGTTATAGGTCAAAATACAGCAGTTGAAGCAGTATCAAGAGCAATTCGTCGTAGTAGAGCAGGTTTAAAGAGTACAAAAAGACCACCATCATTTATATTCGTTGGTCCTACTGGTGTTGGTAAAACTGAACTTGCTAAATCTCTTGCTTATGAAATGTTTGGAAATGAAAATTCTATTATTCGTGTAGATATGTCTGAATATATGGAAAGTCATTCTACTTCTAAATTAATAGGTTCACCTCCTGGCTATGTAGGCTATGATGATGCTGGTCAATTAACTGAAAAAGTAAAGCGTAATCCTTATTCTATTGTTTTATTAGATGAAATTGAAAAAGCTCACCCTGACGTATTTAATATTTTACTTCAAGTTCTAGATGATGGACGTTTAACGGATAGTCAAGGAAATACAGTTAGTTTTGAAAATACAATTTTAATTATGACATCTAATGCTGGTTCTAATTTAAATACTAATTCAATTGGTTTTGGTGGCTCACGTGTGGACCAAAATAAAATAATGGATAGCTTAAAAGAAACCTTTAGACCTGAATTTTTAAATAGAATAGATGAAATTGTAATATTTGAACAATTAAAGTCAGATGAACTATTACAAATAGTTGATTTGATGTTAGATGATACAAAAAAGGCATTATCTGATAAAAATATTTATATGAATGTATCTGAAGATGCAAAAAAATTCTTACTTGAAAAAGGAACTGATATTAAATACGGAGCAAGACCTTTAAGAAGAGCTATTCAAAGATATTTAGAAGATTTGCTTTCTGATATGATATTAAGAGGCGAATTAAAAAATGGTGAAACGATTAATGTTATACTTAAAGATTCAAAATTAAATATACAAAAATAAGGAGATATTTTATGACAAGGCAAATACCAAATATACTAACAGTTGCAAGATTTTTTCTAATACCATTTATTATTTATTTTATTTTAAAAGAGCAATACATATTAGCATTTATATTTCTTATTATTTCTGGATTAACAGATGTATTAGATGGCTTTATTGCAAGGAAATTTAATTTTATTACTAATTTTGGAAAACTTATTGATCCACTAGCTGATAAAACTACGCAAATAGCGGTTTTGCTTACACTTGCTTTTAAAAATATTATACCATTTTGGATTATTATTGTAGTTGTTATTAAGGAAGCGGCTATGATTGCAGGAGCATCTTTTCTATATGGAAAAGAATTAGTAGTTTCTAGTAGATGGTTTGGAAAATTAGCAACAGTACTATTTTATGTAGCAATTGCTGCTTCATTTGTAATTCATTATTGGAACAATATAGCAGCTGCTCCAGGAAATTCTGTAGCATTTCTTCCACAGTTTGATATATGGATATATTATTTGGCACTAGCTACCACAATTTTCTCCTTAATAATGTACTATGTAACTTTTTATAAACAAGGTTATTTGAAAAAAGAAAATTTAAAAATTAATAATAATCAATAATAACTTAAAAAAAGTGATAAATTTTTATTTTAAATAATTTATCACTTTTTTAATATTTAAACATATTTAATTTTTGGTTTTAGACCTGTCCCTAAGTGCTTGAAAATAAGCAATTGTACCTGTCCCCAGTTACTCAAAATCTTCTAGTACATCTAGTAATTGACTATTTCCTATTACTTGCATGCCTTGTTTAAATTTTTCTATATCTTCTTGCGGTAAATACATAGTTTGAATTTCAGTTTCTTGTTTTAATGTTTCTAATCCGTCTTCATCTATTGTATATACTGCAAGTACGCCATTATTTTCTCTTATTATATAATGTTCTGGGCAAAAACCTTCATTTTCTTTATATATAGTAATTTGGCTACTTGTAAATTCTTCTATATTCCAGTCGCTATATTTTTTAGCTAATTCCTCTTTAGTACAATTTATTAAATTTTCATCAACCGGTATTTCATTTCTTATAATATGATCACAGTCTTTAAAATATTGTTTTTCTATAATAACACTATTAGGCGATATTCTTTCTTCTAAAGAAGAAGTGGAAATTAATTCATCTGATAATTTATTTTGATTATATATTTGAGCAAGTTTTGCACCATCTTGAATATTACTATCTTTTGTATGCTGCATATTATATACATATATTCCTAAAATTACGCTTATTGCTAATAATATAATTGCAATGCTTCCGATGATAAATCCTTTTTTCATTACCAAATTTCTCCTCTCTTTTAAGTATTAGTTTAAGTTTAGTATGAGGATTTTTGGCGAATTTTATTCATAATTTAAATTAAAAAATATAATGAATTAAATAAATTCATTATATTTTTTAATTTATTATATTTTAGTCTAAAACTATATAATTATACTCGCAAGCACGTATTAAACGATTAGTAATAGCTAGCCCTAAACCTTTTTCTCCTACTCCTTCTATAATAACTAAATCTACATTTTCCTTATCAACTTTTCTTAAAAGTGTAAAAATATTTTTTGCAATTTCATTTAAGTTTTCTCCAATGTTCCATTTCTTTTGTGAAATGTATTCTTCTAAATTGTCTTTTCTTCCTAAGACTAATATGTTTTTATTATCTTCATACATTTTTTTTGTTATATCATTTATTTTATCTACCATTTTTTGATTATTTTTACTATAAACCATCATGCATTTTGTATTTGGTGCATAATGACGATACTTCATTCCTGGAGATGCAACTTTTTCATTTTTTTCTACTTTTCCTAATACATGGGTATCTATGCATACATTATTTATAACTTTTTCTAGTTCTTCTTTTGTAATCTTTCCAGGTCTTAAAATATTTATTTGATTATTGCTTACTTTAATAACTGTTGATTCCAAGCCGATGTCTGAAAAGCCACCATCTAAGATATATGATACTTTATCTTGTAATTCTTCTATAATGTCTTCTACTTTTGTACCGCTTGGTCTTCCAGATACATTAGCGCTTGGTGCAGCAATTGGTACACCTGCTTTTTCTATTAATTTTTTAGCAATTTTATTACTTGGCATACGAATTCCGACTGTATTTAAGTTTGCAGTTACTGCATTTGGTATTATTTTCTCACTTTTTCTATCAAAAATAATAGTAAGTGGTCCTGGCCAAAATTTTTCTATTAATTTTCTTTCTACATCTGTTATTTCTTTTACTATGTTTTCTACCATTTCTATATTACAAACATGTACAATTAAAGGATTATCTCCTGCTCTACCTTTTGCTTTAAATATTTTCTTAACTGCAACTTCATCTAATGCATTTGCGCCAATTCCATAAACTGTTTCTGTTGGAAATAATACTAAATTTCCATTTTTTATTTCTTGTGCCGCCTCTGCTATTTCTTCTTCTACTATTTTATTTTTTTGATTTGAATATTTTGCCATTTCTATTATTCCCTTCATTTATTGTTTTGATTTTTTACATTTTTAAACTTCTTCTCTATTTTAATGGCATATTTATACTTTTTCAACAATTATTATGCTTTTTTATTATTTTATTGCATTACACTTCCATAATAATTGGTAAAAGCATTGGATTACGTTTTGTTTTTTCAAAAATATAATCTCTTAAAGTATCTTTCACATTAGCTTTAATAGTAGACCAATCACGAATGTGGTTCTCTTCACATCTTCTAACTTCTTCTCTTGCTACTCTTTTTACTTCGTCCATTAAGTTTTCAGATTCTCTAACATAAACAAATCCTCTTGATACTACATCTGGTCCAGAAACTATTTCTCCTGTAGATGTGTCCATTGTCATTACAATAACAATTAATCCATCTTGTGATAAATGTTGTCTATCTCTTAAAACAATGTTTCCAACATCTCCTATTCCTAAACCATCTACTAATATTTTTCCATTTGGAACTGAAGTAGTAATTTTGGCTTCGTTTTCATTTAATTCTAATGTTCTTCCATTTGACATTATAAATATATTTTTAGGCTCAATTCCAACCTTTTTTGCAGTTTCTGCATGTGCAATAAGCTGTCTATACTCGCCATGAACTGGCATAAAGTACTTTGGTCTTGCTAAAGTTAAAATTAATTTTTGCTCCTCTTGACAAGCATGACCAGATACATGAATGTCTTCCAATGAACTATAAATAACAGTTGCACCTATTTTCATTAATTCATCTATTACCTTAGAAACTAACTTTTCATTTCCTGGTATTGGAGTTGCTGAAATAATAACCATATCATTTGGTGTAATTGTTACTTTTTTATGCTCCCCATTTGCCATTCTAGTAAGTGCAGACATTGCTTCACCTTGACTACCAGTTGTGATTATAACTAACTGGTCATCACGATAATTTTTTATATTATCTATATCAATAAAAGTATTTTCTGGTACATTAATGTAACCTAATTCGATTGCGGCATCTATCATATTCATCATACTTCTACCACATACAGCAATTTTTCTGCCATATTTTATGGATGAGTTTACAATTTGTTGTACACGATGAACATTAGAAGCAAAGGTTGCTACAACAATTCTTTTTGTGTTATTTAAAAATAATTTGTCAAATACTTCTCCAACAGAGCTTTCTGACATAGTAAAGCCTTTTCTTTCACTATTTGTACTATCTGAAAGCAATGCTAAAATTCCCTTATTTCCTAATTCTGCAATTCTGCCTAAGTCTATTACTTTATCATCAATTGGTGTATAGTCAATTTTAAAGTCTCCTGTATGAAGAACTACTCCAACTGGTGTATGAATAGCAAGCATAACAGAGTCTGGAATACTGTGGTTGCTTCGTATAAACTCTACTTTTATTTTGCCAAAGTTAATTGTTTTGCCTTGTTCAACAACATGTATTTTTGCACTTTTTTCTAAATTATGCTCTTCTAACTTATTTTTTATTAGAGCAACAGTTAATTTTGTTGCATAAATAGGAATATTAATTTGTTTTAATATATATGGTATTGCCCCAATGTGATCTTCATGTCCATGTGTAATTACTAAACCTTTTATTTTTTCTTTATTTTTTTCTAGATAAGTTATATCTGGTATTACTAGGTCTACACCTAGCATATCGTCTTCTGGAAACTCTAATCCACAGTCTACAAGTACAATTTCGTTTCCATATTCAAAAACCGTTATATTTTTTCCTATTTCTTCTAATCCACCCAAAGGAATAATTTTTAAATTTTCTTTTTTAAAATCAAATTTAAGCTTTTCATCTAATGATTTTTTTTCTGCTAATCTAGTATGTGAAGTTTTTGCTTGTTCAGTTCTTGTATGATTAATTCTTGTTTGCTTTTCTTTATTTTGCTCTTGTATAGGTATAAGTTGAGCTTTTTCATCTTTTTTAGAATTTAATCTAGAATCTCTATAATTATTTCTTCTTTTGTCTGCAATATTATCACTTTTGCCCTTTACGTTGCTTTGATGTCTTTCATTTGTTAACATTATTTTTTTATCTCTCCTTTTTTCTTTGTTTTTCAATTTATATATTTTAAAATAAACTGCAAAAACAAATAAATCACTTTTTTACTATTTTTATGATTTACCATTTTTTACTTTTTTAAACTAAAACAACATAAAATAATAATTTTTATATTAAGATATTTCTTATGCTATATAAAGTTTTTTCTCAATAATTACATATAATTTTTACTAATAAGAAATTTCCTACTTTAAACACTTAATTTGCCATACTTTAAAATAATTTTTTATTTATTACACACAAAATTATTTTATTAATATTTTTTTAATAAAGCATATATGTTTAATTTAAATGCCGCACATTAAACATATTTTTCTTTATTATTTTAAATACTATTATTTTATTTTGCTTTTTAAATATATATAAATCTCTTCTTTACCAAAATTGGTAACAACTGTTATTTATTATAACGGTTTTTTTTGTTTTTGTCAAATTATTTATGTTAACTGTATCTAAAAAAATAATTTTCTTTATGCATTAATCATATAAATTGCATTTACTTTATGGAATTGTATTTAACTTTTCACTTAATGAAAAAAATAATTTATTATATTAAAAATACCTATATCCTATTTCTAAGTGCCTAAAAGCAAGCATTTTAACCTTTTTCTAACACTGAGCCAATAATTCCTGCATCATTTCCTAAACTAGCAAGTTTTAGCTCTGGTAATTCTTCTTTATTAAAAACATATTTTCTTTCATTATATTCTTTTAATAATTGTTTATATAAAATATCTTCAAAATAAACAAAACTACCACCTAGTGAAATTGCTTGTGGTTCAAATATGTCTATTATATTAGAAAGCCCAATAATTAAGTTATTAATATATTCATTTATAATATTTTTAACTTTTTCGTCTTGCTTTTTAGCATTTAATATTTCTAATAAATCTTTAGCTAAAATTTCTTCATTTAATTTTAACTCTTGTATAAATTTATTTTTTAGTCTTTTTATAGAGCAATAAGTTTCAAAGCAACCTTTTTTACCACAATTACATGGATTTCCATTTATATCTATAACCATATGTCCTATTTCAAATGCTGGATATCTAATAGGCTGTAATTGTTTATTTCCCATAAAAACACTACCACCAATACCAGTTCCTAAACACAAAAATACACAATCGCTATATTTGTTTAAGCTACCATATGCTTTTTCTGCTAGTGCTGCACATTTAGCATCATTTCTTACTATTATTTTGCCATTATATACACTTTTTATAATAGTTGTAATATCTAACTCTTTTAAACCTAAATTTACTATAGAAGTAATTTTTCCATCTTTTGGAGTTCCCGCACATGCTACACCAATTAATTCTATATTATAATTTTCTTTTAATTTTGTAATTGTTTCTATAATATATTTTTCTATAAATTCAGATATATTAGAATTCTCTTTTTGGCCATCTTGTGTTTTATTATTTACTTTGTAATTACTTAATGCTTCTTTATTACTCATTTTATAGCTGCTTAAATCTGTTTCATATTTCTCTATTATTTTTCCATTTTCATTTACTAAACCAATTCCTATATGACTTCCACCAATATCAATTCCTATTTTCATAATTATATAATCCTTTCTATAATATGTATTGTTTTATAAAATATATTATATATGTGTAAAATCTGACCTGTACCTAAATGCTTAAAAGCAAGCAATAGAACCCTGTAACTCAAAAAAAGTTGCCCCTATACAGGACAACTTTTTTACTTTTTATGTTAGTGCGTCTATTAACCAATTTCCCATATATAATTGGATACATGGTGCAAGTACTACTACTACTAAGAATATTAATACTATTCCAACGAATAAGTAAGATATTTCTGGTAATACTTTCATTATCTTGTTTAAGCTTTCTTGAATATCTACATCCATGTAGTCTAATAATTTTTCCATCATTTCTGGAAGGTCTGTTTGCATACCTATTTTTAACATTTCAATTTCCATTGCTCTACATAGTCCAGAATTTTCAAATGGCTCTATCCATGAACCACCAATAAGTAAGTTATTAATAGATGTTTCTACTATTGATAACATTACATAGTTTTTTACTACACTTTTACTAACCTCTAATGCATCTTGAATTCTCATTCCATTTTGTAAGTTTAAAAGCATTGCTCTCATTAATCTTGAGAAATCTATACCAAATATTAATCTACCGAAAACTGGTGCTTTATATTTAAAATAGTGCCAATTGTATTTTCCTTTTGGCGTGTTTATATAAGCAATTATAATTCCTACTATTGCTGCAACAATGCCAACAGGAATATACCAATATGCCATCAGCCAGTCTAAGAAATCCATAAACCACAGCGTTATACCTGGTAAGGTGGCACTACTACCCATTTGCACAAATACATCTTGAATTGCAGGTAATACAAATATAGTTCCTACAACTAATAATATAAGTATTGCTACAAATTGTCCAATATTTGGAATTAATATACTTTTAATTTTCTTGTTTCTTGCTGTAGTATCATCTAAGTATTTTACTGCTTGTTCTAGAGATTTAGTAAGTGATCCTGAAAGTTCACCTACTCTAATCATATTTACATATATATATGGGAATATATCTGAATAATATTCCATTGTAGTATACATGTATTCTCCAGCTTCTACACCTGCTAAAATATCTTCTATTACACCTCTAAATGAAAGGTTTTCTGTACTACTTATAAGTGTACTTAGTGCGTGAATATTATTAAAGTTTGCCTTTTTTAATAAGTAGAAATTCTGTGTAAATATAATAAGATCTCTTTCAGTAATTCTTTGACCTACAGATAAAGCTATATTAAATTTTTCTCTTGCTGTTTGCTTACTACCAGATTTTCCTTGAATAATAGTTGCAGAGTTAGAAGCTTGCATAACTTCATCAATGTCTATTACATTTCTTCTATTTGCTTTTGATTTTTTGCTTCTATAACCTATTTGTATTACTTCAATAGGAAGCAAATCGTTACTTTTAAGTTTTTTAATTAAATTGCTTTTACTAGATTGTTCTACTCTGTTTCTAACAATTTGACCTTGTTTAGTAACAGCTTTGTACATATACTCTGGCACTTTATCATCTCCTTTTTATTAATTGCTAACTTTTGATTTTTCTTGACTATCTCTTTTTATTTTTAATTGCATAATTGTTCTATTTAATGTTTCAATATTTTTTTCTTCTATTTGTGATTTTGCTTGGTCTAAAGTAATTTTATCTGCTACAAATAGTTCTGCTAAAGAATTTATTAATCCAATGCTTCCTTTATCTGAATTACTTTGAATAGCATCTTCTATTTCAGAAACACTAATTTTTTCTTTACGAATTATACCTGCTACAATGTTATCTACTACCATTACTTCTGGTACTAAAACAAGTGAGCCATCTCTACCTTTTAATAATCTTTGAGATACTACTAGTTTTAATAGTGAAGATATTAAGTATTTTATTGTTTGTTGGTCTCGTATATCATAAAAGTTAATCATTCTGTCTATAGTTTCTGCACAAGATTTTGTGTGAAGTGTTCCTATTACTAAGTGCCCAGCTTCTGCTGTTTCAATTGCTGCTTCCATAGTTTCTTTGTCACGAATCTCTCCTATAATTAGAATATCGCAGTCCTCTCTTAAAGAGTTTTTAACACCACTACTAAAATCTAAGCAATCTCTACCTACACCTATTTCTTTTTGTACAATAATTGATTTTTTACATTTATGTTTGTATTCTACTGGGTTTTCCAAAGTTAATATTTTTTTATTTTGATTTTCATTTATTTCATTAATAAGAGCATTTAATGTAGTTGTTTTACCAGAGTTTGTTTTACCAGTTACTAATATTAAACCTTGTGGCTGGCTCATCATTCTTCTAACAATATCTGGTACTCCTAAATCTTCATATTTTGGAAGTACATTTTTTATAAGTCTTAGTACTAATACTGGTACTTCATCTACTGTTGAAATGTTAACCCTTAGTCTTATATCTCCAAATACATAAGAACAGTCTAATTTTCTAGTTTCTCTATAAACTTTGTCTTTATCTACATTTCCTCTTACAAAGTAATCATAAATTTCTACCATGTCATCATTGGTTAATTCTTCTGCTTCCTCTACTTCTACTAAATCTCTTCTAATTCTTAAAATAGGTTTAATGCCTGAAATTAAATGCACGTCAGAAGCATCTCTTTTTACAGCCTCATTTAAGATTTTCTCTATATCAACCATTGTTTTCCTCCTATGTATTAATAAATAATTAATTTATTGTTTAACTCATCTAAAGTAGTAATTCCATTTAGTACTTTATAAATTCCATCTATAATTAGTGGTCTATAGCCTAATTCTAATGCAGCTTTTCTTATTTCCATACTAGATGCATCTCTTGAAATTAAGTCTTTTATTTCATCATTAATATTTAATATTTCAAAAATACCAATTCTGTCTAAGTAGCCACTTTGGTTACAATGTTTACAACCAACTGCATCATAAGTTTTCTTATCTTTTAAATCAAATTTAATATTGTATTTTTCGCCTATTTTATTTATTACTTCAATTTCTTTTTCATTAAAGTCTCTTTCTTTTGCACAATGTGGGCATATTTTTCTAACTAATCTTTGAGATACTGATGTTGCTAAAATACTAGCAATATCATAGTTAGATATACCTATTTTTCTAAGTCTTGTAATAACCTCTATACTGTCTATTGTATGTATTGTAGACAAAACATAGTGTCCTGTTTGTCCTGCTTGCATTGCAATTTCTGCTGTTTCTTTATCACGAATTTCACCTACTAGAATAATATCTGGGTCCTGTCTTAAAACAGTTCTTAATGCATCAGAAAAGCTTTCTTTAGCATCTATTTCAATTTGGTTTAATCCATTTATTCTAATTTCTACTGGGTCTTCAATTGTAGTAATATTTATGTTTGGATTATTTAAATAATCTATAATACTATAAAGTGTTGTTGTTTTACCTTCACCAGTTGGCGCAGCAACAACTGTAATACTGTTTCTTTTATTAAAACTATTTCTAACAAGTTCATCATCTTGTGGAAATCCTAAATCAAAAATTCCTCTAATATTAGCATTTTTCTTTAATAATCTTAATACAAATTTTTCTCCATATACATTTCTTTGTGATGATACACGAATATTATATTCTGGATAAAGAAGTATTCTACCATCTTGAGATTCTTGTTTTTCTTGATGCATATTAGAAATTGCTTTTAATCTACCTATTAATTGTGCTTGTTTATCTTTATTAATTTCTACTGCTGTAATTAATCTACCATCTATTCTGTATCTAACTCTTATGCTATCTTCTTGTGGCTCAATATGAATATCACTTGCTCTTTTTTCCATAGCAGTTTTAATAATGCTATCTACTAAACCAGAAATATCTGCATCTGCATTTATTTGTTCTGATGCAGTTCCCTCAAATGTATCTATTAATTTATCTATATTACTTTCAAAAGTAATATATTTTTCCATTATTAAACCTTTATTTAATAATAGCAATCTAACAACATCTATTGACCTTTTATTTGTTGTATCTGCAAAACAAACTTTTATTTTTCCAGCTGTTATTTCAAATGGAATAGCTTTATTTTGTTTCATTAAATCTAAAGAAATAAAGTCAATTGAGTTTATTTTAATATCTGCTTCTGTTAAATAAATAGCTTTTTCTTCTAATATTTCTCCCATTGCTTGAATTAAAACATAAGAATCGCAAAGTCCTAAAATATTAAGAATATCTCCTATTTTTTTTCTTGGGTGTTCTTTTTGGTAGTCTAATGCTTCTTGAATATTACTTTCTGTAACAACTCCTCTTCTTACAAGTTCAATTCCTAGTGGTTGTTTTTTATCCATTTCGTACCTCCATATTCTTTTGTATTAATATTATTATACTACATATTTCGACAAAACAATATATTTTGTTTAATTTACATAAAATTACCAGTATTTTAAAACATATTCAATAGTTTTATCAAATCTTTGATATATACTTTTATTTAGTTCTTCATCAGGTGTTCCTTCTCTAATTTTCTTTCCAATAATTAAATGAACATTAATTAATTTTTTTGTTATATTAGCTTCTGGTTCATCATTATTTATTACATCATAGCTACCTTCTGTAAATTGTACAGATTGCACTTGACTTGCTACTATAGTTTCATTTCTATAAATATCTGTACCTTTTAGTTCATAAACTGTACCATTTTCAAATGTTATTTTTGTTGGTTCTATTGTAGCTTCTTTGTTGCTCTTTACATCATTTATAAAAAACATATTAAACTTGTTAAATTCAACTGCATATTTATCTTGGTCTTTTATTATATTTGCGTTTGAAAAAAAGTTAGAAGACATATATGCAATAACAGATATTATAATAGTTGCTACTATAATATAAACAACTAATAAAGTTAAAGTAATGCCTTTTTGATTTTTCATTCTTCTTCTCCTTTAAATTCCTTTACCTTTAGTGTTTTTATTGAAATATTTCTCTCTTCGCCATTAAAATTATATCCTAATCTTACATGTACTGTTTTTACAAGTTCATTTGTAATGTCATCTGGCTCTATTTCAATATTTATACTAAAACTATTTGGAATACTAAAATCAGTTCGCATTTGTGAAATTAAATTATCTATTGTAGCTTCTTTAACTTCATTATATCCTAGTTTATCTATGCGCTCCATAATTTGAACAACAAAAAGCATAGCTACTGAATCTATCTTTGTACCTGCTTGTACTTTATAAATTGTTACAAAACCTGTAGATATTAGTCCAGCAAATAAAAGAATAATTACTATTGCAATTGTTGCATCTTGAAGTGTAAATGCTTTATTTGACTTTAATTTTGCATTTTTCATATTGTATTCCTTTCATTTAGTTTTTAAAAAAATATATAATAATTAGCTGTAATTAAACATATAATATTTGTAATACATAAGTAAAAACCAATAGGAATAGGTTTTTCTTCTTTAGTATTTACTTTTTTTCGTATTATATTAATTAATTTTTTTATAACTTGAGCTATAGCAATTGCTAGTAATGTAAATTCTATTGTTAATATACTAATAGTTTCATATGTAAACATTAAAAATAGCATACAAAGTAATAAAATATCTGTAACATAACTATTTTTTACTTTTTTTCTTAGGTAAAATGTGTTTAGTAAAATAAGAAGAATAACTATTACTAAATATATAGCATATCTATACACATTAGGGTCTTTTTCTACTATATATAGATAAGCTATATATAATGCTTGCATTATATAACCAAATAATAATACACCTTTTTCTATTTTATGATTTTCTTTATCTATTCCTGCTATTATAAATAGTGTAGCAATATATATTAATCCAAATATAAAATATACTATAGTGCTTATATTAAATGTAAATATACTTAATTTTATAGACATAGCAAATAGAACAAAAACTATACCAGATAAGACTTCTAAAATTAAATATCTTGGTCTTATTTTTTGTCCACAATATCTACATTTTCCTCTTAAAAATATATAACTTACAATTGGAAGCATATCAAAAAAGCCTAATTTATGATTGCAATTTGGGCAGTATGAACGCTTATGAGTAATATCTTGTTTTAGTGGTATACGATATACTGCTAATGTAAAAAAACTACCAAATAATGTTCCAATTATGAAAATTATAATATATAAAAATATGTCCATAATTTTAAGTTTTCCTTTAATTTTTACAATTAATTTTTCGTTTATTATTTTTTGTTAATAAGATTTAAAACTATTTATAAAAGTTTAGGCATATACACTTTTTGCATATGCCTTTCCCTTTTATTAAATATTATTATATTTTTGCTAAGCGAATTACTCACTAGCAGCATCAGCATAAGTTACTGCTGCAGCACCGTTTGTAAAAGTTACAGTAAAATCAACTTTTGGGTGTTTCTTTGCTGTTACTTTTACAGTCCCTGCAGTTATAACACCATCTTTAACAGTTAAACTAGTATCACCTACTGTAAAATCACCACTTGCTGGGAAGAATTTTTGTGCCCATCCTGCGTTAGCAGTACTATCAGTAATTGTTGCTTCTCCACCTACAGCTGTTTTTGTGTAGTAGTCTGTCATAACAGCTACTTGCATTTGTGATGCATAGTCTTGAATTGAACCTGCTGTAGTTGCTTTTGCAGCATTTTGAGCTTCACTAAAGATACCTCCGTCAGCTAAAACATAAGTAATAGTAATACCTGCTAAGATTAATAGTACAACAATTGTAACTACTAATGCAATTAAAGTAATACCATTTTCATTAGTTTTTTTCATAGTTTTTTACTCCTTTCTCTTTAGATTATTGTTATATTTTTATATTTATTTAAATAAATATAACCGAAATTATTTTAGACCTGTATTTTCAAAGTAAGTGCCTGTTGAATTTGGGTCTGCTGTTTGATTTGTAGAATTGCCTGAGCCTCCAGATGAACTGCTTCCCGAGCTACCAGTACCATCTACATTTCCACCTTGTGTATTTTCATCTATAGTAGGACTTGCTGAAAATGGATCAGGTTTTCCTGCTATATAACTTTCTTCATCTTCATATATTGAAAGGTCTGCTCCTGTAATATCATATGTTAAATTTTCTCCAGTATTTAAGTTAGAGCCTTCAACTTCTTGTTCTATTTCTTCTTTTACATTATCAGGAGTAGAATATGCTTCTAATTTATTTGGTATTGCTTTGTTTGCTGGAATATAATCATAAAATACAACTCCTAAGACTAAAACAATAGCTACACATAGTAATAACATTATGCATATTTCTTTTAAAACTGATTTAATCATATTTTCCTCCTTTTAAATTTTTATTGCACTTCATTTTCTGCATTTGCACTTGTAGGCTCAGCAGATTGTCCATCTTGAGTAGGCTGTTCTTGCTGTGCATTAGGATCAACAGTACCTCCACCTTGTAAGGTTTCTTGTTTAACACTAACATTTGTTACTAAAAATGTTGCTGTTAAATTTTCTCCACTAGGTATTAATTTAAAGTTTCTAATTCTAAATCCTAGTTTTGCATCATCTTCTATATCTGATAAAAATGTTATTATTCTGCTATATTTACCTGAAACAGTAAAATTAATATTGTTAGAATCTGGTGATGAACCAGATGTTATTTCATATTTTAAGTTAACACGTGTTGATGTTGCATATCTACCAAACTTTGTTAATAAAAATTCTACTGTATATTCTTCTTTTACTGTTGCTTGTTTAATTTCTTCTTCTGTACTAACACTTGCTAAATCTAAATATTCATCTCTAGCTTTTAATAAATTAGAAACGCTTGTATCTAATGAACTAGTTTTAGCTGGATAGTTAGTATTCATTAACAATTCTGTTTGTGCAATTTCTTGTGTAAGTTTTTCATTTTCATTTTTTATTTGTTTTACACTTAATACTTTTATATTGCCAATGGCTATTCCTTTAACTATTGCGAAATATGCCATGACAATTAATAATATAATTAAAATAGTTATTAAAATCTTTTTCATGGCAATTCTCCTTCTATAGTAATTCTAATTAAATCTCCATCTTTTGTACCAGCTGTTGATACAACATTAGTTAAAATTCCTTGTGTTTTTAAAACTGTTTTAAAGTAACCTAATTGTTCATATTTTTCTGATTGTGCATTTATAATAACACGATTTTCAGATGTATTTTCAATAGATGTTACTTGTACACCTTGTGGTATTGAAAACATTATTTTTGTTAATAAATTAGGAATTGCTTTTTTATTTCTTTCATCATCTTGTACTTGTGATCTAATATTTTTTAAATTTTCTGTTAATCCTTCATATTCACTTGTTTTAGTATTTGCTTTTGAAATATCACTTTCTACTGCTGCAATTTGTTTTAATGTGTCTTGTTCAACTTCTTGTACTTGTATATTTTTAATATTAATAGAATAACTTAAATACATTGAAAAAGCTGAATATATAATAGTTAAAAATAAAATTCCTCCTGCTGTACGAAGTAGCCATCTTTCTGTAGCATCTAATTTTTCTTTTAAATCAAATCTAAAGAATTTAGAAAAATCAACTGAAAGTTTCTTTTTGCCGTCTTTTCCTTCTTTACCTTCTTTTTGTTTATTTTCTCCATCTTTTTTACCTGTTGTAATATTTAGGCTTGCAAAAATGTTATTCAAATCATCTTTCCAAGTTCTTTGTTTAAAGTTCATGTCTTTTAGACCATATTCCAAACCTTGCATTGCTAAGCTAATTGCTGAGTTTACTTCAATATAGTCTTTCATGTTTATTTTTAAACTATCTTTAATAAAAAATGGTTTTAGTATTTCACATTTTTCTGTTTTAAAGAATTCTTGGAAATATAAATCTATGTTATTTACTACAGATAATGTACCTGTTAAATAAATTCTATCTATTTTTACTGTACTATTTGAAAGTATTTCTTGTGTTCCACTTGCTATTTTATATAATGTTGGCATAATATCTTCTAGATATTCATTTGCTTCGTCTTGAAGCTCTTTGCCCTCCATTGTATAAATAGTGCTGTTTTTACATATTTCATAAGCTTTTGAATAAGAATTTTCTTTTACATTAATACTATCTAGTACATTGCTAGAACCCTCTTCAAGCTTTTCTACTGAATATATTTTGTTATCTACAATAGTTGTTAAAGTAGTTTTTTCTTCCATGTTAATAATTAGTATATTTTCTTTTTCTTTTAAGTTTGCAATGTTTGAAATACTAACTCCTATTGGAGAAATTGTAGAAACTTTATATTCTGTAAATGGTTGCATTATAGTATTTATTGTATTTTTATTTGCAGAAATATAAACTACTTTTATTTTTTCTTTATCATCTAAATCATTTACTAGGGCATATCTTGTTTCTAGAGCATTTCTATTGTAGCCCTTTTCCGTACAAAATGATTCAAATTCTGTTTCAATTGCTTTTCTTAAGTCATTTTTGTTTAATAAACTAAACATTGAAAAATATTGATAAGTTTCTTCTGATAAGTTGATGCTAATTGGTGTTTTATAGCTGTATGTGTCTGATATAATTTGTTTTATTGCTTCGCCAATTTTGTCATAGAATTTAATTCCAAAGGAATCAACAGTTAAAATGTCGCGTTCTTTTGTGACTTTTGCATATTTAATAATATTTGGTTCTATATATATTCCTAAACAACTAGACATCTTATTTTTCTCCTTCGTTTATTTTTTTAAAAACTATTATTATATTTGACAAAATTTTAGCAAAACATACTTGAATTTTTTGTTTTATTTGACATTTTTTGATTATTTATAATTTTTTCTGTATTTATTTTATATGTTTTGTAATAAAAGTCAATATGTATATTTATTATTTAATACAATTGTAAAATTTCTGTAATATTCTTGTAATATTTAAATTTATTATTTAATTCTAAAATGGTTATATTCGTTTATTTTTATGTGTTTTTTATACTTTAGCTTAAAAAAGTTTTTGGTAATAAAAACTGCTAATTTTATATATGTAAATAATAATTTCTTAAATTTGGTTTTTTATCTTATAAAAAGTACTGCAAGTATTATTATACCAAATATTACACGATATATTGCAAACCATTTGAAGTCACCTTTTTTTAAATAATTTAATAAAAATTTAATTACAAAAATTCCTACTATAAAACTTGCAAATACACCAATAAAAAATGGAATGCTAAAAACGAAGTCTTTTGCTTTAAATACTGTAGCAGCTAATACTATTGGAGCAGATAGCATAAATGAATAACGTGCTGCTGCTTCTCTTTTTACTCCCATAATTCTTGCTGTAGTCATTGTAACTCCTGAGCGAGAAACTCCTGGAATAAATGCAAGTGCTTGTGATAATCCTATTAAAAATGTTTGTTTTAAACTCATATTTTCATAGTCTGTTACAGATTTGCATTTTTTATCTGCTACATATAGTATAATTCCCATTACAATTAAGGCAATTGCTATAATTAAAGGTGTAGTTAAAGCATCCTCTAAAAATTTATCTAGTATAAAACCAATTATTCCTCCTGGAATTGTTGCTAAAACAATATACCAAAACATTTTTCCTTCAGTTGTTTTTTCTTTTTTTACAACTTGGTTAAATCCACCTTTTATTAGTTTTAACCAATCTTTGAAAAAATATAATCCAATTGCTAAAAGTGTGCCAAAATGAAGTGCTACATCAAACCATTCTGGTATATTCCAATTAAATATCCAAGGTATAATATTTAAATGTGCTGAACTTGAAATTGGTAATAGTTCAGTTAATCCTTGCACAATTCCTAAAATTAATGATTGATATATTTGCATTTTATTTCCTCCTTTAAATTTTTTACTTAATTATTTTTGTTTTTCTTCTTTATCTATTTGTTTTTCCTTAGCTTTTCTAATAACTTGTAAATCTTCATTACTTAAATTTTCCACTAGCATACACATTTTGCTTAAGTGTTTATTTACATTTTTTTCTTTTTTAGTTAAAGTTTTCTTTATTTCTTGTTTTTCTTCTTCTACAACTTCTTGTGGAGGCGGAACTTCTGTCTTAATAGGTGTAAAAAGAGGGTCTTTTTGCATTTGCTTATATGCTTTTGAGTCTAATTGTACAGCTACATTCATATAATTTTTGGCTTTATCTTCATCTCCTTTTAATAAGGCAATTTGTGAAAGATAATAGTATGAACCCGCTTCTAAATCATTTTGCTTCAAAGATTCTCTAAAATAATTTTCAGCTTCGTCTAAATCTCCATATATTAATGCAATTTGACCTAAATTTAATTTGGCATTATATGCAAGTGAATTAACTTCTGCCGCTTTTTCATAAAACTCTTTAGCTCTTCCAAAATCATTCATCATTGTATATGCCATTCCTAAATTATAATATATTTCAAAGCTTCCTGGGTGATAGCGAAGTGATGCCATATATACAGATACTGCTTCTTTGTATCTTTCTTGTTCAAAATAAATTTCACCTAATAAGTTTGTAACTTTCTCATTTTCTGGTGTATTTCTTATAATATCTTGAAGTATTGTAATTGCTTCTTCATTTTGTTTATTTTTATTTAATGCTATTGATAGTTTGTAATAGTCATCAATATTCTTTGTTCCAAGCTCTGTTGTTTTAATGTATTCATTAACTGCTAAATCATAATTTTCTTCTTGCATATAAATTTGAGCTAATAGTTTATGAGATATATAACTGTTTTGATTTTTATTCAAAAAATTTGTTAGCATAGTTTTTGATAAGTCTCTTTTTCCCATTTTTTCTAAAATTGGAACAGCTATTGTAATGATTAATTCAGCTAGTTCTACATTTTTTATTTTTTCTATTGTAAATAATATAATTGGTAAAATAACAGATAATAAATACATTACAAGTTTTAAACTCCAATGAAATGGAGTTTTTATAAATAGCTCTATAAAATTAATTGCTATTCCTATAAATTCTATTGCTAAAACATAAATATAGGTGGTGTCATTTTTTTTAATTAACTTTAGAAATGTAATTGTAAATAAAGCAATTGCTATTGTTGTAAAAAATATTTTTTCAATCATAACTTTCCTCTTTATTTAATTTTATATTATTTATTGTTTAATAAGTTTTTTATTTTTTAAATTTTTCTTTATAATTTAGTATAGATTTTTCAATAATTTCTTCTGCCTCTTTTCTTCCAAGCATTTTATCTACTGATGTAGTTTTATTTTCTAATTGTTTATATACCTCAAAAAAGTGCATAATTTCAGAAGAAATTTGAGCTGGTATTTCAGAAATGTCTTGGTAGGTATTTAAAAATGGGTCTTGCTTGCAAATTGCAATAATTTTTTCATCATATTCTTTTTCGTCTGTCATAGTTAAAACACCAATTGGATAGCAATCTACTAAAGTTAATGGTGCAATTTCTTCTTGGCATAAAACAAGTACATCTAGTGGGTCATTATCATTTGCATAAGTTCTTGGAATAAAGCCATAATTTGCTGGATAATGTGTTGAGGTGTATAAAACTCTATCTAATCTAAGCATACCTGTTTCTTTATCTAGTTCATACTTATTACGTCCATTTTTACTTATTTCTATTACAGAAACAAAACTGTCTTTTTTTATTCTATTTTCTGAAATATCGTGCCAAATATTCATTGGTAGTTCCTCCATTTTTTAATTATTACATTTTTTCTTTTTTATATTTTTTGTATATGTCTTTGCATAAGTCTGAAAACTTTATTCCAGATAAATAACCCAATGATTGACTTGTTAAGTAATCATTTTTAGATGCTAACTTATTCCAAACTTTTTCTGTTGGCATTGCTTTGTTTTCCATAATATATTGTGTTAATGCTTCTATACTTTTTTTATAATATTGTTCGTAATTTGTCATATTTAATCTCATTCCTTCCTTGCCTTCGCTTCGCTCGTCTGTGGAAGGCACAAATCTTTATTAAAAATTCTTA